>NZ_JAEHBN010000003.1:0-356856 GCF_016483605.1 Bacillus cereus group sp. N11
ATGTTGGAATATAAGGCAAAATGGTACGGTAAACAAGTAATTGTCGTATCGAAAACATTTGCTTCAAGCCAATTATGTTCTTGTTGTGGATATCAAAACAAAGACGTTAAAAATCTGAACCTACGTAAATGGGATTGCCCTTCTTGCCGTACACACCATGATAGGGATATTAACGCAAGTATCAATTTAAAGAATGAAGCGATAAGGCTTCTAACCGCAAGGACTGCGGGGTTAGCCTAATAAATTAGAGTTCGTTAGAACTCTTTACTTAGGAATTCCTCACTTTTAAACGAAGTGAAAGTCGGGGTAGTTCAAACGAGTTGGTTAGTAGTCTACGTCATTATAATGATTTACCTTATCTTCGCTTCAATTCAATTCGTCTAGGCATAAGTAACATAAAATATATTAAAGAAAAAATAAAAAAGCGTAGAGCCATAAAAAAATAACGAAAAGAGAAACCGTTCTTACAGGCGGTTTTATTTTTATACTGAAATGCAATGTACATTATTTAACTTTTGAGGAGGGTTAATTATAGAGTACTCAAAGATCTACACATTAAGAAATAGTCAAGAAAAGTCAAGAAAAGTCAAGAAAAGTCAAGAAAAGTAGAGTCCTGGCGTTCATTTATAGAAGAAGCGAATGTTTTAGGAATTAAGGATTCAGATGTGTTTCAAATTCAATTAGTGGAATATAGGAAAGAGAGAAAGAAAAAGGGTTCCCCTAAAAATACTAGAAGAAACTAGGTTACTCATGCATAAATATCATAATTAGGCACAAGTTATATACAAATATAATGGAGGTGCAATTATGAATATTCAAAGACACGAAAGTAATACAAATGAAATTCTTGTTTCAGCTGCTGCAAGTGCTATTGAGCAAATGAAGTATGAAATTGCTCGTGAATTAGGAGTCACATTAGGACCTGATACATCATCACGTGCAAATGGCTCTGTCGGTGGAGAAATTACAAAACGTTTAGTTCGAATGGCTGAAGAACAATTAACAGGTCAATACAGATTACACTAAGTTAAAGCAGTAAATAAGAAGAATTCATGTGCAAATGGATTCTTCTTCCTTTTATTTGCAAAAACTTCAAAAAATAAATTTTGAAGTTGAAAAACAGACCCTCAGATTACTTTGTAACAACCCTTTGTGGATGCGTTAATATCATAGGTATCAGTATGAAATAAATTCAATATGATTAGTGTAAGGTTGTTTAAAACCGTTTTGTTATTATTCGTAATTTTAATTCCATAATATTTAAGCCAATATAATACAATTTCATTCATAAATAATTTGATTCTTAATTAAAAATAAAGTGAGAAATTAAGAGGGATATCTATATCAATTTATAAAAAGTAGTGCACAAAGTATACTTAATATTTAAATGGATTTAAAGATATGTCACTTAAGAATTTTTTTGAGGTCAATTTACTGTGCACCTTAATTATGGATGTTGTTTTTGTTAATTAACAGCTATTGTTTTAATTATAATGGGTGTATTAAAAGTTAAGGGGGATGAATTTGATAATTTTCACCATGTTATTTCTTATATTAGCTGGTGTATTTCTTATAATTGCAGGTTCAATCTTCTAATAAGTACGGATCTCAAATGGGTCAACCGATGATGGGGTGTGGGATATTACTAATTGCTTTTGTTATATTTATTATACTTATATGGCCTTAATTATAACGTGCTAAAAACCAAGCCCTATATATCAGGGCTATTTTCTTTGCAGGAATTCCTTAACCATCATGGAATACTGTTAATACAGTATGCAAATATGCATATTGTTTTTATTTGGATTTTTTGTATGTTAAAATTAAATATAGGAATTTTTGTATGTAATGAGCAGGAATTTTCAATGAATTTTGCGAGGTGTTATATGTTTACAAATAAGAAATTAATTCGAATGGGCCTAACGTTATTTGTATTTTTAAGTATAATTAGTTTTACAATCGGTTATTTTCAAGCTTATCTTGAATCGGCAGCAGATATTAAATGGGTAATGCCAGAAATTTGGAAAAATATTTTAATAGATGTTCCTCAAGGTATACTTGTTCTTTTAGGTGCAATCGCTTTGTATGATTTCACAAAGGAGACATCCAAAAAAGACGCATCAATCTAATTACATCCTTCTTCAATTAACAATTACATGACAGTCGTCTTGCAAAAAGCCCTGATCGGGGCTTTTTTTATATGCAGGAATTTTCTAAACATCATGGAATACTGTCACTAGGAGGTGTCGTGATGCTATGACGGACGAGATTGTTTATTCTGCTAGTGAAGTATACAAACGACTAGGAATAAGTGATATCTTGTAAAATAATGATAAAATATAAGCCTAATATGTTAATGGGGTGTATAAAATGAGTGATGAACATGAATCAATTATGGTCATAGATGTAAGCAACATTTGTTATGTTAAAACCACTGAAAAAAGTATATTTTAAGTAAAACATTAGGAGGGACGTACTTATGTCTAATGAAATTTTGCCTTTTACTGTAAGAATAGCTACTTCAGAAGATTTTTGGGATATATCAAATATAAACAAGCAAGTTCAACAGTTACATATAGAGGGAAGACCAGATATTTATTCTGATACTTCAGCTTCTTTGGATCACAATGCATACGAAGAATGGCTTATTGATACAACCATAGAGATATTTGTAGTAGAGGACAATAATAAAGAGATTCTTGCTTACATAATCTTAGATATTAAAGAACCATCCGAAAATCCAAAGTTAGTTGAGCGAAAAGTACTCTTTATCCGCAATATTGGTGTAAGCGAAATATGTCAAGGAACTGGAATCGGAAAAATATTAGTACAAAAAGCATTTGAGTATGCTAAAGAAATACAAGCAACAAGCGTAGAATTAAATGTTTTAGAATTTAACAAGAAGGCTATACGATTCTACGAAAAACTTGGGTTTAAAACACAGAGTAAGCAAATGGAATTTGTATTACCTGATGCTTAAAACTACTTCTCCTTATACTACTTGTAGCTTTGATATGGTGGTTTATTTGCAAGGGCAAAGAAAAAATCGATACATAGAATTTTTACCAGCTTTGATTGATATCGCGACCCTAAGCAAATTGTGTTTAAATCATTAGAAATGGAGCATCCTGATGGGTGCTTTTTTCTTTTGGAATAGAAATCCGCGTGTTAACTATATTTTATATATAATTAATAATTACGGTGCATGAAATTTTATAGAGCGGATAGCTATGAGTTTACATGTAATAAAAATAGGGACGAATAGCATGTTAGAGTATTAATTAAAAGTATTTACTATTATACAAAAGGATGAGTGTTATGAACGCATTTTTTAAAGAGTGTAAACGGTCGTTAAACGTGATAGGAGCTGCCAATACATATTGAGATAGCTTATTGCAAACTAAAACGTATCTGCAGCTCCTAATACTAATCTTATTTTGTATCGCTATTATTCTTTTGGCACAAGATTACACGAACCTTCATAATAAGTCCCATTACTTCAATTACAACCTCTTTAATATTGTCTGGAAGCTCATTTGGACTACTCCACCTTTCTATATATAATTATAACCGGATGCAATGTTTAACCATCATCGGTATACCAGTTATCGCTCAAAAGATTTTCTTTCTAGTATTTAAAAATATCCATATGGGATATTTACTTCACTTCAATTACAATTTAATTAGTATACTTTTTAACTACATAGCTTCTATTTAAAATATTTTATAAATAAAAACAAAAGAAAAGGTACCCCTGCTGCAAGGTACCTTTTCCAAGGGGTATAACTCATTACCTAAGCGGTCGTTGGTTAAGTTTACCGCTTAATCTATTACATGAGTTATAATTTTATTATACATTGATCATAACAAAAATATTATCAATGGTGAAATTAACTTTAATTATTTATCATTTTAGGGGTAGCACCACATGCTCATCAAGCTAACATTTTGAAGTGCACCCAAAGTGAAAATTTCATCTTTTCATAGGTGTCCATAAGAATTGAGCCCATTTTTTACATTTTGGGGGTATTTGTATTTCTTAGCTTGATAGCGATGGAGCGTGTCCCCTTTTAGAACAAAAAAATAGGATTCCCCTGGCCAGGAGAATCCTATTATATACCTTAAAATTATAATAAATAATGGCATAAATAAATTATTTTATCAAGTGAAAATCCGTGATCACAGCTTTTTTCGTACCAATATTGACACCTAGCAAGCGTTAAATGGATAAAAAGGCCTTTCTTTAAGTAGCTCAAAAAAGAAGGAATTCTTGCCGTACCCCTTTTTGAATTCCGTTTCTATAACTTGGGAATCCCATGATTATGGAAAAATTCTATAATCCTACTTATTTGAATGCTTTTCCGGTGGGATATTCCGCTGCAACTCATTAATAAATTTATAAGTTAATGGAGCTTTTTCTTCTAACTCAGCCTTCGTGTCTGGGCCAGCATAAAAATAGGCAAAGGCTTCGGCGAAATATTCTTCCTTGTAATCGAAATATGGATTGTCATTAAAATCATCATGCTCCAAAGCGTGAATTTCAGTAAACTTATTTGAATAACTAATATTGTCAAATACATAACAATCAATGGAATGGGCTGTTTCATGCAGCTCAAGGCTTACAGAACTATGCATCTTTTTATAGCTGTAACCGATTCGAGCAACAACCGTCTGCCCACCTGCACCTGGCACATCATCCCACGTATATGGAGTATGTTCCCATCCCCTAGGAACGGTTCCCCTTAAATATTCATACTCCGGCAAATCAGTAAGAGGGAAATTAATCAGTTTAACTTGAACTCCCTGTTTATGCATGGTGATCAATATATTAGTTGGGATGCTCCAGAGACGATCAACCATATTTCGGGTCTCTTTACGATCAAATTCACCCTTTGTTTCAACCGACACAACCCTTTCAAGAACATTGTTCATTTTAATTGATTGGGTAGTTACGGATTCTCCAAATGCAGCAGTAGAAAATGAGAATGTTAAAACTGTGGTCAATAATAACGCGGAAAATGCTTTTTTCAATAAGTTCCTTTTCATAAGCTCCTCCTAAATTTAGTATTTTATAGTTAAATATTTGACAATTAATTCTTTTTCCCTTTATAGGGTACGACACATGCCCATCAACTTAAGAAAACAAATCCACCCCAAAACGAAAAAAGAGCTTTTTTATTACAAGTTAGGACAAAATCTCGTTCTGGGAGAGTTGTATTTTCTTAGCTTGATAGCGATGGGGTAGCACCACATGCCTATCAAGCTAAGGGGGACAAGAGGGTATATGTGAATGTGTTTTTTCAAATTTTTACGACTACACTAAAGGTGTGCATAACAAATAAACCTATTAAATAGGTGTTTTTAAAAATATTATGCAACTTGGAAACCTTGTGACAACGTACAATCATACACAACACCTAAGATATCTAAGACTGTTTTCTTTTCATACCGGTGAGATTTTCGTCCGTTTTTTTCTAACTGGTAAAACAAACGCAATAAAATTTTTATTAATTCATGGATGCCCTTCTTTAGTCCCTCATAAAACAATAGATAATAATTCTTTATCATATAGATGGATTTGTATTTTGCCGTTAAGTGCTTTTGGACAAGGATCGGGTTCGATGGGACTACCTGGGGATTTCACCCCACCATCAAGGTTTGTGCGGGCAGCATTTGGGAAACAAAATATTCAAGGTATAGATAACGAAGAAGAGGGGGTATCGGCCATATTTCATATCTTATCAACTTGCGAGGTTCCAAAAGGTGGAGTGATAACGGACGAAGGTACATTAGACAATACCATCTATACAAGTGCAATGTGTATGGAATCCGGTACATATTATTACCATACCTATGATTGTAGACAAATTATAGCTATTCATTTATTTCATGAAATTTAGATACAGAAGAAATAAAAACATATCCCTTCCACAGGAAGCAGAAGATATTTTATGAAAACTAATTAGATTTAGAAGAGTATTTAAAAAAGCAAACTTAATTAAGTTTGCTTTTTTATAATAGACGATACCCCGTTACCATCAACCTAAGAAAATAAGTCACCCCCAAAACGATTAAAATAAATTTCAGATCTATAAAAATATAAAATTTCCATTTAGAGGGTACTTTAAAATCTTATCTTGATAGCAAAACATCTCCATATATATATAATGTTTTTAACTAAAATAGGTCGCCAGTCATTACAGTCATAAACTCCTTAAAAAACTGTTCATAATTCATCTGTACTGCAATCCTATGTTTTGGACGATTACCGAATGTTTCTGGTTCAAAGGTAGATCTAAAATCTCCTATACTTTGTCCTCTTACAGTATCAAGTACATTAACTGTCACTGCTGATTGATGGTACGTAAAAATATCATCACGATTAATCGCAATTAAAGTAAGTGCATCATGAACCGGGCTACCTTGTATTCCAGGGACTTTTTTTTGATAAAATTGATAATAGTAATAGTCTAAAAGAGGCTTTAAAAATTTAGTTTTCCCTTTAGAGTGGATATAATTGACCATTTCCGGTGTTACAATAGCCGATTGTGTAACATTCAAAGGATAAATTGATAGATTCTTTGCGTATCTCATTACAATATTGGCTGATCCAGGATCGCCATAAAAGTTAGCTTCAGCAATGGGAGTAACATTTCCTGGATATAGAAAAGCTCCTCCCATAATATAATAAGAATGTACATATTCCATCACATCACCATAAAGGAGAAATAAAGTTGCAAGTGAAGTTAGCCGTCCGGTATTCACGATAATAAGTTCATTTTTATGCTGCTTAATAAGTGTGAGAACCTCAAAAAAATTCTCAAATGTCTGAATCTCTAGTCCTGGATAAATGGGCCCTATCCCAAATTTACCGTGAACTTCTGGATAAAAAGTTTCAGCTTCTGAAGACATGGAATGCTCCGCCCCCCCAAAAACTTTTATATATTCTTTTCCTACACTTTTAAGTAAAAAGCGAACATTTCTAACAACTTCAGCTTTAGGTACGTTCCCATAGTCTGCAACAATTCCTATAACATCAATTTTATCTGTCAAATGCGCGTATATGATAGCTATCGTATCGTCAATTCCGAAATCCCCAAAAAACAGTACTTTTTTCCCCATACAATGCTGCTCCTTAATTTTAATAATTTTTAAAACGGATCATAATTATGTATCGTAGGATAAGATTGTTCTCATGTTTTTTTGTAATACGGTATATGAATGAATTCATCAAGTTAACATACACTTTCGTTAATAATGAGCAAATTCCCTTTGTATGAAATGAAATAGTATGGAATTACTAACCTTAACAAGTTTTTTCTGATATCCTATACTCATTATGTGGTCCTCAAAATGAATAAATTACATTATTCTTTCTGTAGAATTATAGGTAGGGAAAACGTATTTTTGCTATATGGGGTAGCACCACATCGCTATCAAGCTAAGAAATAAAAATACCTCCAAAACGAGAAAAATGAGCTGAAGGCCCTTAAATAGCTATTTAGAGATAAGGCGATGTTTTAGGAATCTTTAAAATATTAACTTGAATAGCATATGTACTACTGACAAAACGTTGATATTGTGTATTATCAAGATCTAAAGTATAAATATCCTTACGAAGTATAGAAAAGTACATATTAGACACGAGCGATATGTACTCTCCTTTTATCAAATTAAAGAACTTGATAGATTAATGATAAGAAGCATAATCAATCTACTCTCTAATAATAATTGTATAGTTTATATATATTAAGGTGATTTTTTACTTTTATTAGATAACTTATACTTAATATTTTTAAAAAGGTTACACATCACTTGTATACTAAAGCCATTTATCTTATTCGATATTTGATGTCCACAATTGTACTCTATTTTTAGCTTTGTATATTTAAACTCTGTTTAGACAAGAGAATCTTCTAATCTTCTTGACGAGGAGACAGGAGCAGATTTTGTAATGCTTTTCCAAATAAATTTAAGGGCATATGTTCTTCGCTAATATAATAACATAGGGCCATACCATTTTCTAATGAAAGAATAGTCCATGCCATTTCGTTAGCAGATAGAGCAGATTCATTCTCATTCTCTTTTGACATTAATTTCTCAATCGCTTTGGAAATTTGTTCTACCGATTCTGTTATCATATTCGACCATTTATGGCGCACCGATTCTTCACGCATCGCATAAAGGAGAAACTCCATGTTAAGCATGCTCCATGTTCGATTTTTTTGTCTACTTGAATGGGAATGTTGATCCAAAATTCCGATGAATTGTGATAATGAATGCTGTTGGTCTATTATTTGATGGATGTTATGCACGTGTAAATGCATTTGTTTTTCCAAGATGGCTAGAAAGAGTTCTTCTTTGGAATTAAAATGAGCATAAACAGCTCCCTTACTAAACCCGGCATACTCTGCAATTTTATCAACAGAAGCTCCGTGAAAGCCTAATTGAGCAAAAACCTCAACAGCTGATTCTAGAAGTAATTGCCGTGTTTCCTTTTTTCTTTCCTCTTGAGTTAATCTTCGTCTGATCATTTCTCCTCCTCCGTATCTTGACAATTATACTTTATAGAACTAATATACCATATAGTATATAAAATCTATATGGTATTTAAATTACGGAAGGGATCTATGTATTAATTAATCAGTAATAATGTCATTTTAGATTAGAGTATGAGAATTGTAGATAATCTAGTAAAAGGAGAGACGAGAAATAATGCAAAAAATAGAGACCCCTAAAATACCAAAACAGACTCCGGCAAAAATTTTAGCGCAAACAGTTAAAACCGGGATTATTAAATCAAACCTGATTCCAATGTTTGCTGGATTGACATTGGCATTATATACATATCAGATTAGCTTGCTTGGGAAACTTCCTGAAATTATATTTACTTTGATTGGCTCTATTTTAGTAATGGGTGCAGCAGGAGCTTTTAATAACTTGTATGATCGTGATATTGATTCTATTATGGAGAGAACAAAAAATAGACCCACTGTGACAGGAGAAATAAAACCGAAAACTGTATTATGGCTAGGAACTTTAATGGCCATCTTGGGATTGTTTTCTCTTGCACTAACAACTCTTCTAGCAGCATTCTTAGGATTTTTAGGCTTATTTTTTTATGTAGTCCCATATACAATGTGGAGTAAAAGAAGAACAATTTATAATACAGAGGTTGGAAGTATTTCTGGAGCAATGCCTCCTCTCATTGGATGGGCTGCTATTTATCCAGATATTACACATCCGGCTATTCTTGGTCTTTTTTTGATTACAGTCATTTGGCAAATGCCTCATTTCTATGCAATAGCTATTCGCAGGCACGATGAGTATAAGGCTGCTAAAGTTCCTATGCTTCCAGTAGTCAAGGGGGTTAAAAGAACATATATGCAAACTAATATTTATTTAATCATTTTGATTGCAATGAGTTTCCTTTTTAAATCTTTAAGCCTCGGCCTTATGTTAGTAGCACTTCTTTTAAGTATTTTATGGCTCGTTTTAAGTATCTTCGGCTATAAAAAAATGGATTCAGAGAAATGGGCAAAATCAATGTTTGTTTATTCGCTTCTTCATATGACTATCTTGTTTTCGACCGTAATTATATATTCTCTTATGGGCATTTATTTTGGTTTATAAAAATTATAGTTTTGTAGTCATAACACGAAAAAACACTATTCTTTCGATAGAGTATAGGAGAGGATGGTGTTTTTGAAAAGAAGACATCTATTAAGATGTCTTCTTTTACTTGTACACTTAGTGTTAAGAAAGTATGAAATTGCTTAAAAACCATAAAAAAATATAACAATCATCGAGTAAACTTATTATAGAGGTACCGTCACATTGCCATCAACCTAAGAAAACAGGTTCCCCCAAAAACGATAAATAAGCTTTTTCGTTACAAGAAAGCCTAAAAATTTCGTTTTGGGGGTGTAATAAAACTTTAGCTTGATGGGCATGGGGTAGCACCACATTGCTATCAAGCTAAGCTCATACAACATCAATTATAATAGAGGTTGTTTTCTTTTTTCTAAGCTAAAGAATCATCAGCCAGTATTTTTTATATCGGATTAATTTAAGTTTCTGGAATAATTGTAATAGCGATGGTCCGAACTGGAGCCTCTATTTCGTTGCCCCTACTTTGGGTATGGTAGTATTTAGTCATTAATTCGTTAAGTTCGTTTTGAAATTTTATAAAGTGTTCCTCATCTAGCTTTAATTCCACTACAGAAAAAGTAGCATTATCTTCTTGACTGTTGTGTTCACCTAATTTCTTAAGGTAACTTTGATATTGTGTCATAAGTGATAACTGGTAATAGGAAATATAGTTTAACTTTTCATCATCAGATAATCCTTTCCATTCACTTCCTTCAATTTTTGCATCTTCTTCATTTATTGCGTAATATTTTTCAGAAACAGATTTTACCTTTTTTTCTTTAATTACATGGACGATACCAGAATCAACCATAGTTTGTAGCTGTCTATATAAAGTTGCTTGTGGTACATTTTTAATGATTTTTACCATTTCTAATGGTGTTAGCCCATCTTCCTTATTTCTCATTAACACTTGGCAAATTTTCATTCTTACAGGATGCATTAAAATTTCAACTTTATTACTCATTAACTCACCTTATTTATCATTTATTTTTATTCTCATTATAAATAATGAGAATAATATTTGCAATTCATCCGTTCTTGTTTTATCATTATTATTATCAATAATGATAATGAATTTAGAAAGGATTGATAATAATGCAATTACATTACGGATTAAATGACCTTAAAAACATTGATCTTATGTCTATTCTATCCATCATATTGCCGGTTATTGCGGTGGGGGCACTTTTAGTATTAATTGCATTCATTGATTTATATCGGCATAGAAAAATAAGAAAAAATGTACTTGTATGGACGCTAATTATTCTTTTCATTAATATATTGGGACCTATTCTGTACTTTGTTATAGGGAGAAAGGACAGTGAGAAATTATGAAATTAGAAATTAGAAATGTGACAAAAGTATTTAAAGGAAAAATTGCTGTCAATAATTTCTCGATGGAACTGCAATCGGGGGAATGCGTCGGATTAATTGGACCAAACGGAGCAGGGAAATCCACATTAATAAAAGTAATTTCAGATATTATTAATTCAGATGCTGGTGAAGTCTTATTGAATGGGATAAAAATATCAAAAATGAAAAGAGAAATTGGTTATTTACCACAATACCCTAATTTTTTCCATTGGATGACAGCGAGAGAAACGCTTACGTTTATGGGCCAACTTTCGGGATTGAAAAAAGAAGAATTATCAAAGTCAATTCCAAAAATTTTGGAGAAAGTTGGACTAAGGGGCGAAGAAAACTCAAAGGTTGGTACGTTTTCTGGTGGAATGAAACAACGACTTGGTATTGCACAAGCATTACTGCATAAACCTTCGCTTATTGTCATGGATGAACCGGTATCCGCATTAGATCCAATCGGTCGACGAGAGGTATTGAATCTAATTGAAGAAATAAAAAAAGATACAACCATTTTATTATCAACCCATATATTAAGTGATGCAGAAGAAATCTGTGAACGATTTGTCATTATAAAAGATGGAACAAAAATAGAAGATACAACGATTACTGAGCTTTTACACCGTAATAATGAAAATAAATTAATTATTGAAATAACAGCTAAAGATAAAAAGTGGATTGAAGTTGTGCAAAAATTATCTTATGTGAAAGACGTAGAAGTGATTGGGCTTAAAATCAAAGTGAAGGTTGAAAGTATCGAAATAAACAAGAATTTATTGCTACAAAATGCACTTGAACATAAAGTGGACATCGTTAAGTTTGAAATAAGCAACGATACTTTAGAAGAAATTTTCTTAAAGTTGGTGGTGCAAAAATGAATAACTTACTTGTATTGATAAAAAAAGAATGTGTTCAAATGTTACGTGATTTTAAGATCCTTTGGCTACCAATTGTTTTTATATTTTTAGGCGCAACACAGCCAGTAGTAACTCATTATTTACCATCAATTCTGGAAGCATTAGGTGGAGGACAGGGAATTACCATTGATCCGAGTATGGCAACACAAAAAGGAGGCGCAGTATTAGCGAGTACTTTGGGATCCCAGTTTGATCAGCTTGGACTTATGATTCTAGTGATTTCTATGATGGGTACTATTCAAACAGATAAAGCCAATGGTATGTTGGCCTTTATTTTAACAAGGCCCGTTACTGTTACTTCATATTTAGGTGGGAAAATAGTGTCGAATTATTTAATGGTAGCTTGTAGTGTAACAATTGGATACGTTACTTCTTATCTATATGTAAATTATCTTTTTACTGCTGTTCCATTTTCACATATGATTACTGGATTACTATTTTATCTAATATGGATTCTTTTTATCGTATCTTTCACAACAATGATAAGTGCTATTTTTCACAGTCAAGGTATTATTGCGTTAATTTCAATTGTCTTCCTTTTAGCCTGTAGAATAATCGTCGGTTTGAATCCAATAATGGATCAGCTTAATCCAGCCAGTATGAGTAAGCATGCAATGGAAACGTTAGTTACGGGATTAGTAAATTCAAATGTAATAGATAGTGTGTTACTAACAATTGTATGGATTTTATTGACACTCTTCGTAACGAATTATTGGATTGTTAATAAAAAGTTTAATCATGAATAAACAGGGAACAACTTTGATGAGGATATGGGATTTTTGCTTTGGTTTAGTGGCAAGGATCTTACTTCTGTATTTATTACCTTACTATCAATCTTAATAATTGATAACCATTTACTTACTCCCGAATATACAGAAACTTATAATTTTAAATAAATTAAAACCGATAGTTTTTTAACATGGGAATAATCGGCTTTTTTATGTCGAAATTTACTTAACTTATATTTCGTATGCAAATCTTTCAATCGCCTACACTAGCCCTTTAGAAAAAAGAAACAATATCTCCTAAAATTTACTTTGCGTAAGCTTAGCTTGATAGCAATGGGGTAGCACCACATGCCCATCAAGCTAACAGAACAGGTTGCCCCCAAAATGATAAAAATGAACTTCATTGCTATAAAAGACTCTAATTTTTCATTTTGGGGCAAATATTATATTAAATGATGTTGAAAATAATAGATATGTCTGAATCACTAGTTTCAAAAAAGCCTTCACGCAATGATGATTCCATGAAGACTTTTGATGTTTTCTTATTTTTTTGTCTCATTAACCCATGTAATAATGTCCTGGATGACGTACTCGGGAACATTTGCAGGGATTTCGTACTCACTTGGAAGACTCAATTCCCCGTCACCCTCCGTGAAGAAATGATTCAATTTCGGATATTCTTTGAACTGAACATTCCCGCGGTTTGAAAGTCCTTCCTGCCATTTTGTATAATCTTCTTTTACTGTTACTTGATAATCGCGTGCCCCTTGCAGAATCAGCAAAGGCTCTTTTCGTGATTTTGTCTCCTCAACTGGACGCCACCTAGTAACATCATACATAAAATGAGGAGACGGAAACGGAAAATTGTAGCCAGCTGGCGGATGGTCAGGATGGAAAGTAGGATCCAGGATAAAAGCGAACTGTCTTTTTAGTTCATCGATTACTTCCTTTGGCGCCCCAAGGTATTGACTCACATCAATGGCAGTGTCAGTCAAAGGGCGTGCAGGTGGTGCGAGTAAGATACTTCCTCGAACAAGTGAGGAAGGCGCTTTGCTCAGTATTCGCGGCATTGTGCCAGCTCCTTGGCTATGTCCGAGAATGAAAATATTATTTGGATCAATGCCTTCCTGCTGCGCTGCTGACTTTGCTGCATATATGGCATCATCTGTAGTATCACGGTCCAACGTAACAGGTTCTGCACTCATCTTTAATGCATGTTCTAAGGTACGTTTTTCATAGCGTAACACTGCAATTCCGTTGGATGAAAGGCCCACCGCAAGGTCTCGTAAGATTTTTGTTCCCAAATAGGTAGCATCGCGATCATGGATGCCAGCACCATGAACAAGAACAACAACGGGTACCTTTTCACCAGGCTTATGTTTCGGAACTGTTAATGTGGCTGGTAATGGATAAGTAGAATTTCCAATGACGATTTCACGTTCTTGATAGGAAGCAGGTTGGTCATATCTAGGATGCGGAATGTAAGATTCCTGGGGCGGCCTTTCTCCAACTTCATCTACTTTCCCGCCAGGTGTGAATTTAATGAGTAGCGGTATGGTAGTTCCTTCAATAGCTCCTGGAATTTCCACCGTCTGATGGACCAAGTTTCGTTCTTTTATTACAGGTGTTCCCATGATTTTTATCCCACTTTGTGTCCACCAGTTTTGTAATGTGTTTGCTGTAAACTTGGATTGAAAAGCAGCAGACGTCAACTGAAGTGCCTCTGCATACTTACCTTGCTGGAGATATTCAAAAAATAATGATGTACGCTCCGTTAAAGAGATTTGTTTCTTTTCTGCAGATTGCTCCTCACGTGTATCTGCGTGAATAGCTGTTGTAAGCGGGAAAGATGAAACACCTAAAGAAAAGAGTAGGGTAAAGGTAAGTACTGATTTTTGTATTTTCTTTTTTTTATTCATGTTTTAACCTCCAATATGTGATGGTAAAAAACAGGTATGGTAATTAGGGTTCTGGTGCAAAAACTTCAAAATATTTGCAAGTAATCTCCAAAACTTTGACATACTGATATTATTACTCTAAAAAACCGTAGATTTCTACTTTTTCCACATGCATATAAACTTCAGAAATGATCTTTCTTCCTTCATTTTATATTTTGATTATAGGAAACAAAGCTCTCGTTTTTCTTACTTGATACTTACAAATTCCTTAATTAGAGGATATTTTAAAATCTTAGGTTGATAGATATGTGGTGCTACCCCATTAATAAACCGAAATCTCTTGATTAAATAAAAGTGAATTCGGTTTTATTACTGTATAGTACAAAATTGTTTTAAATTGACAGTAAAACAAAAAAAGATACGTGAAGTTACTGCTAACAGCACCCTTCAAAAGAATTGTTATAACAACACACACATTATTGATACAATATAATTATTCATTGAAATAAAAAAAATATAAATTTAGGGGGAGAAAAACTTTGGAAATAGATCAAATAAAAAATGTCCTAAGAAAAAGAGCAACTATCTTTCATACAGGAGGAAAAAGACCCGATTTATCTATAAATGAAAGTTGGATTGGAAAGATTACCTATTCATTACCGGATGAAACTTACCCAATCGACCGCTATCAAGACAAAATGTATGCAACCATGATGATTAATTTAACTCAAATACCCTTTGTTCCAGAAGCAGTAAAAGATATGAAAGCCATCGCAGTATTTCTTTCTCCAAACTTTGCTAAAGACTTGTCCAACTTATCAGGAAATTTTTGTATTAGAGAATATGATTCTTTAGAGGAACTAGTACCAAATGAGATGTCACTTACGTTTCCAAATCTAAAACCTTTTCCCTTAATACCTAGATTAGTAACTGATGAGTTTCCACAATGGGATACGGAAGATTTTCCAAACAACATGCAAGATAGAATTTTAGAACTTGAAAACACAATTGATATTGACTACTACGAGGATATTTTTGAAGAAAATCATTACATACATAAATTAGGTGGCTATGCTTGTTTTGCCCAATCAGGCATCCAATGGCCCGAGGATTATGAATTTGTTTTTCAAATAACAGACGATCCAAAAGCACATTTAAAGATTATTCATGGCGGCGGAATTTATTTTGCTAAAAATAGTAAAACAAATGATTGGATCGCACATTGTGATTTCTTATAGGGGTCCCGCCACATGCCCAATAACTTAAGAAAACAAATCAACCCCAAAATGAAAAAAGAGCTTTTTATTACATATTAGGACAAAATCTAGTTCTGGGATTAGTTACATTTTCTTAGCTTGATAGGTATGTGGTGGACCCAAAGAAAGAGATTTAGTTGTTGAAGCTCGGATGAATTGATTAGCTAGAAGTTTAAAACTTGGAAAAGCGAAATGTTCATATATTTAGTCTGGATTATGAATGGGAACGAGAGTTATTGAAAGAAAAGCAAAGAGTCGGATTAGATATTGTTAAAAAAGAGGGACAGCTGGGTAGTCCTCGTAAGTGTGGAAAGAAACATAAAGGGATGGAACATGCTATTCATTTATATAAAGAAGGTAAACGTACAATAAATCAAATTTGCAATATTACCAAGTGAGTCGTTCAGCGTTTTATCGTGAAATTAATAAGAGAAATTTGAAAATGAATAAATAATGTTCTATGAATTTATTAGCAAATAAAATTCATAGAACATTGGAAAATGTCATAATTTCAAAAATTACTTTGCTAAATATTGATGCTAATTTTTATAGATATTATTGAAAGTGGGGTAATGTTGTATGAAATCGATAAATGTAAATGGGAATATATATCATATTGAATGTATTCCTTTTGAAGATAAGAGTGAGCAGGACGAAGAGGGATACTACGAATATTTTTACAAAGGAGTCAATTTATCGTTTCACTCCGACAAAGAAACAATAAAAGCTCGAATTTATGATGGGGAAGAAGTAATATATTTCTTAAAAAATCCAATTCTTACTTTGGATAAAGATTTTGAAGCGATAAAGGTATATATAATTAAAGAATATGATGTAAAAAAATTTAAGATTCCGGGTGGGGAAAAGGCCTATATAGAATTATAGCAATAATCGATCTCAGTCTTTACCATGGATATATTAAATACAAAAGGTAGGTAGTTATATGATTCGTGAAGCTCAACCAAAGGACAGCAATGTAATTGAAAATCTATATAAAAAATTAGCACCACATAGCAAAAATATTAAGGTTTTACCAGAAAGAATTGAGCAGATAAGGAATGATTCTAATAATTTTTTATTTGTCTATGAGGAAAGTGGTAACGTCAAAGGAAGTATATTTATGACGTTTTGCCTTGATCCTGGATATCAATTTAGACCGTATACTGTTTTAGAGTATGTGATTGTAAATGAAGATTTTCGAGGTAATGGGATAGGGGAAAAGTTATTGAAACATGTAGAAGAGATATCAATTGCAAGGGGATCCACAAGAATTATCTTATTAAGTAGTGCAACTAGAATAAAAGCACATAAATTCTTCACTAAAAATGGATACAATGGAACCATAAGTAAGGGTTTCAAGAAGTATATACCAATTATTTGAATTTTATTTATAAGTGTTTTTCTTTAGAATGTTCCTTCATGATTCTAGACCAAAAACGAATTTCATTTAATGATCGTTCAACAAACTTTACAGACGTAACACCCGTATCAGGGTGTAATGAGGTTTCATCCCTATTTATTCTTAATCCCCCACTAAATACTAAGCTAGTTCTATTCTTATGAGTAAATATATATATAAATACCATCAATAAAAATTCATGCTGATATTGATAAATCTCATATACATGTAAAATTAACCTACCTTATTATTATCAGTAACCAAAGTAAGTCTACTCCTTATACAAAAATAGGTAAGGAGCGGGCTTACTTTTCTTCTGAAGTTTTATTGGGCTACAGTCAATTTGATCATAAAGTAAGAATTCATTACTTTCCTGTCCGAGGAGATAGGAAAGAGGCCTGGGATACCATTGACTTTGAAGGTTGGTTAGGAGAACGAATGACAATGAAAATTAATTGGTTAGGTATTGATTCGATTTTAGCTGCTCCTCTAATAATTGATCTGTCCCGTTTTATGGATCATGCACTTAGAGAAGGAAAGGTAGGAATAATGGAACATCTTTCACTCTTTTTTAAATCACCAATTGGAACAGGGGAGTATGCCCTTGATCAACAATACCAAACATTATTGGAATATGTGAAGAATTCCAATAATGTTTAGTATCCGCGGTGACCTTAGAGTTGAAAAAATATGAATATAGTATTTGTGATAAATAGCTTTATTATTATCTGAAATAGGTAATTAATTAGGAGAGCTTTATTAGAACGTGATTTAGAGCACTTTATTTCATATAAAATGACCCCCGCTGATAGTTGTGGGGGCCATATAAAATCCTAATGTTTTAATGTTTATACTAAAAATTTTCTTGATTCATGCTATAAATAGTTTAGTATAAAACCATCTATGCTAATAAATAGGATTTTTTAAAAATTATCTAATTTTATTTCTAAATCTTTACAGTAATCTCTTTTGTCATACTCAATGTAAGCTATGTGACCATCGGGGCGAATTAAAATGACATCCATATTTTTTAACTGAGAATCCTGTGTTTCTCCTACAACCACCTTTATGTGCGAATTAATGTTCATTTTATCTATTTCTTCTTTATAAGACGGATGTATTAATAAAATATATTTACCATCTTGCATCAATTCAAAGAGTTTATAAGTTTTCTTATTTTGAGAAGAAATAGTAAGATTTATACATCTTTCCCCTGTAAATGGGTGCCTTTCTTTCGTATGCATAGAGGAATATATAACCCCTAAGCCACTTACTCTTTCAGCTAAATCTTGATTCACCTCTGGGTATGTGAGTAAATGCGAGAATAACTCTCTTAACTCTATACCTGCATTTGAGAAGTTTATCATTAATTGTTCTTGCGCTTGTACTTCCTTGAAAAATTGTCTTCCCACAGCATGTCGTTCAATATGATAACTTTCTAATAGGCTTTCATATTTTTTTTGTTTTATAGCGAGTCCCAATTTCCATCCTAAATTAAAAGCGTCTTGTAAACCTACATTTAAGCCTTGTCCTCCTGCAGGGAAATGAATATGCGCCGCATCACCTGCCAAGAATACACGCTTATATTGATAAGTATTCGCTAGTTTTGTTGCATTTCCAAAACGAGAAAGCCATATTGAGCTCTTAATTCGAATATGTTCACCTGTAATGTTATAAATACTATCTATAAGCTCTTTTTCTGTGACAGCAACATGAACAGGTTTTGTCTGATTCTTAGGATCTACAATTGCAAAACGAAATACATCACGTGCAATAGGTACCATCATTATTATCCCATTTATATTAGATGTAGATAAAAATGGATTATCTGGTACATTTTCTAAAATGACATCACCCAATATAGCAGTTGTTGTTGTATCTGTTCCATTAAACGATATATGTGATAACTCACGAACTACGCTTCTTGCGCCATCAGCGCCTACTACATAAGGAACTTCTATTTTATATATTGTTTCTCTTTGCTCTATTTCTAGTTGTACGAATGTATCATACTGTTTTAAATTTTTTAAAGTATGACCACGTTTAATGTCTACACCTAATTCCAATGCACGCTCTTCTAATATTTCTTCTGTAATAGATTGGGGAATAAAAAGCGTATATGGAAAATCAGTATCTAAATTTTTAAAGTTTAATCTTGTATCTAGGGCAGCAAAATGGCTTGTATCTGATTTCTTCCCTCTAGATAAAAATCGATTTTCAATACCTCTCATAGCCATTAATTCTAAGGAGCGGGGGTGAAGTGTGAGTGCTCTAGAATTTCGTATCCGATTTAACCTTCTCTCTAAAACGACAACTTTTACGCCTTGAATAGCTAATTCACATGCTGTCATAAGTCCAACTGGACCACCACCAATTACCGCTACATCATAATAATTTTCCATTTCATGCCCTCCATTTATTTTCGTAATTAAGAGCTAATGCAAAAATGTGTACAATAATAAATTTGTAAACGATATTTATTGTACATATATAATTATACTCCATTTTAGTTTCCTCGGAAACTAAAATGGAGTGCCCTTGGAATATCCCTTATATCCAGCATCCAATTTAACAGTTAGTTTATTCTTTTTATTTCCATAAAGTTTAGATAAGCATATAAAATGGAAGGATAATGCTGGTGCTTTCTTTTTCCCAGAACTAGGACTTGGAACAATTGTTGTACGTGCAAGCGTTATGATAGATGGAATGTTCGCAGCAGCTACTGAAGCAGTTGCAGGAGGTATTGCTAGAGAGAACTTAAGTGATAACGATATCAAGATTGCAGTAAAAGAAGCAATGTGGAAGCCTTAGTATCGTCAAATAAAAGTGGTAGAAAAGGTTAGCATATAGAAAGCCTGTTTATAATAATTAGGCGTACGGTCCCATTATAATCTAGCCAATTAGGTAGATATCGGTATTATTATCCAATACATTAAATTAATTAGGAGCATGTAGTTGAATCTAAAATACGAATCCGCTTGAAAACAGAAGTGTATGGAGAAGAAATCGGCATAGACGAGGTCATTTTTTGCTTAGTAGTTCGGCTAGTAGGTGTTGTAAAAGTTGGACGGCCGTTTTATTAAACCATTGATTCAGTCCCTCAGGGCAGATGGGTACTTCTGTTGATGCTTCTAAATAGCTAGATAACTGAGTTAAAGAAGTCATAGCTACATTTTGGCTCACTCATACACATAAAGCTGTTAAATCTTTTGCTTGGTACTTACTGGTTCGTCGTATAAACCCAATATCTCTAGCAAGATTCCGTAAGGTATTTGGAGGTGAAAAACTTTGAATCTCTTGAGCAAATAGTTGTAATTCGTCAGACACAGACATAAAAACGCCATCCCTTCTTATGATTCTACAGAAAGATTAGTGGATTTTTTCATTTTAGGGGGCATTTTATTTTGTTAGATTGATAGCAATGGGGTAGCATCACATCACTATCAATCCAAGGTTTTACACTATCCATAAAGCAAAAAAGACGTTAACCTTTCCTATGATTCTACAGAAAGATTAGCATGTTTTTTCATTTTAGAAGGACACTTTGTTTTGTTATGTTGATAGGGATAGGGCTTTAAATTTTGAGTTCGATAGATCTATTATCCTTGGATTAAAGTTAAATCCGAAAATCTATTCTGTGTAACCGGCTGTGTCTATGTACTCAGATAGGACTTTACTTGAAGTGGTAGGTATGATAGGCTCGTTATTTGGAAAAGATTCCGATTGAGAAAAGCAAATTTATAAAGGAGGATTGATATTTATGAGCGATAAAATACTTGTCGTAGAAGATGAACGCGAAATCGCCGATTTGGTTGAGCTATACTTGAAAAACGAGAATTATACGGTTTTCAAATACTATACCGCCAAAGAAGCGTTGGAATGTATAGATAAGACTGAGCTTGACATTGCTATATTGGACATCATGCTCCCCGATGCAAGCGGTCTCACTATCTGTCAAAAAATAAGGGACAAGCACACCTATCCAATTATCATGTTGACGGCGAAAAATACGGAGATAGATAAAATCACAGGGCTAACAATCGGCGCGGACGATTATATTACGAAGCCCTTTCGACCACTAGAGTTAATTGCGCGAGTCAAGGCGCAGTTACGCCGATACAAAAAATACAATGGAGTAACGACACAGAACAAAAATGTTATCGTCCACTCTGGCCTTGTCATTAATATAAGCACGCATGAGTGTTCTCTGAACGAGAAGCCGTTATCCCTCACTCCCACCGAGTTTTCAATCCTACGCATCCTCTGTGAAAACAAGGGGAATGTGGTAAGCTCTGAGCAGCTATTTCATGAGATATGGGGTGACGAATATTTCAGCAAGAGCAATAACACCATCACCGTGCATATCCGACATCTGCGTGAAAAAATGAACGACACCATTGATAATCCAAAGTATATAAAAACGGTATGGGGGATTGGCTATAAAATTGAAACATAAAAATAAGAATATAAAAATCGATTATTCCAAACTAAAACGAAAACTCTATCTGTATATCTTTGGGATTGTTATGGCAGCAGTTGTGTTCGTGTTGTTTTTGCGTCTATTTATCCAGGGGACACTTGGGGAGTGGATCGTAAGTTTTTTGGAAAACAGTTATCACTTAGAGCGCTGGGACGCGATGATAATTTATCAGTATACTATACGGAACAATATAGAAATCTTTATTTATGTGGCAGTTGCCATTAGTATTCTTATTCTATGTCGCGTCATGCTTTTAAAATTTGCAAAATACTTTGACGAGATAAATACCGGTATCGATATACTTATTCAGAACGAAGATAAACAAATTGAGCTTTCTGCGGAAATGGAGTTCATGGAACAGAAGCTCAACACATTAAAGCGGACTCTTGAGAAACGAGAGCATGATGCAAAGATGGCCGAACAAAGAAAAAATGAAGTTGTTATGTACTTGGCGCACGATATTAAAACGCCCCTTACATCCGTTATCGGTTATCTAATCCTGCTTGATGAGGCACCAGACATGCCGAGAGAGCAAAAAGCAAAGTATGTACATATCACGTTAGACAAAGCGTATCGCCTCGAACAATTAATCGACGAGTTTTTTGAGATTACGCGATATAACCTCCAAACGATTACGCTCATGAAAAAACATATAGACCTATACTATATGCTGGTGCAGATGACTGATGAATTTTATCCACTGCTTGCCGCGAATGGAAAACAGGTGGTCATCCATGCTTCCGAGGATTTGACCGTATTCGGTGACCCTGATAAGTTGGCGAGGGTTTTTAACAACATTTTAAAAAACGCCGCTGCATACAGCAAGGACAACAGCGTCATTGAAATTACGGCGGGCCTTTCCAGGGATGTGGTATCCATCGTTTTCAAGAACGCCGGAAACATCCCCAAAGATAAGCTCGCTACCATATTTGAAAAATTTTACAGGTTGGATGATGCCCGTTCTTCTAATACGGGCGGCGCGGGACTTGGATTGGCGATTGCAAAAGAAATCATTGTTCAACATGGCGGACAGATTTACGCGGAAAGTAATGATAATTTCACGATGTTCACGGTAGAGCTTCCGGTCTTCCCAGACTTGGTTGATAAAGGGTGTTCCTAAGAAATAAACCTTGTTTCTTAAGAAAATCTTAAGGTCATCTCTACTTTTTCTTAAGAAATTAACAATTTAATATTAAAAAATGGCTCGTTCTTATGCGGTAGACTTAAAGCGTAAGAACGAGCTTTTTTTGTTTCGTCAAAGAAGGATATGATAAGTTATACGTGGATTAAAATAGCTCACATGTTTAGAAAAAGAGAGATACAAATATTCCTTTTGGCGACTTGTACACCGTGCGGACAAGCATATTCCCTAAAAAGAAGATGGGTCTTACGGTGACAAATGGCAAACTCACTACCGCGTCGGGCTGCGACTTGTGTCAAATGAGCAATCTGCTGTTTTGAATGTTCCTGCACACACACTGAGTGGGGCAGCAACGTTTAGCATCGCCCTTCAGAAAGCAATCGTTAAGAGCTACATACCCGAAATCTCCCGCGCTGACCCAGTGCGGGATTATCATCAAGCAGCTCACTTAAGGAGGAAACTGAAAATGAAGAAGTGGGGTTTCTTATTGTTAGGTTTATTGTGCTTAGGTTTTACCTTCATTAATAAAGAACTATTTTTTTCAGGATAAAATAGAGATTCAAAAATATGATCAAAATCACAAAGATAATATAGGGACCACCTTAAATATCCAAAAGAAAGAGATTGCAAAAGAACAGATCTATCAAGGAAATCTGCTCTTAATCAACAGTACATACCCTATTCGCCAAGAGAGTGTAAAATCAGATATTGTAAATTTATCTAACCATATTGAATTGATAAATGGATACGGGGTGCTTAATACGGATATTTATCTGTCAAAAGGAATAGCACAAAAATTTTCAGAGATGGTCAATGATGCTGTAAAGGAAGGGGTTAGTCAATTTTGTATTAATAGTGGATATCGTGACTTTGATGAGCAAAGTGGATAGAAAAAAATGCTTGGAGATACGGCTTTATCTTACGCGATCCCTCGGATAAAACGGATGTTACAGGAGTTCAATATGAACCTTGGCATATTCGCTATGTCGGTTTGCCTCACAGTGCGATTATGCAAGAAGGAAGAATACCTGGATTATTTAAAAGAAGAAGAGAGCATTTCAGCAAGTATTGATGGGGAAAAATATACGATTTCATAATATCCCTTTTTTCAAAACAAGACAATTGACGTTGAAATACCAGCAAATGAATTTTATGAAATATCTAGAAATAATATAGATGGGGTGATTGTGACCACCCGTTCTTGAATTATATTCTAAAATGACAAATTTATAGATTAAAATGTAAAGTTAGGAGTTTCTATATGCATTCAGGAGTTTTGATTAATTATTTATATACTTATTTTTTTACTATTATTTTTTGTATAGTGTTTCAAATTGGATTTTATTTTAAAACGAAAAAAAATATATCTATTCAGCATTTTCTATGGGTGTATGTTTTTCTATTCTACCTTTCACTAGTGTATAAGGTGACGCAGATAGGGACTATATGGGACATAGGGAGATACGAAACATTAATTCGCGCAAATCAAATTAACTTGATTCCATTTGCTTCTGAAGGTATGGCTACTTATGTCTTAAATATTTTACTGTTTATGCCATTAGGTTTTTTATTGCCGACTATTTGGCCGCAGTTTAGAACAATAAAAAATACTGCCTATGCTGGATTCGGTTTTTCATTGGCTATTGAGTTAGGTCAATTGCTAGATAATAGAATTACAGATATTGATGATTTATCTATGAACACCTTGGGAGCAATTATTGGGTATTTATTATATAGAGCTTTATTTAAAATACTATATATAAAAGATGAAAAAAAGCTTAATAATAACTCTTCTCTATTAATAAAATACGAGGCAATTTTTTATTTAGTTTGCTCATTTGTAGGTATGATGTTAATTTATTATCCAGTTTTATTTAGACGTCCTCTAATCCCCCAATAAGGTGATTAAGATACTGTCAGGTAATATAAATATAGTAAATTAATTTTTAAATAATAGGATATCACATATACCCATTTATATTAAATTCTCACAGAAATCTTTCAACACTATTCTTACTGAAGGTTGAGTAATTATTAAATTGATTTCTATCGCTCCCGTTTTATATCAAATTACCAGCCTTTAATTAACAATTATATCCATTTAAAAAAATAAGATAGGCTGTAATATTTACCAGTATTTAAATGCCGAAAATTATTTAAAGCATTTCAACCAATATTTAAGAGGAGAATACAATGAACAAACTAAAAAGCTTACTAAAACGCAAAACGACTTGGATAATTCTTATCCTTTTCGTATTTGTTTATGTAAATAACAGTTCTTTTTTTGCTAAGAGGGACGATGGAACTCCTCTTCTTCTTGCTCACCGAGGACTTTCGCAAACATTTAGCATGGAAGGGATCGAGGGTGATACATGTACAGCAGAAAGTATACATAAACCTGAACATCCTTATTTAGAAAATACAATTCCATCTATGGAAGCGGCATTTAAAGCTGGAGCAGATCTAGTAGAGTTTGATGTTCAACCAACTAAAGATGAAAATTTTGTTATTTTTCATGACTGGACTCTTGATTGCCGTACTAATGGAAAAGGTGTTACAAGAGATTTTACAACAAAAGAATTACAAGCACTTGATATTGGTTACGGTTATACAGCTGATGGGGGTAAAACGTTCCCATTTCGTGGTAAAGGGATTAATCTTATGCCAACACTTGATGAAGTACTTAACCATTTTCCAGATCGTTCTTTTCTTATTCATATTAAAAGTGATGATGAAAATGAGGGAATCCAATTGGTTTCTTACCTCAAGAAACTTCCAGCGAAACGCCTTGATCAACTAACTGTATATGGCGGCGATAAACCCATTGATGCGATAAAAGATCGTCTCCCTAGTTTACGAACAATGTCAAAAGCAACCATGAAAAAGGATCTTCTGACTTATCTTGCGATAGGATGGACTGGCTACATACCTTCAAGCATGGAGCATGGAGAGTTACATATACCAGATAAAGTAGCTCCTTGGCTTTGGGGATGGCCAAATCGTTTTCTTAATCGAATGGATAAAGCAGATACTCGAGTTATCGTTGTAGGAGGGAATGGGCTTGGGTTTTCAAGTGGATTTGATTCGTCTGAAGATATAAAACGCCTTCCTGACGATTATACAGGTGGAATTTGGACAAACCGCATTGACAAAATAGCACCGTTATTCAAAAAATAAGTGATGATATAACAATCGAAGTTTTATATACTGAAAAACACCTCTGATTTCCTATACATAATGGGAATTAGAGGTGTTTTTGTATGGAGCTTACTTTATTTATATACAAATGTAAGACAAGGACCAAAGAATAAACCGCTAGATGTACAAAATAAGCTGGATCTTCATAACTAATTGTAGATAAGTAAATTTTTCGTTTGGGGGTACTTTAGAATCTTAGCTTGATGGGTATGGGGTACTTTCAAACTCTTAAGTTGATGAGCAATTGGTACTATCCCCGTCGCTATCAACAGCTATTATGGAAATGCTAGAGCTAAAGAAAATTACGTTTTATAAAATAATGAAGGAATATGAGGAAATAAAGTAGCATCTCTACTATGAGAAATCCTACTTTTTCTCTGGTTGTAAGAATCTTGAAGTATTTGCATCAGAATAGTATTATGTATATCGAAAAAAATAAAAGACAACTCCAATTAAGAGTTGTCTATTTGTGTAATAAAATTCCCAAAATATGAAGGTATACAAACGAATATAATACGTTATGGTTGATATTATAACAAAAACGAATAGTATTGTGAATAAAAAGAATATTGCAATGATTTTTTATGGTTTTAGTTAAAAATCTTCGGAAATAAACCTTTTATAAAGGTTTATTTTAAATATGATTATTGTATTTCGAGGGGCTCCTTATAAATCTTAGCTATATATTTTACAAAATCAATGACGGGATAGTGTATGAGTGAACGGTGCTGCGTAAAACGAACCCCTGCTTTTTCCATTTTCGAAATGAGTTGTTCAACTTCCAACTCTTTTTGTTGTATTTTATTATAATTTTGATATACAATATTTTTCCATTGATAGGAAGAGCCGTGAAAATAACTCTCTCCTTTTACCATGTGACTAAATATAATTTCTATTTTTTCTCTACGTTGTTTTTCCTTCATATGCGCTTCCGTTGACTGCATGTTTATCGCCTCTTCCCTTTGTGTTGTTATACCGTTTCACAAAATTTGGTCTAACTCATCCATAGCCAATGTACATTGATCTTGTTAGGAATTGTCGTTTAAGGCTATCTCATCAACTGTATTTGTTTTTCAAGCGCTTAATCTAATATATTGGATCTTACATCTAAATAAGTTGATAGTGTGTATAAAATACTATCAATCATTATTATAAAACGATTCTTTATAGGCATGCACCTTTTTACACTCACCAAGATTTACAACATGACGAGTATCTTCAGCCATGAATGTTATTCTATATTTACTGGGGTTAGTTTTTTATTTAGGCTAACTAAAATATTGTATGCCTTAGTATCTATTTTATAAAAAAGAAAATATATGTAACGGTCCCCCTTTTGATATAAAAAAATCCTATAAAAATATAGCGCTCTTAAAGAATTTTGTTACAAATTTATTATGTTTGACTTTAAAAAAGGAACGTAATATTTATTTGTAGAAAATTTTAAGAGTAAAAATAGAATGACAATTTATATGATAAGAAAAGGGGGAACTTATAGATGCTAACAAATGATTTAGATTTCCGATTAGAACCACGTTTAAAAGAACTGTATGAACAACATAAAATAAGAGCTCAGAAGATAGACTGGGGTTATCATGAGTTTTTACCATGGGATAAGGGAATGGACTTTAAAAGAGTTCCTTGGGATGAAAGTCAAGTTACTCTTCCTTTTGGTGTAATTACAGCCATTGAAACAGCTTTATTAACAGAAGTGAATTTACCATGGTTTACCACATATTTATCTGCAACTTTTAAAGGATCCCTTTCTGTTATTACGGACTTTATTCACACATGGACTTCAGAAGAGGATCAACATTCGAATTTATTAGAGACATATTTATTACTCACTCGAAGTGTGAATCCTAAACGAATACATGAATTAAGAAAGTCAGTCGTTGAGAGTGGATTTGAGCCAGATTTTCATACACCAATCGAAGCCATGACGTATACAACGCTACAAGAACTTGCAACGATGGTATTTTACAATAATGTTGCTAAGGTTGCAAGTAAGCATGATCCAGATCTTGCTACATTATTACGCCGTCTTGCAAAAGATGAAACTCTTCATTATGCGTTTTATCGAGACGTGATTCGAACACATTTAGAATTGGAACCTAATTATTGCTATCATATTGCCAATGTGATTAAGAATTTTAAAATGCCAGGTGCCGTCATGCCCGATTTTGAAAATAGAATGGCTGTGATTGCAAAAGAAGCGAATTATGGACCACTACAATATTTTGATCAAGTACTTGATGTAGTGGTTGATTATTGGGGGTTAAAAGACTTACGACCAATTGCACCTTTAGCCGAAAAAGCAAGAATTGAGATTTTGGAATACCACACAAGATTGAAAAAAATACGGGATCGATTTGGTCGTTTTAAAGGGAAAGCTGATTTACGTTAATGAGTAGAGATTTCAGAATATAAGCGGGGTAATTCCCCTTCTAAGTATTTGAAACGATAGATTGTTTTCTTTTTAAGAGCGGGATTTATCTTATAGTGAAACGGATAATTTAAAGGAGGAATTTAGATGGATGCAAGGAAAGAACTCATAAAATACGAGAAGATGTCAAAAAATTATGATCGTATTTATTTAGTTTCGTTTATCCTATTAATTGCTCTTGTTTGTAGTAGTGTGATTATCATAGGAGCTACATGAGGAAAATATGGATTGTTTTTATTGTTAGCAATTTTACTTAACGCACGTATTACGAAAGAATCTCAAAAAAAGTATGAGCAGTATGCTAACAAAGGGCGTATTTAAAATGACACATATCTTGAAAAGAACAACCTAAATGTACATTCAAAATATCCCTATATCATCACCTATTAACTAACAAAAGTAACCGTATAAAAAAAATAGTAATCTAGGAATAGAAAACGACTTTATTAAAATGTTATTTTTGTTCCTATAATGAATTATCCTTCTAGCATATTTATAAGATTTATATCATATATTAAGAGAAAGAATGTAGGTTAGAAAGGAGTTTTATAGATTGAGTTATTTGGAGGGAAATGACTTGAGTGAACAAAATATGGTAAGTGTACCTAATCCCTACGTATATCAGACATTACAATCGGTAATTGGTAAACATGTGGTTATTGAAACTGTAAGAGGTAATGTAAGAGGAAAGTTAAAGGATGTGAAACCAGATCATTTGCTAATTGAAGATACGGTACCATATATTGTACGAATTCAACAAATTGTATGGATTATGCCAAAACAATGATTAAATTACATCTAATTTGATTTATAACAAATTGGTTTCATAGATGTCCAAATAAAAACACAGGGTTTTATCTCTGTGTTTCTTCAAATTTTCTTTTTTGGATATAGGCTTGAGCATGGATAATTTCTTTCTGAAGTTCTTTTAATTCTTCCGTAGATCCTGATTCAATCCTCATGTACGTAGTAACTAGACTAATCATCATATCCATCTTCTCTACTATATTTTGAATGACCTGTTCAGATTGCTCTTTTTTAGGATGTTGTATTGCTATTAAAGCATTTTCTATATAATTGTTCTTTCTTTGCTGGATATCATAAATAAACTGCTTTGTGTTTGAGTTCATTTGCTATTCCTCCATTTTGGATATACTTCTATTCTATCATATTCGAATGGAAAATATTAGATTATTCTAAATGTAAACCTGTCTCGCACATCTCCTCAAATATACAAACTAGTCCTTTAATGTAAAGGAAGCTAAGAAAAATTTTTATAAAGAAAAAGCCGATTTCCCTATAAATTAAGGGTATCGGCTTTTGTTCATATTAGGAGGAATTTTGTTTTCTTAGCTGGATAGAGATGTGGTGCTACTCCATTAGTAAAACAAAGAATTTAATTAGCTCACTAAAAAGGTGACTTTAAGTAGGAGGTATATATACGGAATACCACCAGCATTTCTCTCATTTTCCACTTTAATTTATGGAATGAAGTATTTGACGTAAATAACTTCTTCTAATAATAAGGTAGTAAATTATTTGTACACTAATAAAGCTCGTGAATATGAGAATAGAATTTCCTGCAATAGGTAAGTCTATGTGCCTGCTCTGCGCTAAAGCCCTTATTGCCAAGAAGGCCATGCTACTGTGAAGAACTGAAATCACGATAGGTATAAAAAATAATATGCTAATTTGTTGGGTTACAATTTTTTTTAACTCTCTTTTAGTTAACCCTAATTTAGAAAGCATTTGAAATTGGCTTTTATCTCGTTCTAAATCTGTGAATAAACGGAAGTATAAGAAACTAATTGCAAAAATAAAAAATACAACTCCTACTAGTACACTAAGAATAGATAGTATCGCATTCACTTGTTTGCCTTCTAACCATTTTAACACCGGGCTATCAAATATAAAAGGCGGACGTCCGCTCCTATAATCATTTGAAATTATCTTCGCAAGTTGTTTAGCCACATCTCCTGTTTCATACATATTTTTAATTAAAAAACGATAGTCTATATGCGAATCGGTCTTTACTTCTGCTAATTGCTGTGTATTTATTATTGTTTCGTACATTGAATCCGAAACGACGACAGAAAAGTGAGAAGATGGGCTGATAATATTATTTATTAATATTTTGTTCCTCGAAAGATTAAAATGTTTATTATCCTGTTCTAGTGTAAGTGATGAAGACATTTTCTTTAATTCCTCTTGAGAAGCCGCTCTCAGATACATTTTTGATGGAAGGATTAGACTGTCTGTTTCCTTTTTTAACGTTTCTACCGGGTATCCTAGTGTTTTGGCAGTTGTGTTGTAATCAGTCAGTTTCATTATTGATATTCCTCCGTCTGTATAAAAACCAGTAGAGGATACTAATTTATATGAGAATCCAGCATTATGTAATTGTTTCTCTATTTGAGAAATATGAGATGCCTCCTCGTTGTTGCCTTTAAATGATTTATATTCGAATGCATAAGAGCTGTTAACTGTCGCTAATGCGCCATTTCCAATAGAAAGACAAGCACCGATAGAGGTAAAGGCAACTGCGGAAAGTATACTTACTAGAAAGAGTGTTCTTGCGTTATCTGTCATTCGATATGTTAACTCTGAAATCATTAACATATTGGTTTTTTTAAAGAACGTGTATTGACGATTTTTCAATATTGTAATGACATAAAAGCTGAGCTGAGTAAATAAAAAGTATGTTCCTAATACGCTTAAGAAAACACATATTAACAGAACGTATATTTCATTTCCTTTTCTTAATGCTGTATCTAAATAAAATGCCGAGATATATCCAATGCTAATACAAAGAATTGAGAAGAAAGCTAGCCATTTAGATGACTTTGGTTCTGCTTTTGGTTTTTCTTCGGATTTCATAAGTTCAATTAGCTGTGATACTTTCATTACCCGTACAGTGAAAAAAGAGACAAGTATAAATAAAATAAAAAACATAAGAGATGTTATTAAAATTGCCTTAGCAGGAAAATAAAATGGAAGCCCACCTTTTAACAGGAAAAGGGAACCACTTATCAGTAAGATTAGTTTTCCAAAAACTAATCCAAGTCCAATCCCAACAATAATTGCAGAACATCCAATTAACATATTTTCCATGAAAATTAGCTTTTTTAATTGTGCGTTAGACATGCCATGGAGTAATAAAATCCCAAATTCCTTTTTCCTTGTTTTTAAAAACATAGTAATAGAATATAGAATGAAAAAGAAGGAGAAAAATATAATTAGATATTGAGCAATTTTAAATCCTTTTGTACTTAAAGAACTCATGGTCTCACTGGTCGATACAAGATTACCAGTGAAATTAGGATGAAATGCAAGCAATTCAAAAGTAAATAGTACCATCACGGCAAATGTACTACTCAAAAAATGTCCAAGGTATAATCGTTTATTGCGAGTGACATTATTATATACAAGCTGACGAAAATTCATGTTAATTACCTCCTAGTGAAGATAGTACATCTGTGATGTTTTTGTGAAATTTCGAACATTTGTCACCGCGATAAATTTCATTATAAAAAGATCCATCTGTAATGAAGATTACTCGATCACAGTAACTCGCTGCTACAGGATCATGTGTCACTAGCATCATAGTTACTTGTTGTTCTTGATTTAATTTCTTTAGGAGTTCCATCACATCATTTGCCGCTTTTGAATCTAAATTTCCTGTTGGTTCATCTGCTAATATTAATTGAGGAGAATGAATGAGGGCACGAGCAATGGCGGTTCGTTGAGCTTGTCCTCCAGAAATTTCATAGGTTCTTTTATCTAAAATCTGTTCAATTCCAAGTTTTTTAGAAATAACTTCTACTTTGTTGTTCATTTCATTCAAACTTACATTATCTAATGTAAGTGGTAAAACAATATTCTCTTTTACAGTTAGAGTATTCATGAGGTTAAAGGATTGAAAGACAAACCCTAGTTCACGGCGTCTAAATAATGCTAAATCATTAGAAGATAAACAATGGGGATTTTTTTCGTTAATAAATACTTCTCCTGATGTTGGTGCATCAATAGTAGAAATCATATTCAGTAAAGTTGATTTGCCACTTCCTGATGCTCCCATAATTCCTACAAATTCTCCTTTTTGTATTGTCAAATCAATATTGGAAAGAGCTGTATAAGCTATATTTCCTGTATTATAAATTTTACTTAAGTTACGGACTGTTAATATACTCATAGTTATTATCTCCTGTTCGTTTGTTGGCTATATATAATTTAATCTAAAGTATTATAGTCCTCATATTGAATTGTCTTACATTTACCTTACAAGCATGTAAGAATTCTATCTTTTAAGAAAATTGTTTTAGAGGAGGTTAGAGATTTAACTCAACATATTTACAGTGTATAACGCCTATTAAATTAAAGGAAGGAACCTATCAAATTTCCTAATAGGTTCCTTTTTTAAAAGCAAAAATTTCAAATATAGAGCCATGCTTCAAATCTTATAAAGTTAAAAATTTCTTGTTTTATTTTAGCTTGTTATTGATAAGATACTAGCATTCAATTTTTTTATGATTCAATCTAGAATAAAATATCTACTACCGTTTGATAGGCAGTGCATAATAGCCAAAAGCTATATCCAGCAAGGCACTTGCCTCTTGACGCAGTAACAGGTCTTTCGGACGGAACATAAAGGAACCATCAGCATTGATGGAAGTATCAGGGTCTAGAATTCCTTGGGAGGCAAGTGCTTGAATCGATTGGACTGCCCAGTCATCTGCGGCATCGAGTAATTTAACTTTAATAGCTTTATCAGGTTGAATCGGTTTCAAGTCTATAATTTGCTTAACGTTTTGAATCATGGTTGCTGCGACCTGTCGGGTAATCGGAGTAGCACGGTTATACTCTGGAATTCCATTCATAATTTTTGCCTTTGCCTCCTTGGATTCGTCTGGAAAACCGTTAAATCCATGAGCAAGTAACAACGTATCCGCAAACTCTCCTTGTGTCATAGTACCCATTGGATCGAATAAATTACCTTCTTTAGCATCCATGATGTTTAAAGCATAAAGATTATCGATATGACTTCTATAGTTACTCATTTGCGGGACATCTGCTAAGGACGGTTTGTTGTTAATTTTTTGTGCATCAGCCATGAAATCTAGGCTTTTAGGAGAGCTGTAGTGAAAATATGTGATTTCTCCAGCTGCATTTTTTTTGAAAGCAACCTTGTAGCCTTCCGAATCTTCAAATAACAACGGATGAATCATTTTGAGAACTTGTTTTCCGGATAATCCCCCTTCCATGACCAAATTCCCATTTTCATAGGTAAAGTGGGTGCGAATTGAAGCAAAACGTGTGTTTTGGTACAAGCCCAAATATTTCTGGGATTCTTTCTCCTCTAACGAAAGATATTTAGTTTTTTCCACCTTCTTAGCAGGGAAATAGTGATCCATGAGAGCTTCATACACGTCTATACTCATCGTTGAATCATTATTGTAAGACATGAAGAATGCTGTTTTTTGTTCAGGCACTAAAATCATCAGTGATTGATGTCCAGGCATACTTCCCCCTTTCATTACGACGTGTTGACCGTTAGCAAATTCATTGAAAGGCGTTTCAAATCCAATTGTCGCAACAGGAATCGTCTTATCATCAAAAACTTGATAGGCATGCATCATATCCATGCTTTTTTTACTTACAATTTCTTTGTCTTTAAACTTTCCTTTCTGTAGTTGCATAATCATGTATTTTGACATGTCTTCTGCAGTAGATAAAATGCCTCCTTCTGGTGCATCCGTTATGTTCCTACTTGTTGGAATCGGATCGCCAGTGGGACCATAATGTGTAGCCATTCTTTCGAGAAGATCAGGCGTTAAGCTCATACTTGTAGATTTCATGTCTAATGGTTTGAAAATATTCTTTTCCATATATTTCGAGAAGGGGGTACTAGTAACATTCTCTACTGCAAACCCTGCGAGCGCAAATGCGACGTTGTCATACGTATAAACTTCACCTGGTGGCCGTACTACAGTTGGCATATGTTTAGAGAAGAATTCTTTCATCGGTATACTATTATTAACGTATTCAGGTCCAGTTATCGTTGTGAGATTGGGAGAATCTACCCCGCTGGTATAAGTGAGCATATCAAACAAGGTAAGGGGTTTTCCTGTTTGATTAGGTATTTGTAATCCGCCAAGATATTTTTGTACGTCTTGATCTAGTTTAAGCTTTCCTTTATCGACTTGCTGCATCACAGCCAAAGCAGTAAAAGTTTTCGAGACTGAAGCTATTTGAAAGACCGTGTCCTTAGTAACGGGGATTTTCTTTTCTTTATCAGCATATCCATATCCTTTATTGACAACGACCTTTCCATCATGAACGACGACAAAACTAGAACCATTCACATTATATTTCTTCATTTTTTCCTCAAATAACGGATCAGCAAAAGATTCTATTTCTTTTTTATTAGTAGGTCCTTTCGGCATTTGGATATTAGTTCCGGATGCCAATGGCTTTGATTTTTCAGCCTCTAATGATTGTTGGGAACACGCAGAAATCATGGTTGAATAAGAAAGAAGAACTGCAACAATCCCCAGTTTGTTAATTGCTTGTTTCATTTTTGTACGCTCCTTTATTTAATTAGGATTTTTTGTTAGCACAACGAGTTAGCGGCTCGTTAGTGTATGAACAGAGTGTAGCAAGAGGCAAGTCATGGTAGGTAGTGAGTTTTTGTAATATTTATAAAGAAGAACAAAAATTGAGTGGGATACAGCGGTATTAATAGTTATGTCATACAAACAATGACATTTTGACACTACCGTATGTGACATAAAAAAACTTAGAATCAAAGAGCAGTTTTTAAAGCATTAACAATAAATGAGGAGGGGAGATTTTCATTGTGTATTACAAAAATATAAAGGGGCGTGTAAGGGGGAAACAAGTATGACTTATTTATGAAAAACAAACCATTAACAAGAGTATTTTAAGGAAAATAAATAATTTATAGGGTTAACATACATGTGGAAAAAGAGCAATTTACCGCTTGTTAGGACACAATAGCATTTGTGTAAATAATGCTGAGTAAGATAATTGCAAATCCATTTTTGTCCATTTGTCTTTGGTTAAGATGAAAGCTGTGTGACTTGTATAAAACAACAAATAACTACCGATAAAATATGAATAGAGGAGAGGAATATCTTTATGAAAAAACATTGTCAGATTACATCTACAGGTTTAGTCCTTTTAATGACTGGAAGTTCTTTGTTATACACAACACCAAGCTCAATTGTAAAAGCAGAGTCTGATCAAAATGTATCTAGTTCGTTACAAACAAATACTCAAAGGGATCGTACTTCCGTCAAGAAAGCAATGCGGGATACACTACAACTTGGATACCCAGGGATACTCGCCAAAATTTCAAAGGATAGAAAAACGTGGAGTTATGCTGCTGGGGTAGCGGATCTGAGAACCAAGAAACCAATGAAAGCAGATTATCGTTTTCGTATTGGCAGTGTTACGAAGACATTCATTGCAACAGTTCTACTTCAATTGGCTGGAGAGAACCGCTTGAATCTAGATGACTCCATCGAAAAATGGTTGCCTGGCGTCATTCAAGGAAACGGATATGATGGTAACCAGATTACAATTCGGCAGTTATTGAATCATACAAGTGGGATTGCTGAATACTTAAAGTCAAAAGACTATGATATTATGGATACAAAAAAATTGTATACGGCTGAAGAATTAGTAAAGATGGGAATTTCTCTTCCACCAGACTTTGCTCCAGGTAAGGGCTGGTCTTATTCAAACACAGGATACGTAATACTAGGTATGCTTATTGAAAAAGTAACTGGAAACAGCTATGCGGAAGAGGTTGAAAATCGGATTGTTGAACCGCTCGAATTGTCGAATACATTCCTACCTGGTAATTCAACTGTTATTCCAGGTACCAATCATGCCCGTGGATATTTCCAACTAGACGAAGCAAGTGAGCCAAAAGACGTTACTTATTCTTACCCAGGTAATTCGGATGGAGATATGATTTCTACTGCTGACGATTTGAACAAATTTTTCTCTTACTTACTTAGTGGCAAATTACTGAAGGAACAGCAACTAAAACAAATGCTTACTACAGTTCCTACAGGAACAGAAATAATCGATGGATATGGTCTTGGAATCTATGAAAAAAAACTTTCAAATGGTGTCTCGATTTGGGGACACGCAGGTGGCTCTCCAGGTTTTTCTACTTTTGCTGGAGGCACAATTGGAGGCAAGCATACATTAGCCGTCAATTTGAACAGCAATAAAGCTAATAGTCCTAATCCTTTTAAAAATATTTTACTTGCTGAATTTAGCAAGTAGGCAAAAGGAAAAATGAATAAACTTTGTCATAGTTTATTTTTGAACAGCTGACTATATCATTTTCAACAAAAACTAGCGATCTAGTATTTCGATATAATGATGAAAATAGGGACAAATATAAACTAAATACAATAAGTGTTCAAGAATCATTCACTGTAAATAAACAAGAAGTTAATCAAGGTTTTTTTATCCCTACAATTAGGTAACCATGATTATTTTATTGAAGTAGGGAGGCGACATCCAAAAGCATAATAATTTTATATGCAGCAAGCATCTAAGAAATGTTACTGGAATAACCAGTGTAGGTATATATTTATTTGAAAATACAAAAAATTAATCTCTTAGAATATAATACTATGTATTATTTAGTAGATAAAATGAGGGACCGAGGAATTTTTACGTATGATGCACGAAATTAAGGAATTGATTATGACATGTCATTTCTTTCAGGAATCCTTATTATAAGGATTCCTTTTTTGTACCAAAAAATTTGTAAAGAAATAAGATAAGATCGGGAACACATTCCTATCTTTAGCATAAAGAGTTAGCGTATGAACAGAGTATAGCAAGGGGTTTATCATATTTATAAAGGATACTAAAAGTTGAGTGGGATAAGGTTGTATTAATAGTTATGTCATACAAATCATGACATTTTGACACTACCGTTTGTGACAGAAAAATTCTTAGAATAAAAAAGTAGCTTTTAACGCATTAGCAATGAATGAGGAGGAGAGATTTTAATAATGAAAGCATCAGCTCAAAAAACTTTGCAAGATTTTTATTTCTTGTTATTTACCTTTGTATCCGGTTTTTTTTACTTTTGTTTCTATCTGATCAGCATTACATTTGCATTAGTAATGACGATTATTTTTTGGGGTATTCCCTTATTAGCGTGGGTACTACAAACAACTCAAACGTTTGTTCAGTATGAACGTATTCAGACGAAAGTTTATACAGATATATCGATAGAGCTATTCGAACCAAGAAAAAAAGAGGAGAGAGATAAATGGATTAAAGTGAGGGATATAATCCTTAATAATAGCAACTGGAGGGCTATTTTTTGGCTCATGCAGAAAATTTTTGTCGGAATAATGAGTCTTATATGTGCTGTTTTACTGTATGTAATGCCAATAGTATGTATCGTTACCCCCTTACTTTTTCAATATTTTAATATATACTTATTGGGCATTGCTGTGAATTCATGGGAGACAGCAATTTTTGTCATGATTGTTGGTTTCATTCTCATCTGGATACATAATCTTATTGGAAACGACTTAGTTCGAATTATTGGAATGTACACGCGTTTCATGTTTAAAGCTATAAAGGAGTGATAATTTGTTTAAGACTTTAAAACTATGGTTTTGGTATGATTGGGCCTTACTTTGTATACGCTTTATTGTTTGGCTATCATTGATATCAACGACTATCCAACAACAAGATCATTTGACAGTACCACTTTGGATCATAATCCTTTGGGAGGTCGTTTCATTTTCAGTACCTTGGATTTGTTTAATGTTCAGTTATCGCTATTATTTATTTACTGAAATAATATTATTTGGCGGAGTTTGTTTCTATTTAACTTTATTATTTCCGTTAGCGTATCTTGCTTTTTTAATGCCAACTTTTATGATTGCGGCAAATAGCGTTCATAAATCTTACCGCTGGTCGGGTCCTATCACAATTATTTTGTTCCCGTTGCTCATTGCGATATTTTCCGAAGTGACAGATTTATGGGTAATCATCCTACAACTCAGTTTAGCTTTTGCTATGGGCTCTTTCTTTCGTTTACTGGCTATTAATTACCGTCAAAGTGAAATTATTCGGAACCAGAAACATGTATTGGAACAATACGTATCCCAAGTTGAGCGGATTACATTACTGGAGGAACGTGATAGGCTCTCAAAAGACTTACACGATACGATGGGGCATTCCTATACTTCAATTATTATGGGGATGGAAACATTGCGTGTGGAATTAAAGTCTAAAGAAGGAGAGCAACAACTAGATTCATTATTACAATTGGCCCGTAACAGTATGGAAGAAGTAAGACTGTATTTACACCAATTAGATTTATCACAAGAGTCGCTTTCCTTAGCTACCACACTACAACAATTGACAGAGGAATTTAAGAAACATGCAAAAGTAAATGTACGTACTCGAATAATAGGGGAAGAGTATACGGTCTCCAAACAATCAAAAATGACACTATATCGGAGCTTGCAGGAATCACTAACAAATGCTGTTCGCCATGGGCATTCCACAGAAATCATTGTGTCACTTCATTTTGAACCACAACAGATAAGATTGGATGTAGAGGATAATGGCTGTGGGGTAGAAGAGTGGAAGGATGGCTTTGGATTAACTGCAATGAAAGAGCGTGTAAGTCAGTCACAAGGAAGAGTCATTGTTTATTCCAAAAAAGGGGAAGGGACATTAATTTCATGTGTTTTACCGAAACAAGTACAACTGGCTAACGAACAAATTCGCCTGTGTATTGTCGATGATCATTCTTTTATCCGAGAAAGTCTTCATACAATTTTGGGTGGACTGGAGGATTTACAAGTAGTGGGAATGGCTGAAGATGGAGAACGGGCCTTGGAATTGTGCGAGAGACTAAAACCAGATGTAGTATTAATGGATTTAGAGATGCCAAATCTGGATGGGATTCATGCAACTAAAATGATTAAGAAAAAATGGCCGGATATTCGTGTACTCATTCTGTCAACCTTCCAGAATACAGAAAGAGCAAAAGAAATCATACGAAATGGTGCGGATGGATATGTATTGAAATCCATAGATTCGCGTGAACTAGCTGAATCAATTCGTCTAATCTATCGAGGAGGCACGATGATTACTCATGACTTGTTCCATAGGATGTGGGAAGAACAAGAAGAAACAGGATTATTTGAATCACGATTAGATGGAATAGAGTATGGATTAACGAAACGAGAATTAGAGATTTTGGAACTATTATCACAAGGAAGCCGTTATAAAACAATAGCTTCGACACTTTACTTGTCAAACGGAACAGTAAGAAATTACGCCTCCAATCTCTATGAGAAGCTAGGAGTTAAAAATCGAGAAGAAGCAGTACAAAAGGCAAAAGATATAGGATTACTTTCATGACTCTCCCACTTGAACTAGTTAACTGAAGTTAATGGGGAACTTACAGATGATGCAGGACATCGTTACCCAATCCCACATTTGAAACTACAATGAAAAATAAAGATTTGGAACGCCTCTGCTTTTTTGTGAACAAAGTTGTTTAAAAAGGTTATTTGGATTCTCATATCGAAAAAGTAAAATACTATAGACGAAGACCATAAAATTTGTAGACTATAACTAAATTTGAAACAAGGTTTAGGATAGATGAATGTTTTATTGAAACCTATCTTTACAGAGGACTGGTAAATAGTTTTCATATTCGTTAGTACATCGGTCCTAAATCTAAAAGTAAAATAGGTATTTGGGTCAATAACATCTTTGATTTAGATGTTATTGACCCAATTTAGAAAATATCTATTAAGTTGCCATGAGTAATTTTAGAACTGAAAGAGGGACTTTCGTAAATTCAGGGATAATAATACTCACTAAATTAAAGATCTCTATAAAGAGAAGAATTTAGAAACTAAAGAAATTAGTGTGATGGTGCTTGATTGTAGTTAAATATAAAATATGTCGTTTTGAGTTGAAGTAAGATGTGTAATTGGAAAAGATAACAGGTTAATATATTTCTAATCATTTAAAGGGAAGGGTATGTGATTGAGGTGAATAATTCATATAATGAAAAGACGCATACATCGATTAAACAATTATTAAAAAATTTTTCATCAAAAGCTCCCGGATTTACATATATTTCTAGTTTTGATAGCGGCGTAACTTATAAAGGTGCAGTTGGCTTAGCTTCTATAGAGAAAAATCTACCCATGACTACCAAAACCGTTTTTAATATAGCCTCAGTTTCTAAACAATTCACAGCATTTTCTATATTACTCTTAGAACAAGAGAGGAAATTGAGTTTAGATGATTCAATTTTAAAATTTGTCCCTTCTATAGGTGCATATGCTGAACCTGTAACATTGAAACATCTAATTCATCACACGGGTGGACTAGTTGATTATATGGAATTGGCTGAAGCAGCAAATATTAAATATACAGACACATTAACTGTAAAAGAATCGCTAGAACAACTTAAAAGTCATCAAATTGCAAGGTTCCCGGTTGGAACAAAATTTGAGTATAGCAATACAGGATATTTTTTATTGTCACTAGTGGTAGAGAAGGTAAGTGGCAAGTCTCTACGTCAGTTTGCAAAGGAACGTATTTTTGATCCTTTGCACATGAAAGACACAACAATTGTGGATTGTTACCCAACTACTATATCAATTGCCAGTGGATATTCGAGGAATGAGCAAGGAACATATAAAATCTATGAAAGCCCTTGGGAACATACAGGGGATGGGGCAATTCATGCAACAGTTGAAGACCTGGTAAAATGGGGAGAGCATTTAACTAAAGGTACCGTTGGTGGAAAAGACCTTGTTAAAAGGATGAGCGAAATAGGTCCAAAAATTTCTCCAACTGGAGAGACAATTATTGACAATGAAGATTATGCTTTTGGGCTAAGGCTTGCGGAAGGTTTTAACTGTAAATACTTAGAACATTCAGGAAGCTGGGCAGGTTATCGTTCACACTTCATGAGGTTTCCAGAAGTATATTTGTCTGTTGTGGTACTAAGTAACTATGATGAATTTGACTCTAAAAAATATGCTAATAAAATAGCAGAAATTGTTTTAGAAAAGTAAAAAATAGAGGGTAGAATACAGTATTGGGATTTAGTTTATTTCACGTTGTTTTATATTGTTTTAACGGTATTTGCCTTACACTTCCTCCAAATCTAATCAAACAAATGGATATAATCTCAGAATCAGAGTTGGATTTTTTATGTTTTTATTTCTCTTTTTACATTTATCTTTTAATGAGATAAATGCTTTTTTAGTTCATAATAAAAAATAACCAGAAAAATTGTCACAAAATCCGTTTTTCTGGTTTCTCTATAATACAGGTATCAAATAGAGAGTAAGATTTAAACTAACATGTTAACCATAGAAAATGAAGAAAGTCATGCGTCTGCTAGGACCTTTGAAGATTTATTTAAGCAGTACTATGCTTTTGCTGTGAAACAAATCATATAGATTGTTATAGATCAATCTATCGCTGAAGAGTTAGCATAAGAAGTATTTTTACAATTATATCGTAGCGATTGGGTAAGTTTCATTACCAAATGAAACTTACCCAATCGACCGCTATCAAGACAAAATGTATGCAACCATGATGATTAATTTAACTCAAATACCTTTTGTTCCAGAAGCAGTAAAAAATATGAAAGCCATCGCAGTATTTCTTTCTCCAAACTTTGCTAAAGACTTGTCCAACTTATCAGGAAATTTTTGTATTAGAGAATATGGTTCTTTAGAGGAACTAGTACCAAATGAGATGTCACTTACGTTTCCAAATCTAAAACCTTTTCCCTTAATACCTAGATTACTTTTTGGGAATATAGAAAAGCAAACAAAACAACACTTCAAAAAGTTCATTTTTTCATTTTGGGTTAATTCTAGATTCTTAAGTTGATGGATATAGATTATTAACTTAAAACAACATAATTTCAATTATCTAGAGACAACGGTCTTTCATTAATATAATAAATGGAAGGTCATTTAATTCCCTATTTTTGGATATGTAAAATTACATAAAAAAACATGTTTAAATAAGACGCGCTTTTATATATAACTAGAGGTAGAGAAGAAAAACTATTGTTTAGGGTTAATTTAAAATTTTTATTTTAATCGATGTGTGTTGGTATTCCATTAAGAGAGAAATTAAGCAATTAGCCTTTGCTAATCGCTCTTTTATTAGAGCTATTTAACTTTCGTTAATAAGATGAATATCCACATAAGAATCTTTATATTTAGAAAGGGATAAAATATGAAAAAAATCGTATCAACACTATGTATAGCTGGAGTGACTTTAACTATTTTAGGAGTATGTCCTCAAAGTAGTTATGCTCATCTCGATCAAATTGATTTAAATGAGAATGATCCTATTACTGCAAGATGGTCTGCAGAAGCTCCGTATCATTCTGATAAAAGTACACATTTATGGATTGCAAAACAAGCTATTGAAATTATGAAAACAGAATCTAATATTGAAGCAAATAAGCAGGCTGTGGACTTTTTAAATTATCCACAATATAAAGATTTATTTTCTAAAGGATTATATGATGCAGATTATAATGCAGAGTTTAACGATGGTGGTACAGGAATAGGTGGCGTTTTTAAAGGCGGATGGAAATCTCATTTTTATGATCCTGATACTAAAGAAAATTATAGAGGAGAAACAAATCCAACCGCTCTTACACAAGGTAAGAAATACTTTTATGAATCTGGAGAACATTTACGAAATAAGGACTATGAAAAAGCTTTCTATTACTTAGGAGTAGCCACGCACTACTTTACAGATGCTACTCAACCTATGCATGCAGCAAATTTTACTGCAATTGATACGAGAGCTATAAAATATCATAGCTACTTTGAAAATTATGTTACAACCATTCAAAAGCAATTTGCAGTCAATACTGGAGGGAACTATAATAATTCTCTATCCACACCTGAAGAATGGATTGATTATGCAGCTCGAGTAGCTAAACCTGAAATCCAAAATATTACTAATGATAAAACATTTAAGTATTATAATAGTGGTAAGGCACAATTGTGGCAAGAAATGGTTACCCCAGCTGTGCAGCGAAGCTTAGGAGAAGCTCAGCGCAATACAGCAGGTTTCTTAAATCTGTGGTTTAAAACTTTTACTGAAAATGTGAAAGCTCCAAGTATAGAGACTGCATTAATCTATGATATAGAAGGAAACGTCATAGAAGCAGGGAAAAACTATTATATTGTACCAAGTGAATCTCCTTATCAAGGTCTAACATTTGAATGGTATATAGCAAATCGTTACGATTATGTCACACTTGCAAATAAAGAAAACAATGGTTTATCTGGTACACCTATGGAATTTGAATTCTACAAAGAAAATGATGCAAAGCTACACCACGGGGAGAGTATATATCTTCGCATGAAGCACTCAAATTACGACCAATTCCAATATTTAAATTGGTCTAATTATTCTAGTTGGATTCACCTTGCTCAAAAATCTGATAGTTTAGCTGATTTTAAAATTAAAATTAACCTGGATAATCCTACAGAATATAATATTTTTACAGATGACTATCCATTAAATTATGAGAATATAAATGCAAAGAAAAATTGGATTGTACTAGGTGAAAAAAAACAAAAACCTAGCTCATGGAAGTTTATCCCTGTTAGATAACCTAAAAAGAAAAACACTCGTCCTTAATCAGAACGGGTGTTTTTCTTTTTAGGAATTATAACCCAGAAATTTAATGTTAAAATTTTATCGTTTTTCGACAGAAGACTCCTTCCTCAAAAATGAGAAGGTGTGAAATACCAATTTTAGGTGAACAAACATTAGATCATATAAATGAATTAGTTTATTTTGTAATTGCTGAAAATAAGCAAGTATACAGTTCATATCAAATGTAAAGCATGTTCCAATCATATAACTTGTTTGTTTGAAAATTTATTTCATGATTTTACATTTGTAACCATCCACGTTTTTTGAGCTCTTTATACAAATTACTCACGTGGCACCCCATTTCCTTTGCAATATCTGGATAATTTACTCCTTGATTATATAAAATTATTGCTTGTTTGCACTTTTCATCCCATTTTTCTTCTATCGTTTTTACTTTTGTCAATCTCTTTCTAAATTCTTTTTTACCCAGCGTAATAAGTTTTTTTCCTATTTCGCATTGTTCAATACAATACTGTTCTACATCCGTTTGATATTTACAATTTTTACAATATTCATCCTGCAAACGTATTATTCTTACTTTTTTCGCGACCGCTCTCATATCGTATTCACTCCGATTTGATTTATATATATCATAATTTTACGAGCGTACTCTTGCTATTTACGTTAATCTTATAATTAATTCCAGTAAAAGCTTTACCGGTGGTCTTATTCTCTGTCCTTTCTTAGCAAAATTTACTGTTGACAAATATCATTCCACTTTAATTTCCTAAAGGGTAATTTTATTTAGAATTGTTAACTTGGAACTGATAAATATCCAAAAATGAATGCATTAATAATTCTGTATTCCTAGAAGAATGATAGTGGCCATCACTATCTCCAAAATAGAAGAAATTACTAGTACTATAACTAAATAAAAGGAAAATAAATCCACAAAACAGGTTTTATTTGCTTTTGTAGACAATCTAACAATAGGAGGTGTTTCGTCTGTTACAGGTTACCCACCAATCTGTAGTAAAGCTTTACTTAAATTTTTTTTCTTGAAAATTGTATTTAAAATGTACTCTATAAGTAAATTGATCCATTTTTTGCATCCGTATTCTTTGTTTCGTGTATCTTTTGCCCTGTCTTTAATGCTTTATATTTTCAATGATTGCTTTTTCTTTTGATTTAATAATTTCTATCTAATATATATTACTATTAACTTCCTAATATTTTTATGCTTATCTATATAATAAAAAGAATTTTATGAATTGAGACCAGCCAATTATATATATATTTTCTCAGCCATTGTGAATCCTTCATCCCTTGCCACGAATTTTTACAATGTTATTTTTTTTACTGTGTTTATTTCATTTTTTAGCGATAATTCTAATGAAAAAACAACAGATTGATTTACGGAATCAGTCTGTCCAAAATCAGAAAGAATTCATCCATTAAAAATAGAACAACATATAGAATATCATATATTATAATTAATAAACTTAATTTTATTGAAAATTGAAATATTAAGCAATATTCCTATTGCTATTAAATTAACCATTAAAGAACTTCCACCAAAACTTACAAATGGAAATGGGGTACCCGTAAGAGGAAGTATTCCCGTAATACCGCCTAAATTAACAACAGATTGCAAACCAATCATACACCCTATACCAATTGCTATAAAACTTCCGAATGGATCTTCACATAGCTGTGCAATTTTTAGTGAGCGAAGAACTATAGCTAATACTCCGGCCATTATTATGAATACACCAATGAATCCTAATTCTTCAGAAACGATTGCCATTATAAAATCAGTATGTGGTTCGGGGAGATAACCAGTTTTTTGAATGCTATTTCCAAATCCACGTCCAATAATTCCTCCTGAGCCAATGGCAATAAAAGAATTTACAAGTTGATATCCATTTCCCTGTGCATCAACAAAGGGATTGATAATTGTAGTAATACGTGTCTTTTGAACATCTGACAAACTAAATTGAATCAAAAAATATAAAATAGGTAACCAAAAAATAGCACCTATTATAGTTCTTTTAATTAATAGATTTATATTTATTCCCGAGCAAAGAAATATGCTAAAAACTATACCTAATATTAAAAGTGCAGATCCTAAGTTTGGCTGTTTATAGATTAGGAAAAAAATTGTAGCTAAAAAAAATAAAAGTTTTCCGCCCCCAATCCAAATTTGTTTAGCTGACCCTTGTCGCAATGCAAAAAAACGGGCTGTTACAAGTATTGTTCCTAATTTAAGAAATTCAGCTGGCTGTATTCCAAAGATCCATGATTGAGCATTATTTACCACCTTTCCTTTCCATAAAACCATAATTAACAAAAAAATCCCTCCAATCATAATACAGATTGAGACTATTCGTTTTTTCCATATTTCATATGGGAGAATAGCACAAACTATTAGCCCAATTGTTCCTAAAAATAGTTTTATTAATTGAGAATCAACAAAATGCCTACTGTTATAACCGTAATGTTGAACAGCAACAATGGAGCTAGCGCTATACATCATGATAATACCTAAAGTACATGTTATGAATAGAGGGAGGAGCAATAGATAATCGAGTTTTATTATTTTTTTCATTTTAAAATCCTCCTGATTTACATTAACACTTAATATTACATTTGCTAATGAATAGAATCTTGTTCTCAACAAGTATTAAATAGTACTTTTGTTTTGAGAGATTCTATCGCTTACACCCTGTTTTCTTACGCAAAAATCCCCCTTAGTTACATACTAGGGAGGATTCAAAATGGCATGACTAAATAAAGCTTTTCTCCCCCTAGTAGAGCTTTGGCACTATACAACGTAAAGTAATGGAAATTCATTACTTAGCTATCTTAAGAAGAGCCTTAATCCGACAATTCCTGTTCTACCCATTGGCGTCTTTCGACATTTTTGGGCAATAGCCTGTGTTTGTATAGGAGCCTCACCTAACAGGTTTAGCAATATAAATTTTATGTGTTTGTTCGTGTAGCCAGCATAAATACTTTTTTTTTGCTTGTCAAGTAAACGTATTGCTAACTTTATATTCTTTATTGCTTTATAAATCTTTGAGAAATGATGTGAGAAATTATATTTAATTGTCTCATATAGATACATATTTGCGACTTGGAATGTATAATTTGATTAAGTAGTTTAACCATATAAATTTGATAAACAGTAAAGAAGATATTAATCATAAAATAAGATTTTTTGAAGAATGTTCTTTTGAAGTACGGTATGACTAATGATGTAACTGCTGCTATAAAGTTACGAATTAATCATAAACAATAAGTTTCTTATACGAAATTTCATATGTTTTATAACGTTTTTTTGAACTAATTGTATTTAAATTTTAAATCTTTTAAGCTGAATTTCAAATTTGTAATAGAATCTAATTACATTTCTCTAAAAAAGAATTTTTTATGAATCAAATCGAAAGTTAGTTGACAAATATTAAATTCTGGTTTAAATTTTGAAGTAATTCAATAATCTTTGTTAGGTGAGGCTCCTGTATAGAGAAACGCTGCTGCCCAAAAATGTCGAGAGACGCCAATGGGTCAACAGGAACGGTCGGATTAAGGCCCTTTTTAATGTAGCTGGTTATAAAAACCTATGCTATACAGTGCTAAAACTCAACGAGGGAGTGGTATACGATTTGATAGAAAGGCACCTCTGGGATTATTGCAGAGCTGTCTTAATAATCATTTATTTGTATTGTAAAAAAACCTTTACTCCTTTTTGAGTAAGGTTTTTTTTGTTTAATGTTATTTATTTTTATCTTGTCTATATTCAAAAAGGAGGTAGTTCTTAATAAATTGATTGCAATGTAACTATTAATGCTCTAATCAAAATTTTAGACAGATAAAATAATACAACACCACTCATGAAACTCTAGAGTCTCCCTTAGCAATATGAGGAGGAGTTAACATGAAGAAATTATTAAATGAATTACTTGTAACCCAAAATGATTTGGATGCAGATAAAGTTTTACGTCATCCGTCGTATGATGTTGCGCAAGAAATAAAACGGTTTTCAATAGAAGATCAAGTCATATTACTAGATAAGATTCCTGTATTAAAAAGCTCAAAAATTCTACAACATTTGAGTACAGAAGAAAAATATAATATCTTAATTCACTTATCTGAAAACAAAGCTAAAAAGTTACTAAATTTACAACCGATTGATGAAACAGTAGATTTACTTCTAGCGGTTCATCCGGAAAAACAAGCTAAATTAATGGCGTATTTAAATAAAATTACAAAACATAATGTGAAAAAATTAATGGCTTTCAAACCTGAAACAGCAGGAAGTCTTGTCACAAGTGATTTTGTTGCAGTTAGAGGGAATTGGTCAGTAAAAATGACATTGAAGTACATTAGGGAACATTCTAAAAATGTAGAATCAATTTCTTATATTTATGTTCTTGATAGTCATGGTTATCTTAAGGGAATCGTTTCCATACATGAGTTATTACTAGCAGCAGATGAAGAGATATTATCCAATATCATGATTCGAGAGGTGATTTCAGTACCTGCTGAGGTTGATCAGCAAGAAGTTGTAAAAAAGCTACTGAATTATAATTTAGCAGCAATACCCGTAACAACAGCAAATAATGAAATGATTGGTATTATAACATTTGATGACGTAATGAATGTTATGGAAGCAGAGGCTACAGAAGATATCCAAAAGTTAGGTGGAAGTGAACCATTAAATCAATCTTACTTTGAATCTAGTATTTGGAGCATTTTCTTTAAACGTCTACCATGGTTATTGCTTCTTTTTGTTGCTGAGGCATATACAGGTACAGTACTAAAGTATTTTGAAGACGAAATTGAAACAGTAGTTGCCCTTGCTTTCTTTGTTCCATTATTAGTGGGTACTGGAGGGAATACAGGAACACAGGTTGTAGCAACAATTACTCGTGCAATCGGTATTGGAGAGGTGAAATTTAAAGACATTTTCCGTGTAATGAAAAAGGAATTTGCAATTGGCATGCTTCTCGGACTTGCACTTGGGGTAGCTGGGCTCATTCGTGCTTATATGTTAGGGGTTGGAACAGAAGTTGCACAAGTTGTAGCAATCACTTTATTATTTATTGTTATTTGGGCTTCGCTTGTCGCAGCTGTTTTACCTTTGATTTTGAGAAAATTTAAATTAGATCCTGCAGTCGTTTCTGGTCCATTTATTACAACATTTGTTGACGGAACAGGATTAGTAATATATTTCTTGGTTGCAAAAACGTTATTAAATTTGTAAATATACACTGAAATAAATAAGAAATGTAGAATAAGTATTTTGCCTTGCTTGCTAAGACATAGTGAGGAACTCGGGAATAAGGGAAACAAACACTTTTGTCTTTAGGTAAATAATATTTTAAAGGATTCATTGAATGTAATTAATGCCGGAGGATATAACTATGAAACATCTAAGAAAAATCTTCAAACGAATTTTGCTTCTTCTTTCTATTTTCATGCTTATTGGCATAGGAATATTATTTGGTACTAACTATGGCCGAGATCTTCGTGTAACAATTGCTGGGAGTATACTAACTTCTCAGCATCCACAATATGCGAAATATACATTCCTATCCCAAAAGGAACTAGATAAATTACAAGATAGAATTAATCATCCCAAATGGTCAAATAGTGATGAGAATATTTATAAAAAAATAGCAGGAAAAAGATTAGAAGAATTAAAAAATCAGCCATTAAAAATTGACGTAGAAACGATTAAAAGTAACAAAGATAGTCGCTTTCTTTTCGAAGGAAAATTAGTCACTATTAGTAACCCTTTCAATGTTAAACTTGTTAGCCATCAAGGAACACAGGGCGATAAAAGAGGAGAAAAAATTAGCGTAATGGCAAAACGTAATCATGCACTTGTTGCTGTGAATGCAAGTGGATTTACTGATGAAACAGGAAGGGGTGGAGGAAATATTGCAACTGGAATAGCAATAGAAAATGGGAAAGCAATTGATACAAATATAGATAAAAATACCCCTACAATTATTACGGGCTTAACAAAGTTTGGACAAATGATAACAGGGAATTATTCTACCCAACAACTTTTGGATAAACAAGTCGTTTCAGCAGCAGGATTTATGCCACAGCTAATTGTAAATGGAGAAAAAATGATTACAGAAGGAGACGGTGGTTGGGGTTCTGCTCCGCGAAGTATTATGGCACAAAAAGAAGATGGCACAATAATGTTTCTAGTGATTGACGGTAGGCAGACACATAGCATAGGAGCTACGTTAAAAGAGTGTCAAGATATTCTATATGAAAAAGGAGCAATAAATGCGATGGCTATGGATGGAGGTTCTTCTGCTACGCTATATTTAGGAGGAAAGGTTATAAATTCACCTTCTACATTATCCCATGAAGATCGTTATTTACCGAATGCTTGGATGGTAACAGCAAACCAAAAACAAGAAATAAGGGTGACAATAGATGGGGAAAAAATAGATACTAAAAAATCAAATGAATTTGATGCAAATATTGCAACTGATTTATGAATGCTTAAATAAATGAAGGTTTAATTAAAGTTTAAAAACTAACATACAAATAGTGTAATAAAATTGAAAGTTTTATCATTTAAAATTCATTAAAGAAAAGCATATAGAGATACTCAATCATATGGAAAATCTCCAAGAGTTTAAAAGAAGGATAAATAATGTATACAGCTTACACTCATATTCAATTATATGCTTTTAATCTTATAGTATTTGCTACAGCTATGTGAAATGGACAACCTGTAAAAATAATTGTTGTGATCAGATGAGTAAAGATTAATGCGCAGAATGAATTAGTAATCATACCTGAAGACATTTCATCAAACATCAAAGCAACACATTAGTCGCTTTGATGTTTGTAATGATAAAAGCATGGCATATTGTGTCACTCTTTTTTACACTTCATAACAAATAAGGATAAAAGAACAAAGTAAGTTATGCTTTAAACCTTTACTGATGAGAAAATGTTTGTATAGACCCACACACTTATTATTAGGTAATGTATGAAAGAAATTAAAATGATAAGACACAGACTTATAACTACACAATTGAATTAAACAATAATATTTTGAAACAAGAGTAAAGTTAAGGTGGGGATAAATATGAATGCTAACCAAAAAACGTCCTTATTGGCAGCGTGGATTAGTGTAATTAGCAATATATTTCTGACTCTCATCAAAATTATAGTCGGTTTACTTTTCAAAAGTCAGGTATTATTAGCCGACGGGATTCATAATGCTGCCGATGTTGTAGCATCCGTAGCCTCATTGGGATCAATGAAAATTTCAAACCAGCCAGCTGATGAAGATCATCCTTATGGACATGGTAAAGCAGAAGTTATATCATCAGGAATTGTAGCTGTGATTTTAATTTTAGCGGCTTTATTTATGGTTTATGAATCAATAAAGTCATTATTTGAACCAGCGACAGAACCCCATATAATTGCTTTTATAGCAGCGATTATTTCATTAATATGGAAGCAAATTTTATATGTATACACAATACGAATTGGTCGAAAAACAAGCAGCAAAGGGCTTATAGCAACTGCTTATGATCATCTTGCTGATGTTTATGCCTCAATTGCAGCTGTAATTGGAATAGGTATTGCTTTGATAAACAATATCTATTCCATTCCATATGCAGCTTATGGGGATCCTTTAGCCGGTATTATTGTTTCTTTTTTCGTATTAAAGTTAGCGATTAGTATGGGGAAAGAAGCAATATATATATTAATGGAAGGTGGTATTCCTACCGAGAAATGTAGTGAATATAAGAGAGTAATTCAGGCCCATCCTTTTGTAAAAAGAATTGATAGAATGCGCGCACGTGATCATGGTCACTATGTATTAATTGATATTAGAATTAGTGTTCCGGCACATTTAAGCATCCAGCAAGGACATGATATTTGTAGGGATATAAAAACTACTATTATAAATCAGAACCCAGAAATATATGAAGTACTAATTCATTTAAACCCATGGTATGAGGAGAAGTAGGTTTATTGAATTATAGATAGATATAAGTAAGTAGTTAAACCGTCCTTTTTAGATATTGGAGAATACATTATTTATAGAAGAAAAAACGTCCTATTAAAATATAGGACGTTTTTATCTATGATTTACTAATTTCCCAACCTTCGCGTGTTTTTCTAATTCAATTACAATTACCTTTTTAGAATCTTTTTGTTACAAAGCATCAACAAAATCTGAAAGATAAATATTATTGAGGGGGGAATGAATTAATATATGAGGGTTCATTTTCATTATTTGGCTCTCAAATGAAGCAACTTTAGTATTCACTCAAAAATCCATTGTCTATGAAACAACTAGATTTTTAAACGGTTTTAATAGACATCTGCCAAAAATACAATAGACAGATATCTATTGTATTTTTGGCGGCAAGATTAAATAGCTTTTTTGTTACTTTACAGTAAAGTATACTTAATATCAGTAATTCATGTAATTAGGAGTGATTTCTATATTTAAGGAAAATGTAAAAAGGATACTACTAAAAGTACATAATTTAAATCGAACCATAAGCTTGCCGGCAAATTTATGGTTCGATTTTTTTTAGTGCAAAGATAGCGTTCTAAACGGGTATCACCACATCGCTATCAACTTAAAAGAGTAAACCCCAATTGTAGGAATCTAAAATTTTCATTTATCTAATTCTAACAAGAGACAGTTTTTATATACCAATTAAAGTAGAATTTTAACTATGTATTTTTTATATAATAAAATTAAATATATAATGAATAATGCATGACATTTAAAACCACTAACTCTAGCAGAGAAAATAATAAAAGTTCAGCAATTTTGCATTGCTGAACTTTTATTATTTATTTTTTCCTATTCTGCCTAAACTATCTTTAATAGTTGTTTCCCCAAGTTGTGTATATAGCAAAGCTGTATCTTGGCTCGTATGCCCGAGTTGCTGCATTACTTGTAACGAGTCTTTTTCTTCCATATATAATTTATTTGCCAATGTGTGTCTTAATTTATGAGGAGACATTTTTTTGCCATAGGCCTTAGTATATTTTTCTACTATATCTTGGATAGCCCTAACGGAAAGTGGCTGTGCAGTATGTTTATACTTTGATAAAAACACATTTTTTAATTCTTTTCCTGGAGCATATTTGTTATCTCTAATTTCCATATACTTTTCAAGGTCATTCAATGCAATTGGGGTAATCCATACAGAATCTTCTTTGTTTCCTTTTCGGATTACATCAATTAGTCTTTCTTTTAAGTTTATATCTTCCATACGAAGATCGGCCAATTCGCTTACTCGAATACCACTACCAAGAAAGAGGGAGAGGATAGCTACATCACGATCTTTATCTCTTAGGAAATAGAACAACTGATGTTTTGTTAACGATTTCTCATGCTCATACTTCACGTAATTCAAAAATTCTTGATCGTCATCATTATGGAATATTTTAGATCTCATACGTTTTGCACGAGCATTTAATGTTTCTTTATCTTTATGTATTTCTATTTTAGCCATTACATTTCTATAAAAATAACATTCTCCATCTTCATTTTCTGATAGGGAGGTAAGGTACTTAAATAAAGACTTTAAGGCTGAAATTTTTCTGTTAACAGAGGAATTCTGCATGTTTTGTTGTAGTTTTAGAAACCTCATAAAGTTCTCAACATCTTTTTTCTTTAAATTTTCCAAATCAGAGAAGGATATGTCTTTAATCGGCTTAAATTCAATAATTTGTTCAGATAATAGCCAATTAAAGAAGACCCTAAAATCATATACATAATTCAGTAGGGTGGAGGGAGAGGCATCATGCAATTCTTTGTACTCCACAAATTCTTCTATGTAAAAGGGCATTTCATTTAAATTCTCGTATAATTTCTTACGATGTACGGATTTTTGACGTTGCTTGCTGTATTCCATAAAAATCACCTCATATACACTATAACAGAAAATAGACACGAACACAAGTTCGCATTAAATTCAATTTTTATACGAACTTATTTACATAATTATATTATGCAATACCAAAATATACTCAAATCTAAATGGTATAGTGTAGTTAATCAATAGAAAATTATAGCTAACCAAGTAATGATTTTCTATTAGACCATAAAAATTCGTGCAAAAACTACATATAAATGTATGTAAAATAAAACAATTTACATATATAAATTCACACAAAAAATTAATATATGAAAACAGTTTAAAATTCGTTATCTAACATGAATTGGTTAATTTAATCATAATTATGAGGAGTTAATCAGATCAACATAAAAAAAATCCTATATAGTAAAAGGTAATTTACTATGAATAGTTCCAATGAATAGTTCAGTATTTAATGATTCCTATATAAAATATGAATTATATAGACACATACCAATATACTGAGATTCATGAAATTGAGCTCGAAATCCCTAAATACTGTATTAGATTTTTATTTATACATTCTATTATTCGTAAAATTGGTATTTCGCGCGAAGTTATAAATGTTTATTTTTCTCTCCTTTTATAAAGGTATCATATACCTTACCTTTCATCAGTATAAATATGATACATTCAGCTATACATATTTATATTGATGAAATTGTTGCTTATAGGACATTGCCAGTGTCTAACATTTTAATACAAAACAGTTAACTTTAACTCCTTAAGACAAAATAGATGGTGTCTTTTACAAAATTTAATTGTTGTGATGTCGAAGTAGAGCATTTCCTTTAATTCTTTTTATTGTACTTGGTTTAGCTGAGCATTCCGCTAAATATTATTTAAATACAGATTTTAAAATATAACTACTAAATTTCTCTTTCTGTCTCAATGATATAAGTATTCTTTTCTTTTTGAGATTTATTCACTTGTTTTTTACAAATACCTATGTGATGTATTATGTAAGTGCGAATCCGTACATCCGCATTCGCACTTACATAATAACATGCCAATTTGACTTAGATAACTGCAATCCAGTATATATCGTTTAATCTTTTGATTATCAACCGGGATTGTAATGGCGTTTGCGCGAGATGCGTAAATATTCTATCTTTTAACACTCTCACTACTAATACTAACTAGATCAATTCTTTATTTTTTTCAGATTCATATATTCTTCTAAAGTTAGCTTTTCTTGATATATATTGTCAGCGATATCTCCTACATAACGAATATGCCAAGGTTCATATGCATATCCTGTTATACTTTCCTTACCTTTTGGATAACGAATGATAAATCCTGCACGATGCGCGTTATCTTTTAGCCATTTGCCTTCCTTCGTATTTGCAAAGGCTAGCTCTAGTCCATTGTTCGCGCTTTTCGATGAAACATCCATTGTTAACCCTGTTTGATGTTCGCTATGCCCTGGCTTTGCAGAGAAGCGATTCGTATGCTCTTGCCCATTCTTTTTAACATTGCTGGCATACAGGCCTTTTTGATACTCATAGGAACGAAATCCTGACACAGCATTCAACTGTATACCATCTTGCTTAGCTAAAAAGAATAGTTTTTCTAACGCTTCCGCTGCCTCTTTACGAAGGTGACTTTTTTCTACCGTTCCACTAAATGAGAAGGATACATTTGGTACAACTAAATCCTCTGGTTTATAGTTTTCGGGTAAACCATATTCCTTATTTATTACAGCCTGTATACTTGAAAAAGAGCTTGCAATCTTACTTGAAGTCCCATTTTGCTTTCTATTTTTTTCATTATTTATGGAGTTTTCACTAGTTTCATGGTTTGTCTTATATGGCTCTTTACCAATAGATATATTGGTGTAAATGATAAAGGTACCTAACATTACTACTATACAAGTTAAGGTTCCTACTAATTTAAGTCTCATCATTCATTTCCTTCCTGCAACTCCTACAGTTACTCGTTTATCATACTTCAACCATATCAAATCCATATTAATTCCCTGTGAACTTTTCTTCATAACGTATTTCTTAATAGATTGATAGTATATCTTCCTGTTCTTTTTACACCCTTAAAATACCAGTTCTATTCATACATGTAGAAAAATAATTTAAAAATTTGTATAATAAGATAAGAAGTGTAGCATTCTATTATAGAAAGGTCTTGGTATAATGCTAGGTATTGATGTAAAAAAAACAAAAGAAGCGTTAATTATTTCATGGCAATTGGCGGAGGTTACGATCCCATTACGTGATGTGCTTGAGGTTACCGAAGATGCTACCTATGCTGGAGTTGAAGAACCAACTGCAATCCGTATTGGAACAGCATATGGGACAACTGACCGTATATTAATTAGAACTGTAAAACAAAATTATGTATTATTTACTACAAACAAAGTGTCGATTTTAAAAGCTATTCTCGCTTAAATATGGTCATATACATAGACTCAAACAAAGATCGAATAAAGCAAAGGAGAGAAGTCATAGAATAGACTTCTCTCCTTTATTTAATTGAAATGAATATAATAATCCATACTCATTTCAGTATAGCTTTTATAATCTAAGAACATCTTTCTTTTTTGATTCTGATATTACTAATCAAATTAAGACCAAATCCACACATCATCATTATTTTGAGTGCTATTGTTTACCTCATGCACTTTTTCGATGTGATCAACTGTGTTGTAATTAATAGAAATGCCGCCCCAGCCTACATACTTCATATCAATTTTCACTTTCTCACCTGTTTTAAATGCTTGTCCCTTTGTTAAGAACACGTCAATAACGTCTTTCTCCCCATTTTGTGTTGGATACTCAACTACGACATATTTAGTAGCACTGTCTTCCATCGTACCTACTTCTGATACTTCACCAATCACATAATCAGGTGAGCCATTTTCTTTCAAATGCATACCTAGTTTATTTGTAGTATTCTCAACTTCTGTTGCAACCATATACTCCGTAAAGTTACGCATCATAGATCCAGTCGCTTTTACTTCGTCTCCTACTTTCACATTTGAAATATTTTCTATATAAACACTAACAGGTTCTTCATATTGTTTAGATTTAACAACAATCACACCATGATCCACTTCTACTACACGTCCTTCTAACGTCGAAAAATTCGTTTCAATAGAAGCTGCACTCGCTTTTGTTGCTTCTAATCCTGGTAGATTTGTTCCTGATAATGCTGCGAACCCTAAAGCACCTGCTAAGATTAATTTTTTCATACCCATTCGATAACATCTCCATTCATGATGATTGTATTTGTTTGATTGGTATTCACCAACCTGTAACAATTATAGTTACAGGTTGTGCAAAATTGCAACCATTTTACACATGCAATCTTGCATATCATTATCCTAAAATATAAAAATGTGAGCTCACGGGCTTTTATTTGTGTAATTTTAATTTATTTTAATAAAAAAATATGGGAGCTTTTCTACATTTGAAATTATTAAGACCTAATTTTAAAAAGGTTAATGAATTAAAGAGCATAATATATAAGTCTTAGATAATATGTTATGCCCTTTTTTATTCAACTAACGCACCCGTTAACATAATAAAATCACTACGTCTATTACTTCAAATCAGAGGATAACATTCCATATACAAGACTATCTGTCCATTCATTTTCACTCCAAAAATCTTGTATAAAATGGGCTTCTTGTCTCATGCCTATTCGTTCACACAATTTTTGTGAAGCTGTATTACGTGCATCAAGATTAGCTTGTATACGATGTACATTAAATTCATCAAATAATTTACATACCAAACTACTTACTGCTTCTGTTGCCAAACCTCTCCCAGCTACTTCATTTGAAAAACTATAACCAATCTCAACAGTGTCTTTCATATCTGTGTACCATACTGATAGATCACCAACTACTTTAGTCCTGTATATGACTGCCAAACTTAATATTGATTCTGTAGTGAGTACATTGTTTGCTAGCTTCTGATCGAATCTTTTCTGCATATCTTCATGAGTCCACTTATTATGTAAAAGGTACTTACATGTGTCATCATTATTATAAATAGCAAATACATCCTGTAAATCAGTACCCTTAAACGGTCTAATTATTAATCTTTCTGTTGTGATTTCCAAGTTAGCTTTCCTCCCTTACATTCATTCTACAAAACATTTTTTATAGTATTGAAACCTCCTTCTCAGATTTCATCTAGATTACATATTTCATCATAGTAAATTAAAATCCTTCTTCCACTAACTGCACCGTTAGCTGGATAAGAAAAAGAGCTACAATCGTAGCTCTTAAATTACTATTGCATCAATGTGCTTATACTCAATAATTAACAATAATGTAACTTAATTTGGACTCCATACCTTCTATCTATTGGTAATAAGAAGGTAGTAATACTGTATTAATCCTCATGTCTTTCATGCATCTCTATTTTTTTATTTAGTAAATCTTTACCCCAAACTTGCATTGCTTCTAATACAGGTATAAACTTCTTACCTTGCTCTGTTAGTGAATATTCTACTTTGGGTGGAACAACATTATAAACTTCTCTGAGTACTAGCTCGTCCTCTTCAAGCTCTCTTAATTGTCTAGTTAAGATTCCTTTTGAGATACCAGGTAACATCCTTAATAATTCATTAAACCTAATAACTCCATTCTTGCTTAAGTACCACAAAGTCACAATTTTCCATCTGCCTACAATTGCATTTTGGGTAACTATTAATGGACAAATCTCTTGCTGTATTTCTTTAGAAATCAATTCATCTTGATAACGAAAGTTTGCTAACTTCACTCGAAACGTATCACCGTCGATATGATCCAGTATCGTAGCTTTGATGATTCTATTAGCATTTTGTTTCTTACTCTCCCCAGGTACTGGGTTCATTGCCTGCTCGATCAATTCTGGTTACTGCAGTTTACCCGTAAACCCCTCTTTTTTACAGGTACGGACGCTGCTGCCTCATAACTATCCTCTTCTTTCTTATTTTGCTTTGTTTCGCTTCCTTTCTGCTGGTCTTTCTCCGCTACATTTCTTGTAACGGAAATTCCAGTATCATCTTTGCTACTACACCCTGTTACCACTCCTAAAATCATGCACAATATAGAAATGAACCATAAAATTTTTTTCATCGTATACCTCCTCTTTTCTTATTTTTCTTCCCTTACATCATAACGAGATTGGAATCCTTGTTGGAAAAACTATTGATTTCTATGATTTAGCAAAGGTTTATGTATAAATCCATTGCTTAACTCCTCTACTCTTTCAAATGGACTTTTTATGATATGTATGCAGGATTCCCCCATACATGTACCGAAACCCCAATAGGAAAACATTCCACTAATTACCATTCTCATTTCATACCATTACATTTTGGAGGTTAAACAGGATGACAAAGAAGAAAAAAAAGAAGTTACAAAAATCAGCACTTTCTTTTACTCTACTCTTTTCTTTAGGTGTTTCTTCTTTTCCGCTTACAACAACGATTCATGCGGATACACAAGTGACACAAACTGCAGAAAAGAAACCAGTCTCTTTAACGGAGCGTACGTCTTTATTTTTTGAATATCTCCAGCAAGGCAAATATGCAGAGGCACTTCAATTGACGTCTGCTGCTTTTCAATCCAATTTTACGGCAAACATATTACAAAACTGGTGGACACAAAGTGGCGGGAGCAGGATTACAAGCATGGGAACACCTGTTATTAAAGAACGAAACTTAGTCCATCAAACGGTTGAAATTCCAGGAGCTATCGAAGGAACTACTATTCCACTACTCCTTAAATTCACGCCTGGCGGCAAAATTGATGAAGTTGGCGTAAGGACGACGCCACAGAAATCTTATACCATCCCGCATCCTAGTTATGACCAACCTGATTCCTACCAAGAACGTGAAATCGTAATTGGAAATACTACATACCCGTTACCAGCCACATTAACGGTTCCAAAACATAAACCTGGCGAAAAAGTACCTGTTGTTGTTCTTGTTCACGGTTCTGGTCCACAAGATCGTGACAGTACATTTATGGGAGCTAAAATCTTTAGAGACCTTGCAGCTGGTCTTTCATCAAGCAGTATCGCAGTGCTACGTTACGAGAAACGTTCCTTAGAACACGGTTTTAAAATGAGTGCAGAACCTGCTACATTAGACCGCGATACTACAGATGATGCCATATATGCAGCAAAATCAGCAGCGCAGCAGGAAGGCATTGACCCAGATAACATTTTCATTCTCGGACATAGCCAAGGAGCAGGTACCATGCCGCGCATACTAAGCAAAGCACCTTCATCACTTGTAAGAGGAAGTATTTTAATGGCACCACCTGCACGTCCATTTACTGACATGCTCCTTGATCAGTATCAGTACCTCGGGGCACCTAAGGAATATATAGATGAACTAAAAAAACAATTCGCTTATATTAAGGATCCTACTTTTGATCCAGATCACCCACCAGCTGGTTATAATTATCCTTCTCCACATTTCATGTATGATGTGACTCGTTGGCGTCCAGTTGAGGAAGCGAAATCACGAAAAGAGCCATTACTGATTCTGCAAGGCGCACGTGATTATCAAGTAACTGTAAAAGACGAGTTTACGAGATGGCAAGAAGGGCTTTCAAGCCGCAGTAATGTTCAGTTCAAAGAATATCCGAAATTGAATCACATCTTCACGGAGGGCGACGGGGAATTCAGTCATCCTAGTGAATACGAAGTCCCTTCCAATGTTCCTGCGTATGTCATCCAGGACATCGTTACATGGGTCAATGAGACAAAGAAATAAGAAAACAACAAAAGCCATCATGCAATCATCATTTCGTGATGGCTTTTGTGATATTAAAACATGTCATATCAGAAATTAATTGCTTCTATGAATTGATATTTTTACAGCGCTTATTTGCTTCATATCTTGCTATTCCTGATCCGTCAGTGCAAGAATACAAAATTTATTTCGATATGTAAGAATGCATATTATTTCTCTTGGATGTTATGATATACTCTCTTTGTGAGCTGATACAATATTTCTTTAGATTGGAAAACTAAAACCTCATTAACCCAAGTTGGGGGCGCCATTTGGCGTCTTTTTTTAGTTTTGCTCCATAGGCATTTAGCTTAGATATTGAAGTAACCCCAAAACAAAAAATAAGCTGCCCATTTGGAAAACTTATGTACATCATTTTCGAATGCGGGAGTTCCATCTTTCAAAACTAACCTATTAAATAGGGTTAGATGTATAAACTATATTAGTATCGGAATACTCTCGACTTGGGGTTACCGTAAATGCTTTCTCCTAATCATCCATATCGATAAATGACTTACTTCTGATCAATTTGCCTTTGTTGTTCTTCGTTTAAAAGGAGCTAGTTTTACATACGATAAAGCACTAAAAAAACTGTGCACAAAAACCTGCATGGTAACAAGTTTTTGGCACAGTTCTATTATTTAATCCCTTTCATAAGTACCTGAATCTTTGGAGCCATGAAATATAAAATAACACTTAAAACAATGGATATTCCGCCAATTACACCGAAATAAATAATCTCTGTTTCAGGATTATATAATCGAACAAGCTGCGCATTGATAGCTTGTGCAGATGCACTCGTTAAGAACCATAAACTCATTGTTTGAGCAGAGAACGCTGCTGGTGCTAGTTTTGTAGTAATAGATAAGCCGACAGGTGATAAACAAAGTTCCCCGATTACGACTAAAAGGAAGCTAATGATTAACCAAATTGGGCTAACAAGGGATTCGGTACCATGGATATATGCAGGAATAATCATCACTAAGAATGATAAACCAGCAAATAATAAACCGATAGCAAATTTATTTGCTGTACTTGGTTGGCGTGAATTCAGCTTTACCCAAAGCCAAGCAAATACTGGTGCTAGTAAAACAATATAAATAGGGTTTAAAGATTGGAACCATGAAGATTGAACCTCAAATCCTGCAAAGTTTAACTGCGTACGTTGATCAGCATAACTAGCTAAGATGATTGCTCCCTGCTCTTGAATCGCCCAAAACATTGTAGCAGCGATAAATAGTGGTATGTAAGCAATTAAGCGAGATTTTTCAACTTTTGTCGTCTTTGGACTACGGTACATAAAGACAAAGTAGCCTGTTGGAATTAGAATACCTAAGATACTTACTAGTAAAGTAAATCGATCAATCGTTAAAATACCTGTTGGAATTGTTAACACACAAACTACTGCAATTGCGATAATACCAATACTAAACTGTATAAGGACCTTTTTTCTTTCCTTGTCTGTTAAAGGATTTGGTACTTGCGTTCCTGCTAATCCTAGATTTTTCTTTTTCGTAAGAACATACATAATTAATCCAAATAGCATACCAATTGCTGCCACACCAAAACCTAAGTGGAAGTTATACTTTTGACCGAGTGTTCCAATCACAAACGGAGATAATAGTGCTCCTAAATTAATACCCATATAGAAAATACTGAAACCTGAATCACGACGAGTATCTGTTTCACTATATAAATCACCAACAATACTAGATACATTCGGTTTTAATAACCCTGTTCCAAGTACTAAAAATACCATTGAGATAAATAATGTACTAACCGTTCCTGGTAGAGCTAAGATAAGATGACCAATCATTATTAAAACGCCACCCCAAAATATTGTTCTACTTGAACCTAATAGGCGGTCAGCAATCCACCCACCAATAATGCCAGACATGTAAACTAACGAACCATAGATAGCCATAATGGATGCAGCTGTGGCGTGATCCATCCCTAAGCCACCTTTAGAAATGGAATAGTACATATAGTAAAGTAATATTGCTCTCATTCCGTAGTAAGAAAATCGCTCCCAAAATTCTGTAAAGAATAAAGTAAATAGTCCTTTGGGATGTCCAAAGAAACCATTTTGCGGAACGGTGCGGATAATATCGCTTTTGTTAAGCTTCTCCATAAAAATACACTCCTAATATACAGATATAATAATACCAATTAAGTATATAACAAAAAATAGAAAATTTAAACAAATATCAACCAGTTAAATGATTAGATTTTTTAGAAAACACTAAATTATATATTGTTTTTAATGTTGATTTCATTTAAATTATATAATATAGATATATTAATTCGAGTGTTAATACTGTATTAATATAAATACAAATGTAGGAGGATTTACATATTGTCAATGAAAGTCGTTGCCATAGAAGATATTTATCAAGAAATATTGGATGGAAAACGGAAACGATTCCCTCCGAATACTTGGAAAGAAGATATGGATAATAAGCTCGCCCGTAGAGTAATCACATATTTATTAAACAGTATCTTAAAATGGGATAAGGAAGACATCAGAAAAAAATGGAATACTCAATTACTTGTAAAGTATAAATTACGAGGATTACTCAAACATAGATACGAAAATAGCCCTTTTAAAGCAATAAATGATTTATACCCAAGTGAGTTTAAAGAATGGGAGTTTGGTATGACTCCTTTAAATTTTTGGACGAAAGAAAAGGCATTAACGATTTTGAGATGGATGATTGAAGAAAAAAAAGGTTTATCGAACGAAAAGCTCTTACGCGTATACGGCAAAAAATGGTTGGAGAAAAACAAACTTAGTGCCCCTCTGGCTATGTACTGGAATAGTAGTCCGTTTGCAATGATTAACGATCTGTACCCTAGTCGTTTTAAAGAATGGGAATTTCTCATGACACCCAATAACTTCTGGACAAAAGAAAAAGCATTAGAAGCATTGAAATGGACCATTGAAGAAAAAGAAAAATTAACGCCCGAACAAATACTGGATGTTTACAATATAAAGTGGCTAAAGACTCATAGATTAGCATCTCCATGTCAATTAATGTGGGGAAATAGTCCATTTAAAATGATAAACGACCTATATCAAGGTCGCTTTAAAGAATGGGAATTTAAAGTTACACCAGTTGGCTTTTGGTCCAAATGTAAAGCAATAGAAGCATTAAGATGGACCATTGAAGAGAAAGAAAAACTGGATGAAAAACAGCTATTAAAAGTATTTAATCAACGATGGCTCATAAAACAAAAATTACGGACACCCTTACAACGCTATTGGAAAGGAAGCCCCTATGGAATGCTTTTTTCTTTATATCCAAATCGATTCTCTAAAAGTGTGTTAAAAGGGTATTGTAATAATTAAAGTGGAAATGCAAATAGTAAAGGACTTATCGCAACTGCTTATAATCCTCTTGCTAATGTTTACGCATCCATTGCGGTTGTAATTGGAATCGGTATTGCATTGTTAAACAATATTTACCCAATCCCCTATGCAGCTTATGGTGACCCACTTGCTGGGATAATTGTATCCTTTTTTGTTTTAAAGCTTGCTATTAGCATGGGGAAAGATGCTACCTATATATTAATGGAAGGTGGTTTACCAACTGAGAAAAGTAGTGAATCCGAGAGAATGATCCAGGAACACCCTCGAACAATCGCGGGTGTTTTTAATGGATAAAGAATACAATCGGTATGAATAGAATTTCTGCTCTTTTCATACCGATTTACATTCGTTTATAAGTTTCATACCATATTCGCGGAAAAATGGCAGCATCTCTTTTATAAATAAGGCTCAAATATTACCATATCTGATAAAGGAAATATTAATGTAACGCTAGTTCCTTTATTCATTTCAGATTCAATCCCAATTTTCAATCCTAATTTTGAACAAAGTTTTTCGCATAGATATAATCCCATTCCTGTACTTTTGCTAAATCTCCTACCATTCTCTCCCGTAAATCCCTTTTCGAAAACTCTATTTACATCTTTAGGTATTATTCCTACTCCATTGTCCTCTATGGTTAGTATTACTGAGTTAGCTTTCTTAATTGAATATATACGTATCATTTGTTCTTTGTTATTTGAGTACTTTATAGAATTTCCGATTATTTGATTAATAATAAATTCAATCCATTTCCCATCACTATATACAATCTCATCAATATCCTGAATATCTAATTTTATTCTTTTATGAATAAAATCCCTATAGTTTCTTTTAATTACATTCCTTACTACATTATCAAGGTTGATTTGCTTTATCATATAGTCTTTATTAACGTTATTGCTTCGAGAATAATACAGAACCTGTTCTACAAACCCCTCGATTCGATCTATTTGAGAGTCAATTTTATTCGTTACTTCATTTTGATTATTTGCAATTATTAGCTTTGTAGAAGCTATCGGTGTCTTAATTTCATGCACCCATGTCTCTATATATTCCCTGTAATCTATTTGCATATCTCTATAATACTTTACATTTTCATGCATATCTCTACTTACTTCTTTTAGTATAGCGTTAAGTTTTTCCCCATGTATAAAGTTTGCTTCCTCTACTACCTCTGGAAGCAAGTATTTTTTCTCCAAGTTTTCTAATATGCCATTAATCTCATTATAATAATTTTTACATCTTAAAAATTCTATAGCCATATATGAAATCAATGGAAAAAACCAAATACAAAAGACAAAGAATATGATAATGAACGGAACATGCACAGTCAGCAATATACCTGCTAATATGATATATACCAGTACATTTGATAGTATTACTACTATTTTATCTTTAATAAATTCACCTATATTCATGGCATTATATACCCTAAGCTTCTTCTTGTTGCAATTGGATTATCTATACCTATCTCTTCAAGCTTTTTTCTTAATCTATTTATATTAACAGTTAAGGTGCTATCATCCACAAAATAATCAGACTTCCATAAAGTTTCAATGAGTGAATCTCTTTTTACAATATTTCCGCGATTATTTATTAAACATGAGAGTATTTTAACTTCATTTTTAGTTAACTCTACAGACTTGTCTTGATAAGTAACTGTTGCATTTGAAAGATTTAAAGTAAAATCTCTATAAATTAAGATATGATTCGTCTTGAAATCTCCAGAAGTTCTTCTTAAAATGTTTGTTACTCTTGCTAATAGTATTTCTGTATTATAAGGCTTTGTTATAAAATCATCTGCTCCTAAATTCATACTTATTAGTTCATCTACATCACTATCTCTGCTTGTAACCATGAAGATTGGAACATCTGAAGTTTTACGTATTTCTCTACATATATAATAGCCATCGAACACAGGAAGATTTATGTCTAGTAATATAAGGTCTGCATTCTCACTTTCTATATATTTGATAATATGATTAAAATCTGTGGGAGCCTTTACTTCATATCCATACTTTATAAAAAAATGTTGTAATTCTTCTCTGATGATTTCGTCATCTTCAATCAGAATGATTTTTTTCATGACTTTTCCCTCCCTATACAGAATATAAGGCTATTACCTCTTGAGAAACAAGGTGTAATAGCCCTAATAAGCATTATAAAATCAAGTATTACTTTTTACAATATTTTTATACCCGACATATGTCGTGTAGAAATATACTACATAAACTACAAGAAATACTAAGCCCGTCATCAATGCTGGTAAAATAATATCTGTTTGTTGAAATGTATTAATATAATAATTGACTACATAAATTCCAACTATAGAATGAATTATGGCAAGAAAAACTGGAAGACTAAAGTATACGAAAGTTTGAATAAAAATCGTTTTGTCGATCATTGTTCCGTTTGAACCAATTCTCTTCAAAGATTTATATCGATCTATGCTATCACTGGCTTCTGATAATTGTTGAAGAGCTAATACAGCCATACTCGTTATTAAAAATACAATACCTATATATATCCCAATAAACAGCACGATAGTTTTCATTCCCTTACTTTCTGCATAAACTTCATCCTTTGATTTGCCTGCTATACGATTAATATTTAATTTCGGGCCATTTTCGTCATAAAAGCCCCGTGCAACGTTATCATATTTTTTATTATACGCTTCTCTATTTCCATCTAAATAATTTACATTAAGTACGGATTCAGTAATTTTGTAGCCTGATAAAAACTCATCATTTATAACGATTGTGAAGTAATTAGTCCGCACATCATAAGTATAAAGATTCTCTTGTATAACTTTAGTATTTTTTACTGAATATTCTTTCTCTTTAATATTCACCTTATTGCTATTTTTTAATCTTTCATTTGTCGAATTAATCAACAAGCTTTCATTTGATAAAAGTAAAATTTCATTGTTATTTAAAGTGATTTCCTTTTCACCTTTAAGATTTAAAATTTTATTATAATCAGATACTTTAATGAAATCTATACTGTTTTTATAATCTTTAAGTTCTGGTACAAAGTCCACCACTTCCATCCCTGTTCGATATACATTATAAGATACATATTTTTCGTTATTACTTATTTTAAAATTAGCTTTATTTAATACGTCTTCTATAGTGTAACTTTCATCCTTATTCTCCAACGTAATACTGGCATCAAATGGTGTTATTTCTTTCGTTGTTACGTCCATCATTCTGTTAAAGCTGATTCCTGTAGATAAAGCCACCATTGTAAGGAATAACATTAAACAGATTACAGACATGGATATAAAATTTGTATTAACCTTACTATTTATTTGTTTGATGATAAATATATTTAACCCTTTAAAATAGACTTTTTTATTCTTCTTTACAACATATAATATAAATCCAGATAAACTAAAGAAAAACAGCAATGTACCTAATATACCAAGAATGATTGACACCATGAGCATAGGATTATTATAATTCAATCCGATTTTTAGTACAGTCACATATGCATATCCAAGTGATGCTACACACATAATAAATGTGATTACATAGATAAGAGGATTTCTAAATTTTACATCTTCGTTTTTTCTACCTGCTGTTAACAAATCAATTATTTTGTATTTAGAAACAACATATACATTAAATAACATAACAAGCAAAAACATGATTCCAAAGTATAATACGCTTTTACCTATAGCACCTGTTGAAATTACAAATTTATATTTATTGATGGGCAAGTCAAATAATTTTAATGCGAATGTAGATAATCCCTGTGATACTCCAATACCTATTATAAGCCCACTCACTAAAGATATAATACCAACTAGAAATGTCTCTGTTACTAATATTCTGGATATGTCTCTTCTTCCCATACCTAAAGTCATGTATATTCCTAATTCTTTTTTACGTTTTTTGATTAAGAAATTATTTGCATACAATATTAAACCACCTAATATTACAGATACAAATACTGACACATTTGAGATAGCGTTCATTATTGTAGGCACATACTTTCTATCTGAAGCGTTAATTTCCATAAGTGTCTTTTGTGATTCTATTGAGTTAAAGCTATAAAATATACAAACAGCCAGTGTTAGTGTTAAGAAATATATTGCATAATCTTTAAAACTTTTCTTTACATTCCCAATAGCAATCTTAGAGTACATTATTATCGTCACCTCCAAGAAGGGTTATAACTTCGATAATTTTAGTAAAGAATTCTTTTCTAGAATCATTCCCTCTTACCAACTCGATAAATATTTTTCCATCTTTAATGAAAAGAATTCTACGAGCATAGCTTGCTGTAAATGCATCATGAGTAACCATAAGAATTGTAGCTTTTAAATCCTTATTAAGACTTTCAAATCTTTCGAGTAATAATCTAGCTGATTTAGAATCTAACGATCCTGTTGGTTCATCTGCAAGTACTAAAGATGGATCTGTTACGATAGCTCTTGCCGAAGCAACCCTTTGTTTTTGTCCGCCTGATATTTGATAAGGGTATTTGCTTAATACTTGTTCAATGTCTAAATATTTTGCAACCACTTGTATTTTTCCATCAATTTTTGAACTTTCCTCACCTTTTATAGTTAACGCTAGGGCAATATTTTCATAAGCAGTTAGGGTATCTAATAAATTAAAGTCCTGAAATACAAACCCTAATTCATTTTGTCTAAACTTATCTAATGAATTTGATTTTAAGCGAGTAATGTCACTATTATTTATCATTATTTTCCCCGTAGTAACATTATCAATCGTTGATATACAGTTAAGCAATGTTGTTTTGCCACTTCCTGAAGGCCCCATTATCCCAACAAATTCTCCCTCATCTACCTTAAAACTAATATTATCTATAGCCTTTGTTACATTATCTTTATTACCATAATATTTTTCAATTTTTTCTACACTTAATATATTTCGCATTAATACTTCTCCTTTTTCATTATAAAAATTCTTTAACTCCCCTTCATTTTATATAATTTCATTAATAGTATCGGTGGAATTACATTTCATTAACATTACATTTTTGTTATATTGAGTGATACCTCTACATGTAACTTATCAGAAGAAGATTTTAAAAACAGTAAAGGATTTGACCTTTAAGGCCAAATCCTTTTTATTATTTCGCAGCAAGTTTTTCTTTCACGGGAAGCTCGTCCTACTGCACATCTTTCTAATTAGATTTATTATTAATAATTACAGTACATGAAATTATCAATAATAATAAATCCCTCCAATAGGAGTACATTACATTATATAACACTTACATTTTCTCATTCTGTGAGATTAATCTAATGATAAAATAACGTACAAATCTCTAATTTAAAGAACTGGAGAACACAAAGTTCTGATGCTGTAGTCGTATAAGATTCCATTGTTTAAACAAATCCTTTTCACGCCACAGCGATTTTGTACCCCTTGGTTTAAATCTAAATCAATTAAGTATTTGCACCAGAACTGGAAAATCTCTGACTACTCGAAACATCAACTATCAGATACTAATATTCAATAACGCATACTGAAAATGATTAAACATTTTTATAAACCAGCGGAACTTTAAAGAAATCAATTTTTCTCTTATCGAAATTTAATTAGCTTACAGTAATACAGTGGTCATATATTTTTAAGAATAACGGAAGAATATATAGAAATTGCTACAGAAATGTGAAGTTTAATTAATTTAGGAGGAACAAACTTGTTTAATCAGCTTGTAAAAGTTATACCGAATTTATTTACGATTGGAAATTTATTGTGCGGCGTTTTCTCAATCACCTTGAATATGAGTGAATATTTAGGAGCAGCCTCCATTTTCATTTTCTTTTCAGCTATTTTAGATTTTCTTGATGGAAGAATTGCGAGAAAATTAAAAGTGAACAGTGAGTTTGGTGTAGAATTGGATTCCTTAGCTGATATTGTTAGTTTCGGCGTCGCTCCTGCTCTTTTATTTCATACGATAGCAACACCTTCTATTTTAACTTCTTTGGCATTTATCCTATTCCCAACAATGGGTGCTTTAAGATTAGCTAAATTTAGTGTTAAACCAACTATTGGATATTTTAAGGGATTACCTATTCCAGCTGCAGGATTATCATTGGCTGGTATGGCATTGTTTTCATATGGTAATGCATGGATTACTTTAATCCTCGCCCTCTTAATGGTAAGTCCCATTAGGTTTAAAAAATTTTAATTGAGGTCACGCCCAACGCCATTAAGGAGCATTTCAAATGGAGTTAAAGCGTTAATAAGTATAAAAAAACGGGACAATAATATTAAATTAGGTGCCATTCGTAAAAATTAAAACCATCTTTTTAAGGCTATTGCGTTAATCCATCGATATGTTGTTGTGAAACGTCAATACACTTTTAACAGGAGCTCCCTTTATCAAGAGAGCTCCTGTTCTTATTTCTTCTTCTTTTCTGTCGGTTGGCTTTGTTTAGCAAAATTAGATGAATCATCAAAGTTCGGTTGCTTTTTACCAGCATTATTACTTCTACCTTTTCCCATATGTAATGCACCTCCCCTCAACCCTTACTATTCCCAATAAAAAAATTCTCTTGCATCCAAGAGAATTTTTGATTGGGTTATTATTGAAAATGCCTAAGTACTTCCAACACTACCATTCCTTGAACTACCCCTACTTTCACTTCGTTTAGAAGTGAGGGATTCCTAAGTAAAGAGTTCTATCGAACTCTAATTGATTAGGCTAACCCCGCAGTCCTTGCGGTTAGAAGCCTTATCGCTTCATTCTTTAGATTGATACTTGCGTTAATATCCCTATCATGGTGTGTACGACAAGAAGGACAGTCCCATTCACGTAGGTTTAGATTTTTAACGTCTTTATTTTGATATCCACAACAAGAACATAATTGGCTGGAAGCAAATGTTTTCGATACGACAATGACTTGTTTGCCATACCATTTTGCTTTATATTCCAACATGGTTCGAAACTGTGACCAAGATACTTCACTAATTGCTTTTGCTAACTTATGATTCTTTAACATATTCGATACTTGCAAATCCTCTATACCGATAACATCGTGGCTTTTAATGATTTCAGTTGAGATTTTGTCTAAGTAATCTTTTCTAGCATTTGATATGTATTCATGAATTCTAGCTACTTTTACTCGTTGTTTATTCCAGCGAGAAGATCCTTTCATTCTTCTAGAAAGAACACGCTGTGCTTTCGCCAACTTATCTTCTAATAATCGGAAAAACTTCGGATTTTCATAGAGTGTTCCATCTGACAAAATGGCGAAATCTTTTAGTCCTACATCTATCCCAATGTAAGAATGTGTTTTCGGAAGTTCTTGTACTTCTGTTTCAACTAATAGTGACACAAAATATCTACCAGAAGGGTTTCGTCTAACAGTCGCATTTACAATACGTCCCTCTACTTTACGACTTTTGGCAAATCGAACAAGGCCTAGTTTGGGCAACTTTATTTTGTTCCCTACAACGGCAATATTTTCATTTGTTTGTTTTGTGGTATAAGATTGTACGTTATTCTTCTTGGATTTGAAACGCGGGGCACTAGTTTGTTTTTTGAAAAATCGTGTATATGCATCCGCAAGGTTGCGAACAGACGACTGAATCGCAATACTATCCACTTCTTTGAGCCAAACAAACTCTTTCTTCATGGCAGGAAGTTTGGCAGAGCATGTACCATATGTTAAACCTTTTCCAGTTTCTTTATATGCGTGATCCCATAGGGATAGGAAATGATTGAATACAAAGCGAGAACAACCTATCGTTTTATTAATTAGAATTGCTTGTGCTTGATTTGGATAGATACGAAACTTAAAGGCTTTATTAATTATCATTTGATTCACCTCCATTTCGGTATATGACTATTATATACCAAACATACATTCGATGGATAGTGAAGTAACACTTTATGTATGTCGAACAATTAAGATGGCTTCCTGCCATCCCTTGTTCGAAGCCAATTCAGCTCCCACCTACTCACTGGGCTGTGACCCTTCACGCTCCTTGAGGAAGGAGTCTTCTTGGCTAAAATGATAAAAGATGGATCAAATGTTAAATTCATTAATGCTAAAACAAATATTACATCTTCATATTTACTGGATAATCAATTAATAATCCTAATGTATTTCCTGAAGCTGCAACAATTATGATTTCCTTGTCTAACACGTCATCTATAACTTCTTTTAATTATTCTTACCTATCATATAATATTTTCCTACACATTGAGGTTGCATGTTGTATAAGGAAGCCCTTCTTTTTTCCATGCAAGAAATCCTCCCTTTAAATTCACTACTTCCTTTATACCAGCTCTTTGTAAAATACTAGCTGCTATAGCAGAACGTAATCCAGTTCGACATTGCAAAACTATTGGACAATCTTTCGGTATATAATCTATCTGTTCAAATAGATTACCTAAAGTGATATGTATTGCATCATGAAGATGTCCTTCCTCCCACTCTTTTTTACTACGCACGTCGATTACCTTAACGCTTCCATCTTTTATATGCGGATATAATTCAATTGGTGTTTTTTCTTTGTAACTTTCAAATCTATCAAGTCTTTGTATAACTTGTAAGGGTGCAAAAGCAATAATATTATCTAGCCCAATAGATTCAAAGTCTCTAATAACCTCTTCCACTCTAACCTTTTCCTCATCTAGAATGATTAAAGTTTCTGTTTTATAATCTAGTAACCATCCACACCAGGTTGTGAAGGAATTGTTATACGGTATGTTAATTGATTTCTCCATGTGACCAGAAGCAAAACTCTCTACATCCCTTATATCAACTATTTGCTGAACGCCCCTCATAACTTCTTGAAGTTCTTCTACTGTTTTAATAGCAAAAACTTCTCTTTTCTTACGAATTGGAGGACCATACTTATTTAAATTCTTCATTAAAGAAAAATACCTTGGGGGCTCTGGCTGCCCCGTCAATAAAGTCGATACAAAATCACTTTCTTCATTACACTGAAATGCCCAATTGAACATCTTTTCATAACCTAATGTAGAAGTTGGAATTGCTCCTAATGCTTTTCCACATGCGCTTCCTGCACCATGTGATGGCCATATTTGCAAATAATCAGGAAGTATTTTTATTTTTTGTATAGAATTAAATAATTGTTTCGCTCCTATTTTTGAAGTATCTTTCATACCTACAGCGGTTTCTAATAAGTCCGGCCTTCCTATATCTCCGACAAAAATAAAATCACCTGTGAATATTCCTATCGGCTTATCATTCGTATAATTATTTTGACTTGTATCAGTTACTAAAAAAGAAATACTTTCAGGAGTATGCCCTGGTGTGTGAATTACATTAAATTTTATATGACCTACTTTAAACTCTGTCCCCTCTCTAACTAAATTATATCGACCTTCGTTAAGATATTGATATTTCCAAGCACAATCACCTTCATCAGATACATATAAATTGGCATGATAAAGAGTAGAAAGTTCTCTAGACCCAGAAAGAAAATCTGCATGAATGTGAGTTTCAGCCGCAGCAATTACTTCCATCCCCTCTTTCTTAGCAAATTCTATATATTGTTCTATATAGCGACCAGGATCAATTACAATTGCTACGCCTTCCTTCTGACAACCGACTAAATAGGAAGCATGTGCTAATTTTTCATCAAAAAAATATTTTAAAAGCATAGCTATTCCCTCCAAATAGTTATTTCAAATTGATTTTCAATTTTTGTAACCACTTTTTATCTTCTCCTATAGAATCCCTTTCAACATTAAATTCCAATACATATATGGCAACATATATCTTTTAAGTAAAAACATACTATACCGTTCTTTCGCTTGATTAAATGGAAACGTTTCTTGGGGCTCATGTTCATAGTTAAATTCAGCGAGTATAAGACTTTTATATCCTGTAACAATCGGACATGATGTATATCCATCATATTTAGCCTGTAAATCTCTTCCACTAAGTACGTCCATAATATTTTGTTTTAAGACAGGTATTTGTTTTCGAATTGCTGCTCCAGTTTTAGAGGTAGGTAAATTGGTACAATCTCCAAGTCCAAAAATATTTTTATATTGCACATGCTGCAAAGTATAAGGGCTTATATCTACCCACCCCTGATGATCACTTATCTCACTCTCTTTAATAAAATTTGGTGGCCCCATTGGTGGAACAACATGTATCATACTATATGGTACTGTTTCTCTTTTTAGTGTTTGCGTATCTTCAAAAATTGCCTCTTTCTTTTCGCCGATAATTTCTACTAAATTTTTATTATAATTCGTTATAATTTGCTTTCTTTCTAGTACTTGTTCTAAAGTATTTGCATAACGTGGAACCTGAAATATGTTAGCGTTCGCAGTATAAAACATTACTTCACTGTTGTTTCTTACACCGCTATTAGAAAAATACTCTTCTGCTAAATACATAATCTTTTGTGGAGCACCACCGCATTTAATAGGAGTATTGGGGTGGGTAAAAACCGCATTTCCTCCTTTAAATTTTTCAATTTCTCTCCAAGTTGAATCAACATATTTATAAGAGTAATTGCTACAAACCCCATTATTCCCAATAGACTCTTTTAAGCCTTTAATACCTTCCCAATTAATTTGTATACCGGCTGCTACAATAAGAATTTCATACTCAAGCAGCAGTCCATCATTTAAAAGTATCTTATTTTCAGTCGGAAATAACTTAACAACACTTTTAGGAATCCACGTTGCTCCTTTTGGAATAAGCGATTCTTGATCACGCATCGTACTTTCCTTTGAAACAATGCCTCCCCCCACTAAACTCCATAGTGGCTGAAAGTAATGTTTTTTTGACGAATCAATAATCGCTATACTTTCTTTCAATAGGGGGACATTTCGTAATAAATGTGCAGTAGAAGATAGTCCTGCAGTTCCAGCACCAATCACAATAATTTTATAACTATCTCTGGTCTTCATTATCCTCCTCCTATCTGAAATTAATTTTTAAATTAACTCATTGTTAGCCTTATTTCATTGTAGTAACAATATTATAAGTTATAAACACTATTATTTTTTCTGATTTAAATGAATATTTTGTTAATATTACCCATTGAGATACTATATGCGTAAATCTCTTATCTTACTTCTTTAATTTGTTTCAAACACTACAATCTTTACATTTTTCAATGTTATCCGTATACTATGTCACTTTATTAACATTAAATTTCTAAAGATAATGAAATGCAAGTGCCTATGGTATGGTTTGTCCATCCTCCTTTTCAGGGGAAGTACAAAAACAAACTTATTCCAATAGCTCTAATTTTTCGAAAGGAAAAGCCCACTACGTTGCGATAGCACCCAATTTAGGGGTGGGATAAGCGTGAGGTCAAATGCGATGTACAGATAAAATATTAGAAATAGTATAATTTTCATAATAGACAAGTAAAAGTCTCTAAAACAAACTTGTTCTCTGAAAACAGAATACATATGAGGTTGGAGTAACAAATTCTTCTACTCCGTAAAATGTATTGAGTCGTCAAGCACAAGACGCTAAAACACATTTGAGAACTCACAATCTGACTCGTTTGGCAATAAAACGAGTGCCGTGTCTGCTATATGCACTGGATACGGAGTCGTGATGGCATACTGCAATCTTGCACGTCAACGATACTAGAAATAGACTTCGCCTTTGGTAGCAAGAATCCCACTGTAGTTAGTCAGCTTGTGGCTTTGGCGGTGGGAGTGTCAAATATATGTGCTTTATTCTTTCATTTTGTTTACACACTTAAACGAAACGAGCATATGATATTATATACTAATCCAAAAACCATATTGTCTACTTTCTAAGAGCACTGATCTGTGTTCTTTTTTTTGTTTTCAAATTACTCTAGATTTCCATCGATACTACTAAAAACTTAAGCCTTGTATCTCACCCTACTCAAATACCATTCAGAATAGCTCCATGTACTTGTTATCTCCTACCTCATAATTCCGATCCATATCAATTGAATCTTGCAATAGCTGATCACTAGATCATACAATATCTCTGTCATATATCTCCTTACCATTTTTTATCTTTTAAACTTTTGTATCTTAGTATTTTATAATTATCATATTGATCATGAAGGGATAAAACCGGAAAGTGACTTCTATTAGTCCAAGCACTTCATATTTCAACCACATACACTATAAAATGTTTGGAGTTTAATACATTATTATAACTTAAAGTTAGGAGGGTTTAATATGGCAGCATGTAAAGGTTTAGCTTGTGTTATATTCTCTATATGGCCAGTGGGAACAATTGCTACAGTTACTACTAGATCAGGCCAAATTATTGGTCCTGCTACTTTTTCTCAATTTATTCCGAATACTTGTGCGGTGATTTTAGTTGAAGAAGATGTGATTACCCCCTCTTCTACCAATACTATATTCATAAGTTGTGAGGATATAGAAAGTGTGACTTTAACCACTCCTTAAAATGATTCATATGGTTCTAGCTTAATCCATATTTAAGCCAATCTAATGAATGTCTTTTTTCATGAAAGATCTAATCTGTATGCCCTAAAGTGCTCCCTTCTAATGTATCTATTATTTCAATACATTGCTTTAATTTAAATTTTTTCTCTTCTAAAGGTTACTTGTCTACACATCGTTCTACAAACTTTCATATGATATAGTATATTGTTTAAAGGAGGGATAAATTTGTTCTTATGCAATTTATTTGGTTGTTCAGGTGGAGTATGTAGTATTTTTAAAGATTTACAACCAGGCGAAGTCGTTACTGTGACTGGTAAATCTGGAAATATTATTGGACCTGCTATTTTTACAAATTTTAATCCTAATACTTGTATCGTCACATTAGAAGAGGAAAATTCAATTACTCCTCCTACCACAAGTATTACTAAGATTAGTTGTAAAGAAATAGAAAGTGTTACATTTTTCTCATAATATATTTTAAACCTAAAGCAGGGATTGAAATATGAAACTCTTATACATTACTTCTGGTTACTCAAAAATCTATCAATATTTAGATCAAAGCATACAGGGAACACTTATCGATCAAAATTTCGAATGGTTAGCAGTAGAGCCGAGTGAATTAATACAGCAATTGGATTTCATTACAACAACGTTTCATCCCGATATTGTTTTCACCTTATTAGGTAATCATCTACCACAAAAAGCAATCCAATATTTTAAAAAAAGGAAAATTAAATTAGCTGTCTGGTTAACTGAGGATCCATTTTATATAGATACCTCTCTTCTTCTATTAAATAACTTCGATTTTATATTTACTATTGACAGTGAAGCACTTAAATATTACACAGCTTTAGGATATACCAATGTATATCACTTACCTTTAGCAACTAATATAGATGTATTTAAACCTAATCTAAAAATCCCAAAATATAAAAGTGAAATATTGTTTATTGGATATCCTTATCCACTCCGGGTAAAATTGATACATTTTCTTTTGGAAAAAACCCCTTATCACTATACTATTATTGGTCAACACTGGAGAAATAAGTTATTAAAAAAATGGAAGAATCACCGAAGAATTAAGATTATAGAAGAATGGGTTCCACCTCAAGAAGTTGCACTCTATTATAATAACGCTAGTCTTATTTTAAATCCTCATCGTAGTCATCTATTTCCACAAAATAAAAATAATAATAAAGTAAAAAATAATACCATTAATAACCGTACCTTTGATATTGCCGCTTGCCAAGGCTTTCAAATTATTGAAGAAAAATCTGACCTTTCATCTTTCTTCAATAAAGATGAAATTATATCTTATAACAGCTTTGAAGACTGTTTAAATAAAATATCTCTTCATCTATATGATACGATTTCAAAAAGATTAATGGTCGAAAAAATTCACACAAAAGTGATTACACAGCACACTTTTCATGAGAGAATCCACTTTATAACAACTATTTTACAATCACAGCTTCAGTAATCTACTAAATTAATAATATCTTTTCTTCTATAATCATTCTGAATAAATTAAAATGCTTTTTCAATTTTATGAAGGGGCATTTTAATTTATCTTTCCCCCAATAATAAAGATAGGCGAAAGCCAGAACTCATTTAACCGTCCCTGTAGTTCTTCTCTTTTCTGTATTAAGCAGCTAGCTTTTACTAGCTGCTCTTTTTTATCCACATATCATAAGACTTCGAATACATAATGTTTGAAAGTGCTCTGTTTTATCAAAATGCGATTCGCTACGATTGCCTTTTTTATTTCTCAACATCCAAAATATGGAATAAACATTCCAGTAATGATAATATAAAGGTACCTTCAATTGTTAACTGTCATGCCCTTTTTAAAGGCCCTGTCTAAAAACAGGGCCTTTAAAATTTATTCTCTACTAAAGTATTTTTGTTATAAGTCTCTCTATAAACGATTTAATTTCCTCAGTATCAAATTAAATCCCACGAAATAGGTGTTCCTTTTTTGATATCCTTACTTGCTTTCTTTCCAATAATTTTGGATAAGTGTTTTGGCAATAAACCATTCCCTGGTCTAATAGCTTTAATATTTTCATTTGTAAAGACTTCCCCCGCCTTTATGTTTTCTACTACATATAATGACCTTCTAAATTTTAAAGAATCTTTTTCTATATCAGTAGGGCCATAATATATATTCCCCAAAGATTCCCATGCTTTTTCAGTTTCGCTTACTAATAATTTAAATTCAGCTGGTTCCATTGAAAATTTAGCGTCAACTCCTCCATCCAATCTCGAGAGCGTTAAATGTTTCTCAATTACTGTGGCACCCAAGGCGACACTCGCTACAGATACACCTACTCCCAGTGTATGATCAGATAAACCTACTTCACATTTAAATAACTCCTTCATATGAGGTATGGTAGCTATGTTTGTAGATTTTGGAGATGCAGGATACGTACTTGTACATTTTAATAGAATTAATTCTTTACACCCCTCTTCTCTCGCAGCTCTTACTGTTTCATCTAGTTCAGCAATCGAAGCCATACCTGTCGAAATGATTATTGGTTTTCCTGTTGCGGCTACTTTACGTATGAGGGGGATATCAGTATTTTCAAAAGATGCAATTTTATAACATGAAACATTTAATGACTCTAGAAATTCTACAGCTGTTTCATCAAACGGCGTACTAAATGGTATCATTCCTAACTCTATACAGCGATCAAAAATTGGTTTATGCCACTCCCATGGTGTATAAGCTTCTTTATATAAATTATAAAGTGATTTACCTTTCCATAAGCTTTTTGTATCGTGAATTAAAAAATCACCATTATTTATATTTAATGTCATTGTATCTGGTGTATATGTTTGAATTTTAAAACCTTGTGCTCCAGCCTCCGCAGCTGCCTCTACAATTTGCAACGCCCTATCTAATGATTGATTATGATTCCCTGACATTTCTGCAATAATAAATGGTGGCAAGCTATTACCAATCTCTCTACCTCCGATATATACATTACTCAATTTTTTCACCTTCAAGTTCTTTTTTTATAGCTTCTTTCTTTTCCGTCCATTGTTCATGAGACAGGGTCATTATAATGACATCAATATAATCATTATTCCTATAAATATAGTTTTCATATCTTCCATCTTCTTGGAACCCAAGTTTCTGATGAAAGTTTAAACTAATACGGTTTGATTCTATTATTTCTGCGCACACTTTGTGTATGTCTTTCGTTTCAAAAATATAGTCTAATGCTAATAAACCTAATACAGTTCCAGCACGTTTTGCGCTTTGTTTTTCACCTATATAAAATCCCCAATAACACGTCTGATTCATTTCATCTATTTTTGTAAAATTAACAAATCCAATTGGTTTTTCTTTATATGTTAATAATCTTGCAACCTTTGTATCATCTATTATTAGTTTTTCATACCATTTTACATGCTCGTCTATTGTAATTTGATGGTCGTCATACATAACTGAACGTATTTCTTTTGTATTCCGCCACTTTAAAATAAGTTCTAAATCTTTCTTTTCTAAACTTTCCAATTGAAAATCCCCAATACCTAACATACTATCCTCCTAAAATAATTTTTTCTATTTCCTTTAAATTACTGGCACACTGTATAGAAAGAGCTTTATTAGACATTTCTTTCACTATTTTAGAATCTGATAAAAATTTGTTTAGACATTTCGTAATTGTTTTATCCGATACACTTTCAGCTGTACCAATATTCCATGTAGCTCCAGCCTTCGCTACAGCCTTGGTTACTTCAATTTGATTATCGGCAGTTGTAATTGTTATAGAAGGTAATCCAAGAAAGCAGCGTTCCCATGTGGTTGTACCCCCAGCTCCTATCCCTAAATCGGCTCGTACGAGAAACTCTTCCATGTTCTCTATTTGACAATAAAATGAAGCGTTAGAAACACTCTTGCAATAAGTTTGAATCTCCTCTTTATGCGGATTTTGGCTTCCTACGACAACGTCTATTTTTAAGTTATCTTTATTTATATTTTGTAAGGCTCTTAACGTTTTTAATGTCTCATTTGTTACATCATGTCCTCCAAAAAAAATAAAAATCCTTTCAATTTCTCCTGTTCTTTTTCGTGAAAACTTATTAGCGGCATGAAATTCTGGCCGTAATATAGCATATTTAGGTCCCAGTTTTACTAATGAATGCTCTGGTATTAAATCTTTATAGCGACCATTAAGGTTATCGTATAAATTTTGGTCTAGTAACAAATCACAGTCGTGCATTCGATTGGCAAGATCATCGATTACCATGATTTTTCTTACATTTTTTCTTAAAGCAGACTCCCACTTATTATCTAATCCATAATGATCAACAATTAACCAATCAAAGTTGGGAAGTTGTGACAAGATATCATTGGTCTGTTTTGCATCAACAAACCAATGATATTTTAGCCAATTTAAATAACTCCCGTTTTTTGCACTTAAGAAATTCGTATTTTCACCATCTCCATCTAATACAAACACATGAAATCCTTTATTTAAAATATATTGATACAAATCACCTTGCAGCTTACGACAAATGAAATATACTTGAGCACCTTTATTTCGCAACTCTTGAGCCAGTGTTAAACAACGCATAATATGACCGGTACCTATTTCAATAGATGCGTCGGCGCGAAAGACAATTTTTTTCTCAAGCAAGATACTCCCTCCTCACTAAAAGCACTATAATTTATTAACTTATAATTTCGTTTCTCTATTCAGCTCATCTACTAATGATTGTTGATTTGCCCATTTCAATTTCACATGATTATTCATTTCAATAAGTTCAGGATTTCGAAGGATGTAATCTTTTATTTGATGAAAAAATAAAGGTTTAGATTTTACATTCAGACCTTTATAAAGTTCATTGAACATATCTAAATCCGGTTGTTCATCTAAAGTTAACCTCCAAGTAGGGTAACAAAAGGGTGGAGGAAGTTTCACTATATTGATACGAAATAAATGTGGATTATTAATAAAATAAAACGGAAGGTATTCTGCATAGGTTAAAGGTTTTGGGGTTTGTAGTAGTCGTTCAATTGCCTCTAATGTAAAAATATCGCCTGCTGTTCCGACAGGTAACGTACTTAACTCTGCCTGTGTATAATCTGCACCACTTTTCAAATGTTCATCTAGTAAAAAAGTATTAATTTCTGGTGACACAGCTGGGCAATCTCCTGTAATCCGTATGACAATGTTTGCATTTTCTTGTTTTGCAGCTTGGAACATGCGATCAGCGGTATTTTCTGGATCACCTCTAAAAATCTTAACCTTTCCATCTAAATTAAATTTTTCCAAAGGGTCATCTTGTGCAATCTCTGAAGTAGCAAGTATGACCTGATGTTTTCCTGGAATAGCTAATGTATTTATAAGACATCGTTCAATGGAAGACACTCCGTGTATTGGCAATATTGCTTTTAAAGGTAACCTAGTAGATTTTAAGCGGCAAAGTACAATTATTACTACCTTAGGAGGTTCAATAACCTCTTTTGTTAATGGGGTACCTGCAGACAAATTATATACAGCTACCTGAGGTAATAATTCCTCTGCTTCAAGCTCGTTCAGCGCATTTTCTACAACATTTAATTCCATTGTTACTTTATTAGCTGTAATAATCTCTCCCTTTTTAATATCAACTTTTGTAACTGCTCTTAACAATTTCTGATTTTGCAATTTTATTAACACCCCTTTCATTTAATTTTTAGCAACACTATAAAACGAAAGAACTTTTCTCACAGCTTGTATTACATCCCACACATCAGCTTCTGTCATTTTAGGAAATAGAGGCAGCGTAATAATTTCCTCATATACGTTTTCTGCTTGCGGACAAACACCTTTTTCAAAACCTAATTTTTGATAAAACGGTTGTAAATGTACGGGTATATAGTGCACATTCACACCGATATTTTCTCTTTGTAACGCTTCGTAAACTTCTTTTCGATTACATTTTAATAATTTAGTATTTAAACGAATGATATAAAGGTGCCAGCTCGAACTGGTTTGAGGCAATTGCTTTGGTATGATGATTTCAGATAAAGAACTAAATTCTTTATTATAGATGTCTACATATTTCTTTCGAATCTTAATAAAAGAGTCTAACTTACTTAACTGTGATATACCAAGAGCAGCTTGTATATCCGTAATTCTATAGTTGTAACCTAAGAATTGCATTTCATAATACCAAGGCCCATGATTTTCAAGAAGTTTATGGGGATTCCTTTCAATTCCATGTGTACGGAATTGAACAAGTTTTTCATAAAAAAGAGGATTATTTGTGGTAATTACTCCGCCCTCTCCGGTAGTAATATGTTTTACTGGATGAAAGCTAAACATTGTCATGTCACCAATTGAACCAATCTTTTTATTTTTATATGTGGCTCCTAATGCGTGGGCTGCATCTTCAATGATAATCAAATTATTTTCTTTTGCTATTTTTTGTATTGCTTCTAACTCTACAGGCTGACCAGTAAAGTGTACGGGAATAATGGCTTTTGTTTTGTTCGTAATCATTTCCTCTATAGATTTAGGACTAATGTTATATGTTTCATTGTCAATATCGGCAAATACCGGCTGTCCTCCCTGATATAAAATACAATTTGCACTTGCTACAAATGTCATTGGAGTTGTAATTACCTCATCTCCCTCAGTTATACCAGCTGCATAGCAGGCCGCATGCAATGCAGCTGTACCATTTGAAAAGGAAACAGCGTATTTTGCTCCCACATATTTCGCTATAGCCTCCTCAAACTGTTGAACCATAGGTCCTGTTGTTAAAAAATCCCCTTTTAATACGTCTACAACAGCCTGAATGTCATATTCATCAATTTGTTGCTGACCATATGGTAAATAAGTTTCTCTAACAGGCTTTCCTCCATGAATACCGAGAATTCCCCTTACCATTACTCTTTCTCCTTAGGGTTAATTTTTAAAGATTTAATCCACTCTTCTGTTTTAATAACTCCATCTTCTAAAGAAACTTTCGGTTCCCAGTTTAATATTGTTTTTGCTTTTTCATAGTTACATAATAATTTTTGGATTTCACTTTGCGGATGGATATGAGTTACATGTTGAATACTTACTTTATTTCCTGAAATCAATTCTGCTAATTTATTAATGGATATATCTTGTCCTGTTCCAGCGTTGATAATATGACCATTTGCTTTTTCAGAGTATCCTGCTGCCACAACAAAATCTGCACAATCTTCAACGTATAAAAGGTCTCTCGTTTGTTTTCCATCCCCATATATATTCAGTGGTACATTATCTAATTTATTATTTATAAAAATGGCAACAACCCCACCTTCCCCACCTGTTTTCTGGAATGGACCATACGTATTAAATGGGCGAATAACCACTACAGGTAGCTTATAAGCATAATAGTAAGATAAAACCATGTTTTCAGCAGCAATTTTTGATCCAGCATATGGAGAAGCTGGTTTAATTGGGTCTAATTCTGATATCCCTTGTATATTAGTAGCTTTATCATATACCATACAAGTACTCATAAAGACCATTTTGACATCATACTTAAGACATTGTTCTAACAAATTAAAAGTACCTATTGTATCATTTTCAAAAGTTGATCTAGCATCATCTATACTATCTTGAACATTAATACTCGCTGCTAAATGATAACAAAGGTCAAATGAATTATTTTTAAATAATTCATCAACTAATTTTTTATCTTTAATATCCCCTTGAATGCATTGTTTTAAATTCAAATCGTGTGCAAATTCGGTAATATTTGCAGTAGTTGAATTTGCTAAGTTGTCTAATATCCATACTTCATGCTTATCCTGCAATAATCTCTTTACAACCCACCTACCAATAAAACCTGCACCACCAGTTACTAATATTTTCATAGTTTCTCCCCTCCTGTTAATAGTTGCTGGTTTAATATTAAATTTCTAAGCTCTTCTTTTGAAATCGCATTTTGATTATCAGAACGGTAAAACCCTGCTTTCGCCCTTTTTGCATTTTCATATTGTGTACCCTTTTTTAATGGACTAGGAATGATAAACATATCTGGTAATTCAAAAGCCTGTAAAGACTCATCATGTGTCATAAGTTCTTCATACATTTTTTCACCAGGTTTTAATCCAATTTCTTCAATTTTTATATTCTCCTTAGGCAACCCATATAACTTTGTAACTTCTTCCATCATCACTTCACTTAAATCTTTTAATGAAATAACCGGCATTTTTAATATAAAAGTTTCACCACCCTTTGCTATTTTCATTGCTTCAATTGTTAACATAGTTGCTTGATTCAGTGTCATCATAAATCTACTCATACTAAGATCCGTTACAGTTATTTTTTGGTTTTCTTTAATTTGATTTTCAAATAAAGGAATGACAGAGCCTCTTGACCCCATCACATTTCCGAAACGAACACTTGCAAATATCGTTTCACTTGAACCTTTTGAATATTCCGCTGATGTAATCAATCTTTCAGCAGTTAATTTTGTTGCACCGTAATTATTTGTTGGTGAAATTGCTTTATCAGAGCTTGTAAAAACTACCTTTTTTACTTTCTGAGCAATTGCTGCTTTTATTACATTTTGTGTTCCAAAAATATTGGTCAAAACTGCTTCAAACGGATTATATTCACAAAAAGAAACATGCTTCATTGCGGCCACATGAAACACATAATCAATATTTTCCATCGCACTAAACACTCGATCATAATTGCGAACATCTCCAATTAAATAACGAATATTTTGGCTCTTATCCCTGAATTCTTCTTGTAATAAAAATTGATTATATTCACTTCTACTAAAAATCCTTACCACTTTTGGCTTTTCCTGTAGAACATTAGAAAGAATACTTTTTCCAATTGTTCCTGTTCCACCAATAATTAAAACGTTTTTATCTTTAAAAAACATGAACATATATACCTCCTCATATTGAAATTACTTTTAGCTAAGAAAAACCTCTCTTCAAATTGTGTGTAGTCCCATAGGCAAGCCATTTGTCGAGAGATAAACTAGCTTGAAGGATATTGAAACATACGTTTCTATTGCAAATTTATGATACATATTAATCATAGAAAACTTAGGAAATGATGTTGCTTTAGTAATCCTTTACTTCAAACATTAGTAAGTGGTGATTAGTTTAATCTTTTTCACTTTGAATTAATTTTATCAATCTTTTCGTGCATGCTTCTTGCGGATAGTTTTCAGTAATAAATTTTCTTCTTAATTCTTTCGCTAGATTTGATTGTAAAGAATCATTTAGAACTTTTTTAATCGTGCTAATCATATCTTCCATAGAATGATTTACAAGCCAATCTAATGTATCGTAATATTTATAATCCTTTTCCTCTAATAAAGATTTATAAACAACTACAGGTATATCTAATAACATTGCCTCTAACCCTACTGTTGAATTCGAGATAACCACAAGATTTGCATGTAAAATAACATCATACATGTTCACTTCATTTGTTATATATTTAACATTAGGATATACGTTACTTAACCTAATATATTCTCCTACTAAGTTACGCCCTTTTTCCCAAGGGTGAGGCTTTATAATAACCGTAATATTTTTGTCTTTCACTAACTTTTCTGTCAGTTCAATATAAAATGAAGTTTTAAATGGCTGGGTTGCAATAAAAACCACTTTTGTAGAGGGGTCTATTTTTAATTTATTAAAAATAGTTTTTTTATCCACATATGCTCTATTGAAGATCTCATCATATCTGGGGTGCCCTATTATCTCAATTTGAGATTCACAGCCCCCTTTTTGAAGGTACCAATCTTGCTCATATTTTCCATATACGACCTGCTTTGTTGCAAAAACCGGAAAGTATGCTTCCTCTCCCATTATTGCACCATGCTGAAGACAATAACTTGGTATCCCCTCACTTCTAGAAAGAAAAGTAAGAGCTCTACTTGTTATATCTTCCGTAGTACCAACAATCACACCAGAAATATCTTGTTCTTTAAAAATAAAATGGGTCATATTAAGTTTCTCAATCATGATAGGGAGGTCGCTGAGTAATTTTTTTTGAAAAAACATGTTTGATAATAGTGGGTGTTTATTAAACTTTAAAAAGAGTTCTTTAGCTTTTTCTATGAAAACATGTGCGGTATTAGAGGCTTTATTTATATAATCTGGTGCACAAATTGTAGGAAGACCGTAAAGTTCTGTCTTTTTTGATCTTGTTAGTATCTTTGTTTGATTTGGATTAAAGTGGGTAAAGTTACTTACTGAAAAACGGAGATAATCTGAATTTAGGAGGATTGCTCCATTTTGATTTTTTCTTTTTATTTTTGATTGAAATACAGAAATTATTTTTTCAAACTCTAACTGTAACTGTGTTTCCTCTATGGGCTCAATTGACAGCTGCTTGTAAAAATTATGATCTTTCATTTTATTTTTTATATCTTCATCTAAATATTGATAAAAATTACTTAGTAATGGTAAAGGAATGTTATAATGCTTTAACTCTGAAAAAATATTTATATATTCTAGATTTAATAACCAGTAATTTTTCAAATAAATGTCACTCAATATTTCACCCTCTTTTTCTTCTTAAGTCTTCTCTTAATTCTTTACATGTTCTTTGTGGTGGTAATAGTTGTACAAATTCATTTTTTTCTTCGGCAAATAACTGCGCATGTATTGAATGAGGAGTAATATAATTAATATCTAAAACTTCATCTAAGGGATAAAAATCCCAATAGTGATTTAACCTCCAAAAGAAGCGTGCATCTCCTATCCGATAAAACTGTGGATCTTCATCCCAGTAAGAATTCCACCTTTTTTCAAGAATTGGTAAAACAGAGGCTCTATGCATAATAGAACAATGATCAATGGTACATGGAGCATTATTCGTAATTTTTTTTGCAGGTCTTTCAACCGTTTTAGTGGGCATATCTGATTCATCTATATGAATCGTTTTTGATGCAGAGTAAATAATTTGAACATCTTCATTCTTATCAAGATAACTAGACATCTTTTTAAGGCGTTCTTCTTCATATTGATTATCATCTGTAATATAAGTTATATATTCCCCTTTCGCATGCTTAAGTGCCTCATTAATTAAAGCGGCATATCTTACTTTTTTTGTCCTTTCAGAAATATGAGCTACATTACTTTTATAAAAATGTACATTTTCCTTATTTATGAATGGTTGAATCACCTTCTGGGTCATTTCATCTGAATCATCATCCATTATAAAAAGCTCGAAATCTTGAAATGTTTGGTTTAATACACTTAATATTGATTTTTCAACAAACATAGGTTTATTGTAACTTGTCATTATAACTGAAATTTTAGGCAAATATCCCTCTCCTCCTTATCAATAAATACAAAAACAGTTACGTTATTATATAAATAGAAAGGACAAACCGTTCCGATAATTTTAAAATAAGTTTATTTATCTATAAAAAATTAATAGCAGTATTTATATTCACCCATGTCCCTTTTTTTCTCCACAATAGTCCATACCATATCTATGAAAAGGTAATAAACTATTCAAGTATAAAAAAGAAAGTGTCGATAAAGCTTTAATTATTAGATTTCACTAGAAAAACACATTCAACATTCTAAATAGAGGTGAAAAATTTGCAACCCAAAATATCAATTATCCTTACTAGTTATAATAAGCCATCATTAATTAATCAAGTTATTGAAAGTGTTCTAATGCAAACTTATAAAGAATGGGAACTTTTTATTATGGATGATAACTCTTGTCCAGAAACTATAAATGTCATAAAAAATTATCTAGAGGATCCTCGAATTACTTATAAGAATAGTTTTATACAAGATGAAGAACGATATAAAACTACAAGATATGCAACACTGATCAATGAGGCAATTCCATTAACATGTGGGGATTATATTTGCTATCTAACGGATGATACTATTTACCTTCCAAACAGATTAGCTGAAATGTTATCTTTCTTAGAAAAACATCCTGAAATTGATGTAGTGTACTCTTCCCAATACGTAAAACATGTTGATTATAACTTACAACCTACAAATGAATTTGTGAGAGAAGCTTCGAAAATTTTATATACAGCTGCTAATGTTGTAGATCACTGTTCAGTTATGCATACTAAAAGAATATTAGTAAAAGTCTATGAAAAGTACCGTGGATATTGGGATACAAACCCTTTATATTGGTTTGCTGGAGATGCAATGTTTTGGAAACGCCTAAATACATTCCAACCTTTTTATCCCATTAACAAAGTGCTTGATATTACTTTTAAAACACCATTCTCTTTCCAAAACTTGTACGCTAACCTCCCTTCAAAAGATTTAAATGGTATTTTGTTCAGTAATTCACAGGGTGAAGTATTTTTAATTGATAATTTTAAACGCAGACTCATTTCAAAAGAAATGCTTTCCTATTTCAAATATAATCAAAATGAAATTGTCTTAATTCCCGATCCATTTATCTACAAATATACAGAAGGACCACCCATAAGCCTTACAACATCAATACCAAATCTACGGGTTGTGCAAAATGAAAAAGGAGTATTATTTTATATAGAAAATAATCAAAAACGTCCATTTATTAACACCATAGCATTCCGCAAATTTAAATTTTCAATTCAAGATATTATTAAAGTTTCACAACATAGTTTAGATCAATTTTTAGATGGACCACCTATTTATCCAAATTTATCTAATTACACGATCTTACCGGAAGGAAAGGTATTTATCTACCATCACAATTATTTCATCATGACAGATTATATGCTTCATCCCATAGATAAAGATATATTGCAAAAACTATATTTATTAAAGAACTGTATACCGATTTCAAAGGCCAATTTATCCTACTTTAGGATGGGCCCTCCTATTTCAACATACCCCTCTTATCTAGCCGAAAAATACTTAGAATAGTACCAAGAAGGAGTATTATCAATAAAACAATAGAAAAAGGTCCTCAACTAAGTACCATGCTTGCCTACAGTATTATTAAAGAATTAAACGGATTGATAGAAAATGAACTAAATAAAAGTCCACATTTTTCTATTATTATCTCCTAATAGAGTGATAGAATTTATTTAGGTGATCAAAGATTCTTCTGAACTTGTAAAATAAATTATTATAAAAAGAGGATGCAAATAAAAATGCTTCCTCTTTTTATATCAAATCAAACTAATACATTAAAATACTTTTCATTAATCCGGATAAGTAATGTTTTTAAGCAAAATATTATCTAATATCTTAGCTGTTACAATAAGTATATTCGTATAATTCACACCTATAACAAGTATTACATATTGCTTATGTTTCGTTACCTTTTTTTTGTATATAACAATAAAAAATTGTGAAATTTTATCGCATTAAGTAAGACACTTGATATCAAATATATTACTTTTACTATGAACTAAATGTGTTTATAGGACTTTTCCTAGATAAACAAGGTGCTAAATTAACTCTCAAGAAGTCATTACCATTACATTTATCTAAAAATTGAAAAAATATGTGTAGATGGATATCATCTTAAATACATATATAATTACCTTTAATTTTCTGACATGATTTCACATAATTCTTAAACTGATTTTTTGCGTACATTATGAAAAAAATTGCACTGTGTCAGTCTTTAAAAGATTATATATCATAACTTTAAGAGAGGAAGGAAAACTATGAAGATGAAAAGAAAAATCATTATGACAACAGCACTTGCAGCTACATTAGCTACAGGTGTGCTACCTACTACCTCGGTGTTTGCTGCAGAAAAAGAGGCTTCTATTCAACCAAAAGAGGCACAAATGAGTATTCAACCTTTTGCACAAAATAATTTGGAAACAGCCGTTCAAGCTGCCTTAAATGGTCCAGAAGTCAAAAAAATTAAAGTATTTGAACATGAATTTAATGTAAAAGAAATAGAAGTAGTAAATCTAGGTGCAGGAAAAAAATATGTTAAGGGGCAAATTTCTCATCATTTAAGTTTTCGTCCAGATGATCAATTTTATTATGAGTTTACAGTACAAGATGGAAAGGTACTAGATAAACCTGTATTTAATATTGATAGAGGTGGTTGGACACCATTTGCTGCTCCACTTTTATCAATTCTTGCTGCTTATAATGGAATTCCAGTTAATCCAAATGATTTAAATGCACTTGGTCAGCAGATTGGTAAAGTTATAGATGGAAGCTGGGAACATGCAGCCCAATCAATCGCAACTGTAGTTAGTCTAAGTTTTAATGAGTAGAATTTTTCAATTTTTATTAGCATTGTAGGGATTCACTTTTTGTAATCAGCCTTGTTATAAGAGATTCTAAAACAGCTATTAATAAATTTTTACCACTCATTCACATTATCTTGATTAGTTTACCACCTTATCATTCATTATATGTCACAAAATAGAAGTCTTTTTTAGGACTTCTGTTTTGTTTGTATACAATACGATAAACAGTTATTTTTTGGAGGTTATACTTCGATTTTTCAAGAATACGTTTAGCTATTAGGTACAATTCATTAAAACAAATTATTAAAGTCTCAAATAACTTACTCCCCCTATTTTTAATTATTTTTAAATACAAAAATTTATTATCTTAAGAATGAAAAACAATAAATATAGGAAAAAATCATCTAGCTATTGTTTAAAGGTCAGGAGAGATAAAATGAAGAAAATAAAAATGAGAAATTTCATTAAAATTAGCATCCTCACTTGTATTACACTAGCAAGTTTAAGTACATCATCTACTATTTTAGCTGATAGTCATTCAGGTTATTCCTATGAATCCAATATAGGATATCAAAATCCAGCGTGGATGTCGAAAATAGAAGATTCTACAAAATTAAGTGAAATATCTATTCCAGGGACTCACGGTACAATGGCTTTACATGGAGCAAGCTTTCTTGATGAAAATTTGACAAGAAATCAAACTATGAGTCTATCCCAACAATTAAATTCTGGAATCCGATATGTAGATATGCGTGTTAAACGTGTAAAAGATTCTTTTGCAATGTATCATGGCATTGTAAATCAAAAAGCTGTGTTTGAAGATGTATTAAAAGAGACAATTCAATTTTTAAAAGATCATCCAACAGAAACAATATTAATGCGCCTAAAAGAAGAAACTACTCCTGAGAGTGGATCTTTATCATTTGAGGAGATATTTTTAAAATATAAAAACGTTAATGCTTCATATTTTTGGAACCCTAACTCCGTACCAACTTCAGATAGAAATAATCCTACTTTAGGAGATACCCGCGGAAAAATTGTAATCTTACAAAACTTTACATCCACTCAATTGTACGGTATTGATTACGAAGGTTTGAATATACAAGATAAATTTGAAATTGGTGGCGGACCAGACGAAATATATGCAAAATGGATTGCGATAAAAACCCATCTACAAAATGCAAATACTAACTTTAATAATGGAAAAATTTATCTCAACCATTTTAGTGGTACGGGGGGCGCAGCGGCATTTTTAAATAATGTATATCCTTGGTTTATTGCAAGCGGAAAAGAGAGCAGAAATACTGATAGTAGTCCTAAATTGATTCAAACGAATTCCACAAATGCATGGAGTGATTTCCCTCGCGATAGAAACGGACAAGTATACTATGGGGGAATGAATACACTTGGGACCGAAATCTTACAACAAGGCGTAATTAAACATTCTGGTATCATCGCAGCTGATTTTCCTGGTCCAGGTTTAATTGATAGTATCATTAAATTAAATGGTATACATTCTAATGAAAAAGAAATATTAATTTCGCAAATATCATCTGAATCTAGTCCTTTATCCGGGCAACAAAATCGATCCAGTCAAAACTTTAAAATTGATAGTTTACCTGTAGGTACCAAAGAATTAAAATGGGCTATTGAGCCTTCAGAAAAAGATTATTCTTCTACTATCGCTTTCAATGTAATGATTGATGTCTCCCTAGGAATAGATTCTACTCGTTGGAAAAACATTTCACATGGATCTAGGACTGAAGCTTACACAAATACTAAATACTATATTGCAAGTCCAATGGGTGCCACTAACAAATTCACAGTGAAAATATACGCTATTACAAATTAGAAAAAAAGAATCCCAATGAAATTCCATTGGGATTCTTTTTTAATTTCATTTCGTAAACATTAGGATGGGGTTTAAATCTTATTGATTTATCATTTAAATCATAAAATAATTCATATTTGGAACAGCCCTTAATTTTCAAAAGAAAACCCAAAAATGTTAACTACCTTTTCCCACCTGTCACTTATTCAAAACTGGCTTCCAAAGCGATAAGGCAAAAATCCAATTTGAGTCGCCATTTCCTTGATGATTTTGAACTGCTTCATACACTTTTCCCTCATGTACTACTCTATCGCCTTTAGTATATGCTTTTCTTGCATCCCATTTTTCATATGTGGAATCCTCTGACTTTGTTGTTACATTCAAAACATCACTTCTACTAGATTCATTTCCAGCTAAATCAACCGCCGTCACTACATATTTATACGATGTATTAGCCTTCAAATCTTTATCCATAAAGGATGTATTTGCCGCTGTCCCAATTTTATTCATAACCCCAGCGCTTTCTCTATATACAATATAATGGTCAACACCTACATTATCTTCAGACGGACTCCACATCAAATCAACAGTTGTCGCTGTTGTACCCATACTATGTAATCCTTTTGGTTGAGTTGGAGCCTCTATATCTGGGATTGCATGTGTTGTCTTAACCTTTAGTTTTTCACTTTCTTTTGATATGTTTCCAGCAGAGTCTAATGCCTTTATTGTATAGGTATATTCCGTATCTGCTTTTAGTTTTTTATCAATAAAAGTTGTACCTGGTACCGTATCAATTACTTCGCCATTACGTAACACTTGATATTCTTTTACACCTATATTATCAGTAGAGGCCTTCCATGTTATTTCAACACTATTGGCAGAAACTTTAGAGGCATTTAATTCAGTTGGTTGACTTGGAGCTACTGTATCAGGAGACTCATTATTTACTAAATTTACATCAATTACATTATAAAACGCATTTGACGTATCTGATACATCCCATACAGCTAAAATAACATGATAACCATTACGATCAGTTGGTACATTAATTGTATGTGTTAAATTATTTGATGCGGCCGAACCGTCATGTTTAACAGTTCCAATTGGTTCTAATTCAGCACGTGTTAATGGTTTATTAGGATCCCATCCCTTTTTTGTAATGTAATAATGCCATTTACTTGTAGGATGTGCTGCTGTATATTTCCATGTAAATGTATTTGCTCCACCCTTAATTGTATTTTTGAACCAACGATTTGTTGTTTGTTGGTCAAGAGTTCCTCCAAATAGTCCTCCTGCCGAAGCGATTTTACCATCAATCGGTCCACCATCTGGAAACCCTTTAGGTGCTTCTAGACTTTGAGGTTCATACATTACATTTCCACAATTTAAATTTAATGCCCCATAATCCTGACTACATAAAGCAGCACGGCTACTTGGCTTTTCAACAAATCCATGTGCATAAGCACTTTGAGGAATCATAGTAATAGCCGTTACCCCTGCAGCTAAAACACAAGCACCAATTCCTTTTTTACTTTTTCTTAATCTTTCCAATTTAGATGTTAATTTCAAATTCATTCTTGTCCCCCCAATATATTATTGTTATCGCTAATATAATAGCAATATAGGGATAAACAAACAAATCACCAATTAATATATTAATATCTCTCCTAAATTGGTACATTTATTATTATTTTTAATCTCCTATAAAAATAAAGTAAATACAATTACGCTATTTTGTAACATTATGTATTTAAAGAAGAATAAAAACCTCATTTTATTTCACAAAAAATTCAAATATTAAAACGGATAGTTAAATCATGTAGGAAAAATAAATTTTTTATATTACAAAAAAGCAAAAGAAGTCTGGAAGAAACCGATTATATCCGTTTCTTCCAGACTTTCACTTCTTTTATACCTCTCACAAATCCTTTAACCTTAAACATATACACTTGAAGTTAAAACCCACATAACTAATATAACCTATATGTTGACTAGCTTCTAAATGTTAAAATTCATAAATTAATAGTAACAGACCAATTAAAACAAGCCATTTAGCAAACACATATAATATTCTTACTAATTCAATCTAACGCTTAATTACTTATAAAATAACTTAAGGTATCTAGCTTAACTGTATTTTCTTTATTAATACCATTGTCTACCCTGCATTTCCTTACTTTAAACAGATCATCAAGAGATTGTTAATGTTTAAGGAAAAGCCATTTTTCATTATCATATTCTAAAAATTTATTATGTTATTTTTATCTAATAAGGCACAGAAACAAAGGGTAAACTTCAGTGTGCTTGAGAAACGTTCTTAGGATAAAACGTTTAAAGGGTACTTTAGTACTGAGTTTTTATTAAATGTTCCTGTACCTAATATTTAAATTAACGTATGTCAAAATATTTTACAATACGAGTGTGAAACGTTACATATTTCTATATAAAATGATACATTTCATCAGCACGCCTCTTCTAATATTGATGCTAAATATAGAAAATTCAGCTCGTTAGGATTTAATTTTAGAATTCTCATAAAAGCATATGATAGATTAGGCACGTAATTGTCACAAATTAATAGTCTATATACTTTTTAATTACCTATGAAAACTCTATTACCACTTTATTATTTACTCCTAAACTAAGGCACATCTATACCTACAATTTCTTAAAACTCTTTTAGATAATATTTCAAAAGAGTCGATAGTTTTATTTTTTTATTTTTTTTATTTTTTTATTGTACATTTGTGCATTTGATGTTAGGATTATGCCTATTAAAATTGAATCCTAACGATTCTTCTTTATAATTTCTATATTTTAATTGTTAAATAAAAATATAGATTCTGATATATATATTCAAAATCAGACCTAAAATGTTTTTATTTCACAATAATGTCGTGGCATACCTTTAGAATGGAAAGATATATGCAACAACGTGTTAAGGGGTTACAGGAGGAACAAAAATGAGAGACTTTTTTGATGATAAGTACAAAAATATTGAATTAAAAAGGAGGTTAATAAATTTAATAAGTGAAATTAGCGAATTCAAAGGAAAATTAGCTGCTTATCAGGAACAAAACCCTGACATATTTAATAGTTTAGAAAAAACTATACCACTACATTACATAAAAAATTTCACAACTATTTATGAGGATATAAAAGTTCCTAATAAAAGATTAAAAGAACTTATTTTAGATGATATAGTACCTCAAAATATTTCTGAAGATGCTATTTTTTGCTATTATCAAACACTTTCTTTTATACATAAAAACTCCTGTACTTTATTAATTAATCCAGCAACTATACAGGAATTACATTTTCAACTAATACATTACATTACCTCTGACAGTGCCAAATGGCGTGAAAAACCTTTTATTATTCCAGGAGTTCCAGAACATGGAATGCACTTGAATAGTTACCGCATTCTTCCGCATGAACTTATCCCACAGTTTATGGAGCAATTATGTGATCAATACAACTCATTAAATACTAGTAAGGGGCTACATTCACTTTTATTAATAGCTCGTTTTATATTAAATTTTTATTGCATAGTCCCTTTCAATCAAGGTAATAACAGGCTGGCATTTATGTTAATGCAATTGCTGTTAATTAAGAGTGGACATACATTTGTAAAATATGTATGTTTGGATAAATATATTAAGAAAAACGAATCTGATTATTACAATTCGATTTATAAATCTTCCGTGAATTGGTACTGCGAGGAACATAATAATAGTTTTTGGTTAAAAACGTTTTTAACAATTATATTAGAGGCTTACAAAGATCTTCATAACACAGTTCTAGATTCTATATGTAAACATACTAAAGTTGAGAGAATTCAGGATTTTATACTTAAACAAAAACAACCTTTTACTAAGGAAAGTATTCGTAACACTTATCCAGACATTGCAGAAAGTACAATCAGTAAGGCTTTAAATTCCTTGCAAGTGTTTGGCCATATTAAGCTAGTTACAAAAGGAAGAAACGCAACGTGGATTAAGATTTGACCATACTTTCAATACACATGAGGTTTAAAAATTCAATTATATCCTTATCATTGAATTTCATGACTTTGAGCTCATATTCATTGAATTTCATTTTAATTTTAAGCTAATATTACTTTTTTAGTCATTTCTAATTCCAACAAAACATTTTATAGGAAAAGGTCCGCTTTCCCCCGCCTTTTCCTATAATCAAATGAAATATAAACATAAAATAATTGTCGAAAAAAGTCTAATTTTAATATTTTTTCTTTATTTTCTGGTTGTAAACGCTTCTATTTCGTGTTACCATCTTAATCAAACAATAGATGGTCATAAAAATGAAAGTATTTCTTTCCCTTAGAAACATATAAACGTACGGTAATCTCAAGAAAATAAGGCCAAAGCAATATTTGATACCTACGAAAATAATTAATAGGAATTTTGCGCATATATTTTTCTGTTAATTCAGAAAATGCATTTTGTCCCTAAACAAAATTTATTAGTGCGCAAAATTCAAATACACTAGAACACCCAAATAAATGAAATATCCTTTTTCATTGAGTGTTAAGGTATGAAAAAAAGAATTCTTCCTACAAAATTCAGCTGATTAACTTAAAGGCATCTACATTAATACCTTAATCGCCATCTATTGTTGATAACATATTTACCAACTATGAAAAAGAGCCTATCAAGGGTTCTTTTTTATTATAATCATTCAAATTTCAATTCTTATCTTGATACTTAGATTTCCACACAAATTACCTCTATTTTTTGCTCTCAATTATTGAATTAATAATATAGCACATCAAATTTTATGAAGTCTTAGCTCCAATTTTTTTTAAATTAGTGAATAAAATTCAATCATATAAAAATAATAACTACAACTAATCGTTATATATTAAAGAGGTGTCAATTTTGTCCTTAAATGAAGAGACCTTAGAAACTAAGACAGATAAATCCATTGAAAAGATCCAAACAAGTAACTTAAAACAACTTAAACATACACTAGATGATATCTTTGATATTAGTGCAGATTTGATTGAACATCCTTTGCAATTAAAAACAAAAACGAATATTTTATTATATTATTTTGAAGGCCTTACAGATGGTGTCGCATTAAAAAGCAATGTTGTTACACCATTATTACAAAACGTAAATGAAGACAGTCAAATATTTAATTCTAATATTATTGCTACTCATACCAAAATAGTATATACATGGAATGAAATTAAAGAAGGATTACTTGAGGGTCAATGTGTACTGTTTATGGAGGGAGAAAAGCGGTCACTTCTAATAAATACAAAAGGCTGGGCAGAGAGATCCATTCAAGAACCGATTTCAGAAGTTACTATTAAAGGCTCACATGATGGTTTCATTGAGAATGCCACAAAAAATATAGGCCTAATTCGTCGATATATTCCTTCTACAGAGTTAAAAATCAAAAAGCTGACGATTGGAGAACGAGCCACTTCTTCAGTCTATTTAATTTACTTAGGTGATGTAGCAAACGCAGATGTAGTCCAAGAAATAGAAACTAGAATCTGTAATATTAAAACGGATGCGGTATTGGGCATTGGAGAACTATCTAATTATACAAAAGATCAAAATTGGACTCCTTTTCCACAGGCTTATTTAAGCGAACGTCCGGACGCCATTTCAAATCATATACTTGATGGAAAAATAGCAGTATTAGTTGATAGATCTCCTGGCGCGATGATTGTCCCAATGAATTTAATTGGATTTTTTCAGACTCCAGATGACTATAATATACATTGGCTCATTGCATCATTTTTTCGTTTATTACGATTTGCAGGATTTATTATAGCGATTTTTTTACCCGCAATTTATATTGCTATCGTCTCTTTTCACTTTGAAATCATTCCTTTAGATTTATACACTTCTATTGCAACGTCAAGAGTCAAAGTCCCTTTCTCTCCCTTACTGGAAGCTTTTATAATGGAAATCACACTAGAAATGCTACGTGAAGCTGGTATTCGCTTACCACAGCCAATAGGACAAACAATTGGAATTGTTGGAGGGATTGTAATTGGGCAGGCGGCTGTTCAGGCTGGTCTTGTGAGTAACGTTATGGTTATTATCGTATCTATTACTGCCATTGCATCATTTATTGTTTCTAATTACGATTTATCAAGTTCTATACGCCTTATTCGTTTTCCAATGATGTTATTGGCATATTTTTATGGCATTGTAGGTATTGTTAGTGGATTAATGCTCTTATTTGCTCATTTTGTTTCGCTAACTTCCTATGGTTCACCATACGGATTGCCAATCGCACCATTTCGTCTCCAAGAGCTAAAAGATTCATTTGTAAGATTTCCTATTTCTATGATTACCACCCGCTCGAGTACAGGGCAGCCGAAACAAAAAAAGAAAAAAGAAGGTAGTTCGCATGGGGAATCTTAAATTCCAAAACATAACCTTATTTGAATTTATTGTTTTCATTCATTCACTGCAACTAGCCTCAGGTATGTTAATTATGCCAAGCCCACTTGCTAATACTGCTGGCACAGATGGCTGGATTTCAATCATTCTTGGATGGATTGTTACTTCTATAATCGGCGTACTTATTATATTAATGTTACAAAAAAATCCTGACAAAAATTTCTCACAAATCTTAAAAACATACTTTGGTAAATGGATAGGGACAATTCTTTTTCTTTTATACGCCTTTTATCTATTTTTTGCTGGGTTTAATACTTTATTAAAGGCAACTGATATTGTAAAAGTGTGGATATTCCCTTCCACTCCAGCTTATCAAATCGCCATATTATTACTATTGCCTTTTATTATTTTAGCCCTGAGTGGGTTAAGGGCCCTTACTAGTTATTCTATGCTTGTTTTCTTCTTCACTACTTGGATGCCACTATTTCTTCTTTTTTCATTAAAGAGTATGTATGCTCCTTTACACCTACTACCTATTTTTAAAGATGGCTTATACCCTATTGTAAAGGCAACGAAAGAAACCATTACCCCTTATGCCGGCTTAGAAATTGCATATTATATATATCCGTTCTTACAAAAAAAACAAAAAGCTATAAAGGGACTACTAATTGCGAATACTGGAACCATGTTTTTCTATCTATATGTGACTATTCTTTCTTATATATACTTTAGTCCAGAGGGGATAAAAGACGTAATTTGGCCAGTATTTCATCTGTTAAAAGGAGTTCGTTTTTCTTTCATAGAACGATTAGAAATTATATATATCGCTTACTATTTAATTGTATTTTCCACTACAATATATCCATATTTATTTTTCAGTTTTGAGTCTGTGACCATTTCACTTCAAAAAAACGCTCGCAATTGGGCGCTGGTTGGTTTTATGGTATTAATAGTCGGCTTATTTATTTTTCTAAATCCCAATGTGGATCAATATTTATTTATATATTCTCTTATGGATATCTTAAATATCATTTTCTTTATTCTATTACCAATCTTATTTTTCGCTTACAGCATTCTTTTTGCTTGGGTTACTAGGAGGAAACAACTTTGATTCGAAAATGGATATGGATTGTAATTTGTTGTATATGTTTAATTGGTTGTAGTCAGAGAATTCCTCTTGAGAAGGTTTCATTAATCCTATTAATTGGCTTGGATAGAGCCCCTAATGGAGACATAAAAGTTGGCACAAGCATCCCACTCTTTCATCATAAACAGCAACAAAGTACTATAGAGCAATGGACCCAGGCATCAACTGTATATAATGGCTTCAGTAAGATAGATACAAAGTTAACGGGCTATATGACAGCCTCCAAAGCTGAAATCATTTTAATTGGGAAAAAATTGGCGCGAGAATCAAATTGGTTGCAGGAACTTGATTCTTCTTACCGTGATCCTTACGCTACCATTAATGCTAAAGTAGTACTTGTAGATGGACCTGTAGAAGAAATTTTTACAATTAATAAGCCAGATAAACCATCACTACCATCTTATATAAGTAGTGTAATTGAATCCTCCATCCAAAATAATCAATCCGTTTCTTCTACGATTCAACAATTAACGAGAGAACAAAATGAAGAAGGAATGACACAAATTGTTCCAGTTATCAAAAAAACAAAGAATGAAATTGACACGATAGGAATTGCACTTTTAGATCGACAAGGAAAATATTTAACTCGTATCCCTAAAAAAGATGTTAAGTTCTTCAATCTTATAAATAAGTCAAAAAATACAGGCCGGATGATACTACACCTTGCGCTTCCTCCTAAAAAGTCCAACAAAAAAACAAACACTTCTATCTTCGTACAGAATGCGAAAAGGAAGATAGATGTTAATTTTAAAAACGGAAAGTTTGTATTTAATCTCCAAATAAATGCTAATGTAGCTTTAATAGAAAAAACCAATGCGAATTTAATTAAGGAGCATTATGATAATAAAAAAAATATAAATAATTTAGAAAACGCTATCGAAAAAGAAATTAATAAGGAATTACAAAATATGTTGGATGAAATACAGCAGAATAAAATTGATCCAATCGGATTATCCCTATATGCTAGAGCTTTTCAATATAAAGAGTGGAAAAAAGTAAAAGGAGATTGGTCGCAAGCGTTAGCAGAGGCTAAAATAAATGTAAAGACATATGTCAAAATAAAAGATACTGGGACCATTAGAAATTAAAATAGACTAGTCTATTTTTCTGCTTAAAAGTATTTCTAAGTGGAATTTCCCTCTTCAATATTTATCATGTAAAAGGTACTAACTCGAAAAAACTCTTTCCGTTCTTTTAAAAGGCAATAATTTAATTACGTTGCTGCTCTATATTCAATAAAACAATTAAAAACTAAAAATGTAATATTAAATATTTTTTCAGTTAAGATTATGTTAAGATTTACTTCGTAGTCGAATTATGGTTTCGTATCTAATTCAGCAATATGTGAACTGTTTACCTAAAGAAAAGACACCCAAAAGATGTCTTTTCTTCTTTTAATCTAAAAAATATTTTCCTCTTCAGTAAGATCCAATTATCCCTCTAATCTAAACATCATATTTAGAAGCAATTTAATCAAGGTATTCAAGAGTTTTCACCTATTTCAATATGGCTATAGTTTAATTTAAAATCACATTTCCAGCACTATATTTGCTTTCTTACAGATTTTCTATCTTGTTCTTAATTCTGTCAAAATCCTCATGTAGCTATACAAAGAATTTATGCTATTATGATACTAAGAAACTATGCGTTCACTTAACCCTGTATTTTTACAGGGTCTTTGTTTATTTTATTTACTTTTATTGGCTTATAAGATTTAATACGCAACCAATTTCAATTAAAACCATTTAAATGTTAGTTAGAATTTGAAATAATATATCTATTGGCTTTTTTAACAAATAAAATCTAATATTAAATTTCTAAATGTATACTGTACTAAATGCCAGTTAACACTATATACATAGTGTTAACTATATTAATTGAATATTATTAATAGTAAGTATAAATATTATCAATTTACTATATATTACATTTATGTAAAAATAGATGTATGTTAAGCTTATTCAAAATCTTTCCCCTAATAAAGATTTGAAGTAGCATTTCATGATTCTCCTTACTGTTAATATGCCTTGAAAAAGAACCCTATAGGGTTCTTTTTCTTTTCATTATAACCTCAATAAGTCCTTATTTAACATGCAAAAAGGACTGCTAATTACTTGCAGCCCTTTTACACGTTAATATACACTTGTATTAATTACTTAACACTTTCTTGTATTAGGCATTTATACAAACTAAACATGCCATTATTATTTAGATATATAACACTTCAAAGTTTAGAAGTATACAATAACAAATCTTTCCCAGCTCCCAGCTACATAACTAGTAGCTGTTAATTCTCTACCACCATTTGCTGATAAATATCTACCATTACTTAGTGCTTGTAATACATATATCCTATTATCCCCACCATTATATAAGATAAATTTTTCCCATGCCCCAATTGATGTACGATCTGCTACTACTCTACCATTTGGCTCAAACGAAACATACTTCCCATTACTTTTAGCTTTTAAAGCGTACGTATATAATTCCCCAGTCGGAATTAATTCAAATTTCTCCCATTCATTAACTGCATTACGATTTGCTATTACATTTCCCAAAGGCTCAGCAGAAACATATTGTAAATTTGCTGCCTGTATAGCAACTGTCCAACTTCCATTAAATAAATTCACGCCTTTTAGTGAACCTGCTTTTGATAGATTGGCTGCCGATACATCATTCGATGGTGTAATCATCAATATCATTAAAACCATCGGCAACATCATTAAAACTAACTTTTTTGAGATTGTATTACCACTTGCACATGTTATGAACCCCTTCATTCTCATTCCTCCCTTAATATACATAGAACTCATATACATCATACCAAATATGTAAAATATTGTAATGGAAGGGAGGGTTTATCAATAAATACCTTACTATTCTGTTTCTTTTTTCTCAAATCTATAGCACTTAAACATTTATCAATTCTCAAGCACATTTTTTAAATTTCCCCCCCTGATAAACAAATGTAGCAGTTGATGGCAAGGAGAGTATATACAAAAGAGAGAGTATTTTCATTTCACTTTTCTTTAAATAATAGCCAAATAGCCGTTCATAATGAACGACTATTTGCATCTAACTAATAATGAGAAGGTTCTTCATGTTAATCTATTTTGTTTAATCCCGTTGAAGTAACTTGATAGATTCTTTTTTTGCCTATATATTCTTGTTTATTATTCTCAAGGTTAATAAGTGTAGCGCGTGTCTTTTCCTTTACTGCTTCCCCTTCTATATGGGTAAACTCAATGTAATCTCCCACTTTTACGGGCACCGTTTGGATTTCAGCAGTTTGTTGTCTATTTCCCACTATTTCCTTATTATACACAACACTACCGGTTGAATTCTTTACTGTAATACTTGCATACGTATTATTAAAGTAAGAATGTGGTACGCCTGCTTCTAAATTCACCTGCATTTTCTCTGTTGTCCTATTATAATCAACTTTTGCGATTTCTCTATCACTATATCCTTTTAAAGACCACCCAAAATGATTTCCATCTAAAACCGTTGTTTCTGGCATTTTTTCTACTTTCTTCAAGCCTTCTTTTGTAACTTCGTACATGACTTTTTTTCCAAAGCTTTCTTGTTTACTGCTGTCTACATTTATTAAAGTAGCTCTATGCACACCTTCTAGGTGTGTCAACTCAATATAATCCCCTACTTTAACTGGAACTTTTTGCGATTCAGCATTTTGTTGTTTGTTTCCATAAATGTCTTTCTTGTATACTACTTTCCCTGTTGCATTTTGTACTTTAATACTCGCATACGTTTCATTAAAATAATGATGCGGTACGCCTGCTTTTAAGTCGATTTGCATTTCTTCTGTCGACTTATTAAAATTAACTTTTGCAAACTCGAAATCACTAATTCCTTTTAGTGACCATGCAAATTGATTTCCATCTAAAATTGTTGCTTCGGGCATTTTTTCTGCTTTCTTCAGACCTTCCTTTGTAACTTGGTATATTGCTTTTTTTCCAAAGCTTTCTTGTTTACTATTACCTACATTTGTAAGAGTAGCTCTATGTACACCTTCTAGATGTGTTAATTCAATATAGTCTCCTACTTTGACTGGAACTCTTTGCGATTCAGCATTTTGTTGTTTGTTTCCATAAATGTCTTTATTGTATACTACTTTTCCTGATGCATTTTGTACTTTAATACTCGCATACGTTTCATTAAAATAATGATGCGGTACGCCTGCTTTTAAGTCGATTTGCATTTCTTCTGTTGACTTATTGAAATTAATTTTTGCAAACTCGAAATCACTAATTCCTTTTAGTGACCATGCAAACTGGTTTCCTTCTAAAATACTAGAAGAGTTCGGGATATCTGAATTAAAACCTAAGTTATCTAATATAGATTTTAGATCAGGTAAAACACCTATTCTATCATTCCACGGATCTTGAGATTTTGTTCCTGTATTCGGATTACTTAAGATAGTTCTTAATTCGGCTGGTGTATAAGGAGAACCTCGATGCTCTTTAGCAATACCTTGAATCGAAGTTGCTGCTCCAGCAATAATTGGTGAAGCACTTGATGTTCCACTAAATGTTGATGTATATAAATTTGTAGTATTTTGACTTGGATTTGCTGATGTTGTATCAACATTTTCTCCCCATCCATATACATCTAATCGACTTCCATAATTTGAAAACCATAAACGTTTATGTGGAACAGTTGATGATCCCGCCCCAACCATAATAGCACCTGAATCCTTGAAGTCTGGACTATTTCGATTTAAGATTTTTTTTCCATTACGATCTTTAAAATTATCTAAGTCGTTTGAACCATTTGCGCCAGCTTCTATAATAATAATCCCTTTATCTGCACCAACACGAATTGCATCAAAAATATCTGGATGTACTTCTACAGGTAAATATTTATCCCCATACCCATCATACGAAGCTTGTGCCTCTAATAAAAGAATATCTCCCGCTTGTAAATTATGTACAGCACTTAAAATAGCATCCGCTGTATTATAAATTCCATTATCCCTAATCTGGGATATTACTTTTACATTTGCTTTTGGTGCAATTCCAATATTTCCAATTTGATTATCTTCAGATGAAACAATTCCTAATACAGAAGTACCATGAGCTCTATGCTGGCTTATATTTTGTCCCGACATAAGCTTAATATTTTTATTAACTAAATCCTCATGGTTCAATAACCATCCATATTCCATATCCACAAAAGTTGTATCCTTCCCGTCACCACCTTTAATGCTCCAAGCATGCGAGGCATTAATTCCCTTTGGTGCCGCTTCAAGATATCCTTGATTTTTAAATCTAGGATCATCGTACGGATTAACAGATAAATTTGGTAACTGTATTTCAGGGGGTGTCAAAATTTGTTTTTCTTGTATATAAGCCTCCTCTACAAGAGGAGATGTTTCAAATTTTTTTAGTAATAATTCTATTTCTATGTTATTAGGAGCTTGTACAATATAATAATTTAATAAATTATTAGCTGATTCATTAGCAACTGATTTAGATTGTACTGATAATTTTTCAATCTCTATCGGATTTACAGATGAGAACAGACGATTCAAAGTAAGTTCTGTATTTTCGGAAAATAACCTCTTTAAATTGTTATCATAATCCCCATTTTTTATTCGTTTCTCAATACCATCTTCATAAGGTAAGTCAATTTGATTTTTAAACTTTACAATTAATCTTTCTTCCTGTGAATCTCTTTCTTTGTATGTGACATTATAAGATTCAGCGTAAACTTTATTATGAATACTATCATTTTGTAGGATTAGATCTGTTCCTACACATGTGGTCATTGCAATTGATGAAATTAGAAACCCTTTGAATATGTTCATACTATACCCGCCAATCTATATTCTCTTGAGAATTTTTTAATGCGTATAATGGTTAAGATTTTTATATAATATATAAATCTATAATTTAACTTTTGTAGTGAAATCTATGACTTTATTAATAATCCCATAGAGGTAACCTGATATATTCTTTTCTTTCCCATATACTCCTGTTTACTATTCTCAAGATTAGTAAGTGTGGCGCGTGTCTTTTCCTTTTGTGCTTCTCCCTCTATATGAGTAAACTCAATACAATCTCCTACTTTGACTGAAACGGTTTGGCTCTCAGCATCTTGTTGTCTATTTCCTATAATTTCTTTATTGTACAAAATATTACCGGATAAATTCTGGACTTTAATGCTTGCATACGTATTAGTAAAATAAGAATGGGGTATACCCGCTTCTAATTTAAGCTGCATTTTTTCTGTTGCTTTGTTATATTCTATTTTCGCGATTTCTCGATCATTATATCCCTTTAGTGACCAAGCGAATTGATTTCCATCTAAAACCGTTGTTTCTGGCATTTTCTCTACTTTCTTCAAGCCTTCTTTTGTAACTTGATATCTTGCTGTTTTTCCAATGGTTTCATTTTTGTTATTTTCAAGGTTAATTAAAGTTGCTCGCATTTTTTCCTTTGTTGATTCTCCTTCTATATGGGTAAATTCAATGTAATCCCCTACCTTGACGGGCACAGTTTGGCTTTCAGCATTTTGTTGTTTATTTCCCACGATTTCCTTATTGTACAGAACGTTACCAGAAGAATTCTGGACCTTAATACTCGCATACGTACTAGCAAAATAGGAATGTGGTACACCTGCTTCTAGTTTTACCTTCATCTTTTCTACCGTTTTATCATAATCTACTTTTGCAATTTCTCTATCACTATATCCTTTTAATGACCAGGCAAACTTGTTTCCTTCTAAAATTGTTGCTTCTGGCATTTTTTCTACTTTCTTCAGGCCTTCCTTTGTAACTTCGTATATGGCTTTTTTTCCAAAGCTCTCTTGTTTACTATTATCTACATTTGTAAGAGTAGCTCTATGTACACCTTCTAGATGTGTTAACTCTATATAATCGCCTACTTTGACTGGAACTTTTTGCGATTCAGCATTTTGCTGTTTGTTTCCATAAATCTCTTTGTTATAGACCACTTTACCTGATGTGTTTTGCACTTTAATACTTGCATATGTACTATCAAAGTAGTCATGTGGTACACCTGCTTTTAGATCAATTTGCATTTCTTCTGTTGATTTATTTAAATTTACTTTCGCAAATTCAAAATCTCCAATCCCTTTCAGCGACCATGCAAATTCATTACCTTCAAAAATGTATGGAGATTCATTTTTGATTTGTACCTTTTTCTCAACAGTTTGATCAAATATATCCGTTAATACAATTTTTGCATAAGCATTTGTTGGTAATGATATAGATTGACTGATTCCATTTTGATAAGATTTAATATCATTAATTACGTTAATAGGTTGGCCCGTCATATTTTCATTGTTATAAATTTCAATTTTCCCCTTAAATTGCGGTGTACTATTTTCTTTTAGTTTCCAAGATACATTTAATTTTTCATTTTCATAATATATAGATTGGATATCAAAATCTAGTTTTCCTATTTCAGGTTGAGTAGGTTGATTTAGCGTGAATATTTTTCCTGACCCAATAGTAGACTGCGTATTACCTCCTGCTTTGACCCATACATATTCTGAAGTAGATCCTCCATCATATTGATAAGTATTATCATGCGTTCCGGAAATACTTTGATTATTCCAAGAACTCCATTGTTTATCAACTAATTTTCGGCTGTAACCATTTTTCAGGCGCGCTTCTCGAACATTCTGTCCACTATCAGCCCAGTCTTCTTGAAACATTCCTAATCCATGATTAAATGCAACATTAGCAACCGGAAAGTCCATAATTGCAATTTGATGCCATTTATTCTTTGTTACATCTTTCATCCATTGTCCAAATTTAGTATGACCATTTTCTTGCCATGAACGCATTGTCATTGTGTACCAATTGTAGTCTTTCCAACCATAAGTTGTTTGAACCTTCATTCCTGTTCCTTCTCCTCCAAAGGGTCCAGCTTGCGAATTCGGAGATAAGTATTCGGCCTTTATTGCTTCTTTAGAGGAAATTGGATCCCATAAGGCAAAATGTAAAGTACGTTTTCCATTTTCATCAAACCCACTTTGTTGTTGAAAACCAGCATATCCTCCAGCTTCACCACCTGCATTCCAGTTGTGTACAGCCCAGTACGTATAAGGTGGTGTCTGAACTGGTGACCAGTCTATACTAATAATATCTGAGGCAGGTATATTTTTGGGACTCACATAAACTGCTGGAGCAGCTGAATGTGTTGCAGCTTTAGTGTGCAAAATAGACGTTCCAAACATAGAAAACATGCTACATGCTGCGGTCATTATAATAACTTTATTAAATCTTTTCTTCGTTTTCTGACTAATCACTAATCTACATCCTTTTCTAATTTTTATCGTTTTCCGACAGAAGACTCCTTCCTCAAAAATGTGAAGATGTGAAACACCAATTTTAGGTGGGAGATTAATGTCGGTTGGCATAAGCCAACATGTTTGTTATCATTTACTTGTACAGATTGCTCTTCGAAAACTGAAGATATGAGGTTGGTTGCAGAAAAACGTTGCAACCGTAAAATCTTCAACGTTCTATCGCCCCATGCTTGCCGAAGTTGCGAGAACCAAGCTAAAGTAGGGAGTGTGGTGCGTTAACGTACAAGATACTTATGTTCTCACCGTAGAGACTACGGGTAGAGCCTGCTAAGATAACCGGTGGATACACCGGTGTTCGCAGGAATCTCCCACTTCAAAAAATCCGTAAGGGCGTTAAGTGGTGAGTAGTTCAAGTTGTTCTATCTTCACATGTGATTCTTACATGTTATTTTATTGTAAGTTGTTTCCATAAAGATAACGCAAATATCCAATTCGGGTCACCATTTCCTTGATGATTTTGAACCGCTTCATACACTGTCCCTTGATGTTCTACTTTATCGCCCTTTGTATATGCTTTCTTTGGATCCCATTTTTCATAAGGTACATTTTGATCTTTGGTTTTTACCGGAAGGATTTCACTTTGAATAGATGTATTTCCAGCTGCATCTACAGCCTTCACTGCATATTTATATTCCTTATTAGCTGTTAAGTTTTGATCAATAAATGTCGTTCCTTGTACGGTTTGAATCAATTGTCCATCACGTAATACCTGATATTCTTTTACACCTATATTATCTGTAGAAGGATTCCATTTTAGCTCTACACTGTTAGAAGTAAGGTTGCTTGCATATAATCCTTGTGGCTGTGTGGGAGCTTCTGTATCTGGTTTCGGATTAACAATTTGATTTACTTTTTTCAGGCCATCCTTTGTAACTTCATACATTACTTTTTTATCAAGGCTTTCACGTTTATTATTATCTAAATTTATTAATGTTGCCCTCTCTCCGCCTTCTAAATGTGTAAGCTCAATAAAATCGCCGGTCTTTACTGAAACTTTTTGTGTTTCAGCATTTTGCTGTTTATTCCCATAAAACTCCTTGTTATATACTACTTTACCTGATGTGTTTTGCACTTTAATACTTGCATATATACTATCAAAGTAGTTATGTGGTACACCTGCTTTTAGATCAATTTGCATTTCTTCTGTTGATTTATTTAAATTTACTTTTGCGAATTCAAAATCTCCAATCCCTTTCAGCGACCATGCAAACTGGTTTCCTTCTAAAATATTATTTACATTAGGCATATCGGGTTTAATTGGATTAGAATCCGTCCCCTTCCAAATCTCTGCTGTTAAAATTGGATATCCTAATGCAGCTACTTTTTGAATGGTATCGTTATTTGGACGTAATCCCCACTTCTCAAAGAAAGGAATCAAATTTTGTTTGGCTACTTTTGATGCTGAAATCATAAATAATTGTTTTTTATTTTCATCAGTTTGTGGAAGTTCACTTGAAGGCATGTCTCTATACAATTGATGCAATTTAGGATAGAAATCCTCTCCATACGCTAACTGTAGTTGCCAAAGCATAACAAGTTTTACAAAAACATCGCTAATTTCATCATAATTTTTATTCACTTGTTCTAGATATTGAAATGCTTTTGGATAAATTCCACTTTTCTCTAAGTTGGATGGTTGATTAAATGCTTTTTCTACAGTAAGGCTGTATATATTATTTTGTACTTCTGTCATATTATAAAACTTCCAGGGCGATTGTTGTCTCAAATGTCCTGACTCATGCCAAGGGCCCCAGCCATCTGTTATAAATTTATTAATATCTAACACGTATTGGATTGCATCTCCTACATATGCTGTTCGATAAGAAGTTGCATACATATAATAATCAGGAGAATGATTTTCTTCTACGTAATGAACATAATGTTTATCTACTTGTTCTTCAGATAATCCAGCTACTTTGTCTTGAATTCGAGTAGCTTCATCCATCTTTTTTAAGAGTTGTACAGGATCTGTATTAGAACCCAACAAATATTTCTTAACACGTGCAGGGCTGGCCGTAATTAATACACGTTCTCCTTTTAACTCCACTGCATGTGCATTAGGATATTGGTCCAGCATGTTTATTAAATCTTGTTTCGTATGCTTTCCTAGTTCAAAGAAAGGCGTAGTCGTTCCACCTGTTGTGATTGTTGTTCGAATGGTACCACCTTGTTGTTTATTATAAAAATAAATCATCCCTCCATTTGGAGATTGGATTGTGTTTATACCAGGTTTTAATGTAAATGATTTTATCTTAGAATCTTCTCTCCAAGAAGCATCATACGAATACGTTCCAATATATACCTGAATATCTTGATTACCTTCTACATTAATCGTTATTTGTTCATTTGGCTTTGCATATAAACCAGTTGGTTCATATGGACTAAATGCCATACTTTTTCTTTCCTGTTGTTTCAGTACCTCAACATCCCCTTTTCCTGGGACTGTAAATGTTCTATTTTCTGATTTAACTGACTTTTCATTTTGCAGTGATGTCGATAAATTTTTTTGCTGCTCCTTTTGCTCCGCAAAGACATCCGATGAAGAAATCATTCCAGTCGCAAGCATAGTTACTGTAGCAGTAGCCGCAAGTATTTTTCTAGTTTTATGTTTTGAATTATTCCCCATATTATCTCCCTCATTTTTCCTTAGTACTCTTAAGTTTTTTTGTTTTCTTCTTCATGTTTTTACAATCTAAACTATTCATACTATTTAAGTTGTGTCTATTACTCTATATTTTTTCATAAATATCTCCTTTTCTTTATGTATTATTGTATATAAATGTTATTTGATGACACATTAAATAACAACTTTACGATAAACTCATCGATAACAGCCTATTATGTTTTGATTCTGTATTCTAAACTTCCATCCAATTAGAGAAATATATCCAATTGGAGAAATAAGTAAATAAATTACAACATTTAAAGGTTGGGATCTCACGAAAAATTCATAAAACTTTTTTACTTTAAAGGTTTAAACAATTGTGACCACATTTGTTTGAACCTCCACAATTTTTTTCTAAGCTATTCTCTAAAAATCTTATTTTTCGTTGTAAATAAACCTGATTGGTACTCTTTATGCAAAAGAAAAGATGGAATCTTTAATTCAACTCCACCTCTTTTCGAAATAAAAAGCATCTAATTCTATTTGAATTAGATGCTTACATTTAGTCCTTAGACCTAATATTCTAAACTATTTACTCGTTTGTAAATCTTTTTTTATTACATCCCAGAGTGAATTATCTTGACGCATCGGTTTACCCTCTTCATCCCATTTTATTTTTCCTGTTCCCAATTCATAATTCATCCCTGTCCATGTGTCTTCACGGAATGCATAGAATGATTTATGCCATCCTTTTTGGTTAAAGATAGAAATAAGATCTTGCATGTATTGGGTAGCACCTGGAACAGTACGGTTAATTCCAAACTCCTCTGCAATAATTCGATTAGATGGTACATGGTTTTTCTTAGACCATTGTTGGATTGGCTTCAAAAATTTCTCTAATCCTTGTTTATTCCACATTACAGGTTTCTCTAAATCTCCTACTTTTACTAATCCTGGATATTGATATTCCTTGTTTTGTTTTTCACCTTGGCTCGTTAATTCATATGGTTCATACATATGAAATGCGTATAGTGTTTTTTTATCATTTACTGGTTTTAAATATTTAAAGGCCCATGGAGTAGCATATAAACCCGAATCTAAAATAACCGGTGTTTCTCGGTCTACTTCACGTATGGAATTAATCACCTTTTGATAGAATCTGTTTAAATCTGCTGTCGTTCCCTCTACTTTTGCATACCATTTCTCGTAATCTTCTGTCCAAAAATCATTATATCTATTATTTTTATCTGTTTCTGGATGTGGTTCATTTATAATATTATAACCAACCACCGCGGGGTGATCTTTTAGTTCCAGAGCGAGGTCCTTCCAAAATTGACTTGCTTGTTCTTGATACTTTTCTTCTTCCCATATTCTGTCGTCATTCTTATTATTATTAAATTGGCGCCATCGATTACCAGGTAAGGATAACATTGTAAGAACAACTTTCATTCCTTGTGATTGTGCGGCATCTAAATCCGCCTTTAATTTTTCTAGATCTTCCTTTACTAATCCCTGATAGTTATCTGCATTACCTATCAGAAAATCCTTTCCAGAAGTATCTGGTTTATCTTCAAATAGAAAATCTTTATCTTTCGCCCATTTATCAGGTGCTAAACGAACATATTCAATATTAGCTTCTTTTGCACTTTTATAGTTTTCAGGTAATGAAGTACTATTCATGAAATTAGTACCCTTTCTTTTCGAATCCCAAAAACTAATTTTTGAATCGCTCTTATGAAAGGTATCAGCTCTTACATTCATTTCCTGTACTCCAAAACTCATCATGCCTAATAACGCAACAATCGGCAAAATTTTTTTCACGACTTTTCCTTCTTTCTCTTTATATTTAACACACTTAACATAACTTCATTTTGTTACAGGAATATGGCAATTTCCCAAAAACACTTTTTATGTTTATAAAACCAAAGTTCATTTACTCATACAATAAAAGAAAGAGATAATTAGAACGTTGCTTCATTTAAAAAAAACAAAAAGGAACCCTTTACGGATTCCTCTTTGCCTTGCACTCTTTTTCAAATAGTGCATTTTTGCACCTACTTTTAATATAACTCATAATTCCAATAAAATAAATAAGATTAAATGGAATTTGCTACTATTTTTTTATAAAAAGATTCGATTCAGAAAACTAATACTAGTAAGTTCACTTGCGAAAAATTTATGCTCTTTCACAAATAATAAAATGTCATACTTTCTTAGAATTCTACAGATAGTATATAACATATTAAAGATTCTGATTTTTGGGCAGTCCAATAGCATTATACCTCTTGAAGTACACTACGAAAGAACATCGAATTAACACAATAAAAACCGTAGAAACAATTTATTTCTACGGTTTTTTTACTTACCCACGCGCTTTTTTATTATTGTACCACAATATAGTACTAATCTTTCATTTTGTCCAATATCAATAGTTTAAATGTACCTCAGCCTCATCTTACTACACTGGCCGCGACCTCCGGTACTTTTTGTTCTTTCAACATCAGTACGCTAGGATTGAAAGTCCAATTTCCCATAGGTGGCGCATAAGAATTGAAAGAGCTTATGCACTTCTTCCACTCTGGTGTATTTTTTATTGCTTCTTTTTCTGCATCTGTAATCCTAACCCATTCACCAGTCGCTCTAATTTTTTTCGCTTCTGGTTCAATATGCTTATTTAGTTTATCATCTTGTACCAACACATAGTTTCCTTCTGCATCCATATAATGGCTTAAATGCGTCGGCAATCGATTTGAAAAACTAGACCCATCAAGGGGCATTCTACTAGAATAGTGAGTCGCTTTTAAATGTTTAAAATCTAGTTTTACATAATAAGATTGTCGGTATCGTTCATTTGATGCACCCAAATTATCACTCATTCGGAATAGAATCTCATCATCAAATCTTTGTATATTTCTTCCCGCTATAAAGTCATCGAAGTATTTTGTGAGAAACATACTTTGTCCTCTAAAATCATTGACGGGCGCATCTGAATTTGTGAATTTTATAGAATGTTCAAAGTCAGTCCCATTCCATTTCGATCCGTATAAATAAAAGGGCGTAACTTGATTCGTTTTTAAGTTAACAATATATATAGTTGGAGCGTGAGAATAATAAGCCCTTGCATACGTAAACACATATTCATACTCCTCATTGCTTAACCACTTTAAGGGGTGAAATTCCATGTTTTTTAATCCTGGTGCAGCATAGGAACCCTTCATATTTTTAAATGAATCTAGTAGAATATCTTCTCCTGTTTTCTTATTTTTCATCATAACGTTGAAATCTGTATCGTTTAATTTATCTACCCTAAATTCATGATTTTCTGCTATATTTGTATCTGTTTTAGGCGATACTTCCTGGGTTATTTTTTGATTTACACTATCCTTCTTTTCTAATGTCTCTGCAAAAATATCTCTAGGTGTAAACAATGCCCCAACAATTAATACAGATCCAAAGAAAAAACTTAAAATAAATTTATTCTTCATAATTTCCCTGTAAAGTTGCTTTTGGAATCATTGATACTAAATTTCATGTGGAATTCAAGTAAAAAAGGAGTAAATTAATTTGTTCCTTTTATAATTTTTGGGACATTTATTTTTCTTCAGTTGATGGGCATGTAGCGGTATCCCTCACTATTAAATTTCAAATGCATGAAAATGAGAAAAAGTTTAAAATAATTTATATACAAATGAAATAATCCAGCGAGAGTTTCAAACTGTATACAATTTGCCTTTTCACACTAAAAAATGATACTAAGGTCATTGAAAGGCACCTCAGGGTGTCTTTTTCTTAATTCTAATCCGCGGTAACAAATTCATATTTTTATATAAAAAATGGAAAAATGTTTTATAATTCCATTTAGATTGATATTACGTTTTTAATATAAAACTTATAGAAAAATGGCGGTGATTGATTTTATGTTTAATATTTCAAAGAGTGCAATGATAAATACAATAAACAATATGATTTACAACATTGCACTTTATGTCTTTGTATTTATTATTTGCATGTGGATTTTAGTATGTATTGTTCGATTATTTGTAAGGGGATTATCTAGGGTAATACCTATAACGTATACACCTTCGTTGCAATCTAAAGGAAATGGAAAAAGAAAACAAAATAAAAAAAGGAATACGTTTTATAGAGTTCAATCAGTTGGAAAGAAAGCAAATACAAATAAAGTTGTAAATTCTGATTTGGATGGTGAAGATGATTTTAACGACTATTATGACGACTACAGTTCCCCTAGCTATTATAGCTCTTCTAATAGTTCAAGTTCTGAAAGTTCATATAGTAACTCCAATTATAACAGCACTTCTAGTTACAAAAATGAAGATTCCTCTAGGTATGATAGTCCTTCTTATAATTCTAGTTATAATAGTAACTCAGATGAAAATGATTACCAATAAAATACTAACTTGCATGATAGTGCATAATCTATTTGTCATAGAAATGCACACATCCATGTATTCAAAATATATTAAATTGCAACAATCATTTTGGTTAGGAATCTTATCCTTAACATTAAACTTAAGATGGTTCCATACGGAGAAAGGCGCCTTTGGTGTCTTTTCTTTGTATGGATCAGTACCAAGCTTCTAATATATTACGTAAGAACTTGACGCTATTTTAAATGGCTCAAAAAATAGACAATGATTTTCACCTCCAACTTCACAAAACAATTTTCCCTTTTTGATTTGCTCTATTTGACGATGTTCATGCAAATTGAATCATTCTATCCACTAAACAAGAAATAATTCTCCAAGAGCTGAATATATCAATCAATAAAGCAATTTTTCATATAATTGATTTCTTGTTTCATCTAAACCTATATCCTTAGACTTCTACGCTTGAAGTATCCTTTACGGATAAAACATTCCTTCACTACTACGTCAATTAAATCTTTTCTTGCTGCAGTAGTTTTTCTAATTCATGAAGAAATGTATGAGTTTTCTCAACATCCTTTAAGATATCCTCTAGGTTCTCATTTGCTACAAAATCTCTAATAGAATGGTTAAAAACCATTAACCTACCATGTCTATGCTCTATTTCTTTAAACCACACTTCTTTTTCCAAAAGCTTAAAATTTTTACGAATGACTTTTTCCCTTTTTGAAGGGATGGACATAAAGAGTCCTCCTAATACATCACCGATTACATCTCCCATGTGAAAACCTCCTTTTTCTCTATTGTAACATTTAGAAAAAACGATATACAGTAGCATTTCCAATACACTTCAAATAACGATTCGTTACCAATTAGAGTGAACGGTAGAACTTGCGTTATTGTTTTTTTTATCTCGACAAAATACGACATCACCATTTACCTTAATTTGGTATAATCATCTGTGGAATTTTACAATTTTCAAAATGGAGGAATTAAACATGTTCAAAAAGTTGAGTACCATTGCATTAGGAAGTGCTTTAGCGATGAGTCTAGTTGCTTGTGATGATTCGTCAAACAAAGCTTCTACAGAAAAGAAAGATGAACCAAAACAAGAGGCTAAGAAAGAAGCAAAACAAGACCAAAAACAAGAAACGAAAAAGGACGATAAAAAGAAGATAACGGTTGCCGATGTGGATACTATTAAAACTGGTGATCCTGTAACTGGTGAAGGCGGAGATAAATACGAGGATCTAGTTGCTAAATATGGCGAACCTGACATCAAATCTGATTCTACAAGTAAAAATATAAAAACGTATACTGCTAGTTGGAGTAAAAATGCAAAAGGTGGCACAGGAGCTAATTTCACCGTTAGTTTCATTGAAAAAGATGGTCAAAAGTTAGCAGTAAGTAAAACTCAAATAGGGATGGAATAAATAAAATATTTTTAAAATCATCCCTAACACAAGGAATATAGATACTTATTTTACTCTCAAAGGCTGAAACATAAACATAACTGCATAACTAATGAAAATAAACATAAAATAGACGTTCTACTCCAATTGGATAGAACGTCTTTTCACTTTACTTCATACATATATCAATTTTTCACTTATTCATTTTGCATTACAATTAAAAAATCGATAAATTCATCTTCATTTACAGGTTTACTGTAGTAATAGCCCTGAATTAGATAACATGCATTACGTTGTAACACTGTTAATTGTTCCTTCGTTTCTACCCCTTCTGCTATCACTTTCATGTTTAAAGTATGAGCAAGTGAAATAATGGTTTGTATAATTTCATCTCCATCAGTAGAAGTTCCAATCCTATTAACAAATTCTCTTGGAATTTTCAAAGTATCAATTGGATAAAGAGGCAGATACGCTAGTGAAGAATAACCTGTACCAAAATCGTCAATTGATAAATGTACACCAAATGATTTTAATGCTTTTAACTTTGATAAAGTTTCTCTTTCATCTACCATTGCAATTCGCTCTGTTAATTCCAAATCAATCGAATTAGCAGGTACTCCTATCTCTTCTATAGTAGATATCATTGTTTGAACAAAATCTTTCTGTTCAAACTCTATAGCTGATAAATTTATCCCCATCTTTAGATTTGAAAAACCCGCAGAATGCCATTCTTTCAGTTGTCGACACGCTTTCTGTAACGTCCACTTCCCAATTGAAATAATCTGCGCCGTTTCTTCTGCGATAGGTATAAACTCAAAAGGAGAAATCAGCCCAAGCTCTGGATGTTGCCAACGTATTAAAGCCTCTGCACCAATAACCTTACCTGCCTTACTATCAATTTGTGGTTGATACAATAAAAACAACTCATTATTTTCAATTGCATTTGGTAAATCCTGTTCTAATCGTAATCGACGGGTTACTTTTTGAGATAATGTCTCGTCATACATACAAACAGCATTGTTACCTTTTTCCTTTGCGCTATACATGGCAATATCAGCATGTTGTAAAAGTGTAGTAGTATTTATTCCTCCAAATGGATACACTGCTATTCCTATACTAAGAGATAAGTAAAAACTATGCTGATTTACAATAAATGGTTCTTCAGTTATACAAAATAGAGTTTTACACAAATCCAATAGCTGTTGCTCTGTTTGGTTATGGGCAATGATCGCAAACTCATCACCACCTATTCTTGCTAGAGGAATAGTCGGTGAAAGACATCTCCTAAAACGTTTGGCAACTTCCTTTAAAACCCTGTCACCAATCGAATGACCCAGTGTATCATTAATAGTCTTAAAGCGGTTTAAATCAATATACAGGAGCCCAAATTTATCCTGTGTTTTTTTCGCACGTTTAATGAATCTATCTAATTCTTGTTGGAAGAATATACGATTTCCAATCTCCGTCACCGTATCATGGAATGCAAGGTAATTTATCTCTTCCTGTTGTTGTTTCATCCTCGTTATGTCTTTTACCATTACATAACTCCCAAAAATTTGACCTTCTATCATAATAGGAACTATAGTGACATACCAAAAGAGCATGTCCTTCTCATTGTTATTTTTCACACGTAACTGTAACGAAGATGAACTACATCGTCTTCCTTTCTTTATAGCTGCTTCCAATTCAGATTTATCTTCATCTAAAAAAATAGAGAAGAACTCTTTCCCTATTAATGCAGCACTGTCTTTTCCTAATAACATACTTCCAGCCTGGTTTATATTTAATACGGTACCAGTTGAATCAATCGTTAAAATAGGATCCGGGTGATACTCAAATAATGACTTAAATCTCTCTTGATTTTTTACCAAATCATTAGATTTATTTATTAAATCCCTTGTTCTTTGAGATACTGTTTGTTCTAATTGATTATTAAACACTTTTAATGTTTTAGTTAACTCTTTGTTTTGCATCCGTACGATTGTATGACGAATCAGTACAAATACAAAAGCAATACAATTGCCTGTAATCAATGTAGCTGAAGAAGTTTGCTCTTTCAAAGTAAAGCCAATTAAGACTGCAACTGCAAGATAAGGGAATATACCAAGAAGTTTTTCTCCAAATGTCGGATTAATAATAAAATAATTTCTTTTAGAAGAAGTATTCTTTGGGATTGTAGCAGCAATAGCGATAAATAATAAGAAAACTCTATACAAACACCTTAAAAATATAACTGAACGCTCTGACAAATCATCCTGTAAGTAGAAATACAAGTAGTCCGTAATAGCCAATCCAGTTAATACTAGGATAAAAATAAACAATTTACTTTTTGCATTGAAAATAGCAGGTCGAAAGATTAGTGTAACTCCAAGTAATAGAAGCAATAAATCTATAATCGGAAAAATAAATGAGAGAAAAACATCTCCAATTGATAAGAATAAGATATTTGCAGATGGTTTATTAAATAGGTACCACTCTAATGTAAAAATAGCAGTAACAACAATGCATAAATCACAAAGTAAATACGCTTTCTCCCACTTGTTACATTCCATCATAATTTTATAAAAGAACGCAAAGAGAAAGAAGAATAAGAAAAACACCAAAAATACATCAGAGATATTAAAATTTTGTATTGGTAATTCTACATTAAGTACTTGAAAAGCAGATATGAAATTCCCTATCAAGAAACACCCTATCGCAATAATAATGCAAACCCAAAATACTCCTAACTTAATTTTTCTGGATAATATAGAATACAGTAATGAGATAAATACAGTAGTTTCAACAACTAAAGATGATAGTCGGATATTAAAATCTGATACGAAATAAAGACTCGGAAAAATAAATAAAAATATAAAGCAAAAACTTATATAAGCTATTAAAGCCAATAGCAATACATAAAATTGCACATATGCATGTTTACGCAATGGACTCCACCTTCTTGAAATTTTTCTATACTTTTATTAAGAAATGTCTTGATAGTGGCACAACTCCTACTAATTAAAATGTGTGCCACCTATTATCCATATTATGACCTTTTTAAAAGATTTCTTTCTACATACAACAGTCTTATTAACTTTTTGTAGATGTTTACAATTTTCAATACTGAGAATTCAAAATAGGATACGTTGAAAAATGTAATTTTTTAAGCATTTTCGCATCGTAAATTTGGATGGCACAACTTATCTACTCTTTAAATATGAGATAGAATCTCATCCTCTATTGAATTATAGTCAGTTTCTAACTGTCACACTTAAAAAGGAATGAAAAGATACTATCATTAACAAAGAAGTTCGAATTAGTTCACGACACAAACTGTAACTATTATAGTTACAACTTAGACTGATGTCAATTTCAAATTACAGATTTTCCAAACGGGAAAGCCCACTACGGTGCGATAGCACCCACTTTAGGGGTGGGATGAGAGTGAGGTCAAATGCGATGTACAAATAAAACACCGAAGGTATGTTCTGTAAATCAAGAATTTGAAATGGTATAATTTTCATAATAGACAAGTAAAAGTCTCTAAAACAATCTTGTTCTCTGAAAACAGAATACATATGAGGTTGGAGTAACAAATTCTTATACTCCGTAAAATGTATTGAGTCGTCAAGCACAAGACGCTAAAACACATTTGAGAACTCACAATCTGACTCGTTTGGTAATAGAATGAGTGCCGTATTTGCTATATGCACTGGATACAGAGTGGTGATGGCACACCGCAATCTTGCACGTCAGCGATACTAGAAATAGACTTCCCCTTTGGTAGCAAGAATCCCACTGACGTTAGTCAACTTGTGGCTTTAGCCGAGGGAGTGTCAAAAAGAGATAGAATGGTGTGGCTTTAATTCAAAACCATACCTGTTGTTTTAGAAAATGTATGGAACAATATTGTTATTTAATAAAATAAAAAAGCCTTGCTACATTTAATTTTACAGTAGTAAGGCTCTTTAAAGTGTTTTAAATAATTAAAAGGCATAAGCTCAGTTTTACTTTTTACCAGTAATATGCTCTTAAATTTATCTTTCTTGTCCATCTGTTTGATTGGCTTGGAACTCCATTTTTAATGCAATACTATCCCCTTGGAACACGTTTTGATCTGTGCCGTTGTCTTCAAATATAAACTTTATCCAAAACCAATCCATTTTCCCAGGTTTTAATCCCCCTGTTTCAGTCCACTTAGAATGAAATACTTTTTTGGAGGCAATCTCTGGGCCTTGTGATTTTAGTTCTGCAAGAGTTGTCTCGTATACAGGGCTTTTTTCAGGATCCCAATCCCAAAGAAATTGTACTTTAATATGTTTACCGAAATCTTCCGTAGTGTTATTTTGTTTTAAATCGTTTACAGTATAGTCTATTTTCATCATGAGATCTTTAATATCTAATGTACCACTATTTATTAAATTGAATTTCTTTAATATTTTGTCCCCAGGTTTTAAATTTTCTAAGTTAAGTGAAGTAGTTGGTTGCATAGCTAAATCCAATGTACCTGCAGCAAATGAATTATTTGTCACCACTTGATCGCTAAAATATGCATATGTTCCCCCACCAATTAAAGATAAACCAAGAGCGGCTGAAACCACTCCAACACCTAATTTTTTTTTCAATGACATTTTTTGTTCCTCCCATATCATTTTTATAATCTTTCTCCCTGGTCAACCCAAAAGGTTCCCGTAATACAGATATACCATGAATTGTGAAAAATTTATATTAAAAGAAGAAAATTCCTTATTGAGAAAATTATGTTATTATCTATCTCCTGTAAAGGAAAAGAATTTCATTATCCTATTATCTCCAAATGGATTAGCAAGTAAAAAATCAATAAAGAAGATTCCAGTGAATTATGGATTCTTCTTTATTTTGTATTTAGTATCTATTTATGAACTATAAACTCATATTTTGTTTTTTAATTCTAGTTGTGTTTATAATTAAGCTATTTTGATGGATTTGAAAGAAAGTGATTAATTATATAAAATTAAAAAGGAAAAAGCCATGATTAGATTTTAAATCTAGTCATGGCTTTTTCCTTTACATCTTTGCTTACACTTATATAAAACAACTCTAATCACATAAATTTCTTCATAAACAAGGCTATATTTTTTGTCTGCATATACATATGATATACAAATCTTTTACATAATATATGTGTTCCTATTTCATCTAATTCAAACTCTGTCGCAGTGTTACTAAGTAACTTATATGCTGCACTTCTTTCTATTCTTTCCCTGCCTACTCTTAATTAGATACTCATGATCTTCCATATCTCCAATGTACCTATTTAAATCTCTTCTTAATGCCGCAGTAATCTAGATACATTACTGCTTACCGCTCTTCATTTCAAGCGTTAAGATATAACTCCCTTTCAAACCTGCAACCTTTAGTTTTAAGAGGTCACTAATACGTAAACCTGTATTGTATAACTATTTTACTACATTGTTTGGGACAAATTTTAATTTAAACCATATATTATCTATATGTATTAAACCTTTTCTGTTTTTGGAAAAGAGATACCAAAAACTGTTTTATTCCATGGACTACTTTCAACCCATATCCTGCCCTGGTTTTTTTCTACTAAGGATTTAGCAATAGCAAGCCCTAATCCGCTACCTCCATTAATAGAATTTCTTGATTGGTCACCACGATACATTCGTTCAAATACATGATCCAACTCATGTTCCGCGATTCCCTGTCCTTTATCCCAAACAAGCAATTGGAATTCTTGATTTGATTCCATGAGTTCTATCCCAAGTACTTTTCCTTCTCTCCCATATATAATAGCATTTTTTATTAGGTTATCTATAATTCTTATAATACTTAGATAATCAGCTGTGATAAAACATTTTGTTTTTGGTAAACTAAGCTTTAACTCCAAATTATTCTTCTTGATTTCAGGCAAATACTCAATTAATACTTCTCTTATAATCTCAGTTAACTCTAGAAATTCAGGATTTATTAAAACTTCATCTGCATCTAGCTTTGCCATATTAAATATTTCATTGATTAATTGCTTTAAGTTGCTGGATTTTTTTGAAATAATTTCAAGATACTCTTTTTTTTCTTCTCGAGAAACAGCTATATCATCTTTTAAAGCATCAATATATCCTATAATAGATGTAAGAGGAGTTCTGATATCATGAGAAATACTTGATAAGAGTCTTTTTCTCGCATTTTGAGATTTAATGGATTCGATTTGAACTCTCTCTAACTGTTCAATTAATTCATTCACAGAAAATATCATTTTATTAAATACATTACCTTCATTTACAATTATCCTTGTTGTTAAATTCCCTTTAATTACACGTTGTAATTCCTTAATCATTATTTTCAAACGATTAACGAAGTGAAACCTTATAAGTAAGAGAAAAGTCGTAAAGAAAAATAGTACTATGTACAAAACAAGTTTATTTATTCCTAATAGCTGGTTATTTAAATCTGTAAAAAAAAGTCCTATAATACATAATAGTTGAAGAATATTAAGTAAGATAATTTTATCGCTATACATTTTGGTCACCTACAAACTTATATCCTATTCCCCAAACTGTTTGTATTAATTGAGGGTTAGAGGGATCCACTTCTATTTTTTTTCTAAGTTTTCGAATATGGACCATGACAGTATTATCATCCTCTAAATAGTTGTCCCCCCAAACATTACGGAACAACTGAGATTTAGTAAACACTTGCTCCGGATTTGAAGCGAAAAACCTTAGTAGTTCCATCTCTTTTGCAGTTAAAGGAATCTCTTCCCCCTCTTTGAAAACAGTATATTTTTTCATATCAATTGAGATTTCTTTAAACTCTATACGTGTTTGTTCTCTACCCCCTGCTTCACTTCCTAAAACTAAAAACCTCCTCATAAGAGCTTTAACTCTAGCTACTACCTCATTTATACTAAAAGGTTTTGTAATATAATCATCTGCGCCCATACTTAAACCTAATATCTTATCAGTTTCATGATTTTTAGCAGTGAGCATTAGAATAGGAACATTCGTTTTTTCTCTTAATTTTCTGCAGACCTCAATCCCATCAATTTTTGGCATCATAAGATCTAATATAAACAGATCATATTTGTTTTTATTAAATAACGAAAGAGCGTGCTCGCCATCTATAGCAACATCAACTTTATATAATTCTCGTTCCATATATTTTTTTAATAAATCTCTAATTTCTTTTTCATCATCCGCTATAAGAATTCTAATTTCTCGCAAAATAACACCTGCTTTCATAATTTCTATTATACATTTCCAAAATTATTGTGCTTATTCTCTTTAATTTACAGGTCATCAAAATAAGAAAATTGGCATTTCTTTAAAGAAATGCCAATTCTCAAAAATTAAACTGTTTCAAACGCCAATATGTCATTTATTATATTAGCATTCTTTTTAAGAATATCTAGGTTTGAATTTGATAACATTTCCATATGGGTTCCGTACCCTTGAATTATCCTGAAATTCTTAGTTGTAGCATTTTCCCACATTAAATTATTTTCATCTTCTTTTTCTTTTACTGATTTTATATAACTTATATTTCCATTAATACTACCATTTGTTGTTGTACTCTGTACATACATATAAGACTTCATAATTAATTCTATCAAATAATCACTAGCTAATTTTTCTAAATCTTTATATTTTTTCAAATTGAATTTTTCATGAAGTTCTCTCTTACACTCTTCCTCTGTATAAAGATTCTGTTCTACAATCGTACGGTATTTTGAATCAATAAGAATAAGATTTTCTACTTCAAACCCTTGTCTATTCAATTCTTTTGCCACATCGAATGCAAGTATTCCACCAGCTGAATATCCCACTAATGTGTACGGTCCTTCTGATTGAATATCTTTTATTATTTTAACATATTGTGCAATTCTATTTTCAGATTTAATAAAATTAAAACTGTAAACCGAATATGACTCAATATGCTTTGCTAGCCCCATATATGCTATTCCTATTGAAGCAGCAGGTGGGAAACAAAATAGTTTTTTATTGGTGCTTGTTGAGCTACTAAGTTGAATACAATCCTCTGTATAATCCTTTAACATTTCTTTTGCACCTTCTAAGAACGCTGAAAAACTTCGGACTGTAGGCTTATCAAATACATCTTTAAACGGTACTCTAAAGTTTAACTCTGCAACTATCCTTGAAACAAACGTCATAACGTTTAAAGAGTTCGCTCCGATATCAAATATATTAGTATTCATACCTATTTTTTTGATATTTAAAATTTCTTCCCATATACTAACAATTTTTTCTTCTAAATCATTTCTTGGCGGTTCGTATTCTAATCCATATTTGACATTTCCATCTGGTGCTGGTAATGAATGTATATCTATTTTACCATTTGTTGTCAACGGTAATTCCTTAAGCTGTGTAAAATACGCCGGTATCATATAATTTGGCAGTTCTTTTGATAAATATCTTCTCATCTCTGTAACAGTAATTGCTTTTTCTTTATTCTCTAAAACAACATATGCACAAAGATACTGACTATTCTCACCGTCTATTCTTGCAACAACTTTTGTTTCTTTTATATTATCTAATTTTAGAATTTGATTCTCTATTTCTCCTAATTCAATTCTATAACCACGAATTTTTACTTGATGGTCAGTTCTCCCTATAAATTCGATATTTCCACTAGGCAACCATCTTGCAAGATCCCCTGTTCGATACATCTTTGCTTCAGGTACATATGGATTTGATATAAATTTTTCTGCTGTCAATTCAGGTCTATTTAAATAACCTGTAGCAACACCATCTCCACTTATATAAAGTTCTCCTTCTACTCCTACTGGTAATATCTTTTGATTATCATCCAATATATAAATTTGAACATTATCAATTGGCTTTCCAATAGGTACCGATATGTGTTTATCGTCATTAAGGCTATATTTATAAATCATACAGCCAATTGTTGTTTCTGTTGGACCATACTCATTATAGATTTCAACATTATGATTGAAACTTTTTGAAATCTCTCTTGCTAACTCAGTCTTTAAATCTTCTCCACCCACTATTAATCGTTTTATACTTGAATTGCTGTTATCAATATCTCTTATCAACCTTAAATGAGATGGTGTCAATTTTACTATACCTACTCTATTATCCTTAAAGATTTGTCTTATAACTGGTTCATCCCCATCATTATTGTAAATAACTATTTTATTTCCAGAAATTAATGGTGTGAATATTGATGTAATTGTAAGGTCAAATGAGAAAGATGAATACAAGGCAAAATCTAAGGCCTCTCCTTTGACATATTCCTTATTTGCCCATGTTATATAATTGACTAGGCCTCGTTGCTTAAGCATAGTTCCCTTTGGCATACCTGTAGAACCCGAAGTATAAATCATATAAGCTAGGTTGTTAGTATTACTTGTTACTTTTATATTTTCAGTAGAATAATGATTATACTCTTCATCTAAAAATATTATTTCTTTGTTTAATCTTACTGCATCTTTACCTTTTGTAAGTATTATATTTGTTCCACTATCCTCTACTATATACTTAATTCGCTCTTCAGGATATTCAGGATCTATTGGTAAATATGCTGCTCCAGATTTTAAAATCCCCATAATTCCTATAATCATCTCTAGAGAACGTTCAAGCATGATACCTACAACTGTGTCTGGTTGAACTCCTTTATTCTGGAGTATCCTAGCTATTTGGTTAGATTTTTCATTAAGTTCTTTATAAGTAAGTTGCTGCTTATCAAATACCACAGCTACCTTATTTGGAGTCCGTTCTACCTGTTCTTCAAATAAACGATGAATTGTTTTTTCTTTTGGATACTCTGCCTTTGTTTCATTAAACTCATTCAAGAAATAATGCTTTTCTTCTTTTGAAAGGATTTCTAATTGATTCACATTTTTATGTTCATCCTGCAAAACTTGGTCCATAACATTTTTCAGATGATTTGCTATGTTCTGGATGAGTTTTTCTGAATAGAGATTTCCATCATATGATATTTTGAGAACAAGCTGTTCACCTGGAACGACAACTATTGTAAATCCATAGTTGGTTTGTTCAATCCCTTTAATATCCTTAAACACGAAACTACTCTTACTTTCTTCTTCCTGAAGTAAACGTTCATCAAGTGCATAATTCTCAAAAATCATTACATGATCAATTAAATCCCTTTTCAAATCACTAAGAGACTGTATATCTGAAAGATTCATATAGTTGTATGCTTGGCTTTCTATCGCTTGTTGCTGTACCTCTTTTAAAATATTTTTAAAGGTCTTCTGTTCTTTTATATTAATTCTCGTTGGAATTGCATTAATGAATAATCCAACCATTTTTTCAATTCCAGCTACTTTGGCATCTCTACCAGAAACGACAGAACCAAATACAACATCGTCTGTATGATTATACTTGGCTAAAATAATCCCCCATAAAGTTTGTAGCACAGTGTTTAGCGTAACATTATTTTGATTAGCCAATTCAGTCATTTCTTTCGTAAGTTCCCTGGAAAATTCAATGAGCGTCTCTTGTCCATGGTACTCTCTTGTACTATCAATTTTGAACGATGGAACTTTCGCAGGTTTTTGATATCCTGCTAAATATTGTTTCCAATATTGAATTCCCTCTTCTTTTTCCTGTTCTCCTAACCATCTAATATAATCACTATATGGTCTTGGCTCTTCTAAATTAGGATACTGTCCTACTTGTTTGTTTCCATAGATATGGAACAATTCTCCCAAAATAATACCTCTGCCCCATCCATCGAACAAGATGTGATGATTACTCCATATAATTGTATAAGCCTTATCATCAGTTTGAATAAGTTCCAGTCTAATTAAGACATCTTTACTAAAATCAAAACCTTTTTCTCGATCTTGTTCAATGTAGGTTGTTATACTTTCTTTTTGCTGACTTATTCCTTGCTGTCTAATATCTCGGTATCTAAAGCCAATCTTTCGACCTTTTATGATTACATTTTTTGGTTTTTCTGTAATTTCATATTCAATTGCTGTCCGAAGGAGTTCATGTCTTTTCATAATATCGTTCAAGCTTTCCTCGAATAAGTTGACATCAATAAACCCTTTGACATCAATGACAAGTTGTTCAAAGTATGCACCTGATTTTGGATCTTCTAATGCATGGAATAGCATACCCTGCTGCATATTAGCTAATGGATAAATCTTTTCTATTTCTCCCCACCTATTTTTCGCCTTGATTTCCTCTAGTTGTTCGAAGCTTAATTCTTTGTCTCCGTAGTCAAATGGTGTTTTTTCAGCCTGTTCCTTAGAAATGCAATGATGGATTACATTACGAAGAGCATCCTTGAAAGCTTCTGTAAACTCCACTACGACATCCTCTGCATATACTTTTGTATTATAAGTCGTATCAATAGTGAGCTTTCCATCTAAGACAATAGCATTCATTTCTATAGGTGTTTCTCTTGTATGTTTACCTCCAATCGACTCTCCTGCCGATATCCAAGAAGAAGAAAAGATTGTATTATTGAGATCTGCATCCATTTGACCTAAGTAATTAAACAAAATAGGTGGCTGTTCAATATTCCATAGATCTGGATCTCCACTCAAATGTTTTAAAACCCCATAGCCTATTCCCTTATTCGGAATTCTTCTAAGAGACTCTTTCACTGTTTTAATAGTCATTGAAAGGTCCTTTTCATCTTCTAAATTGATGTATACAGGATATTTGGTTGTAAACCATCCAACTGTTCGGCTAATATCTACATTTTTTATAATCTGTTCTCTACCATGGCCCTCTAGACTAATCCTAATTTTATTTTCACCAGTTACTCTCCTTGTAGCCATTAAAAGAGCACTAATCAGTAAATCGTTGATTTCAGTATGATATGCTTGATTTGTTTCTCTTAACAATCGGCTTGTTTCCTCTATTCCGAGAGTGGTACTGAAAGTATCACTATCCTCATATCGGAATAGTCCAACTTCCTCTTTTTTCTCTAAAAAGTTAACATTATCCTTTAATGTGTTCACCCAATATTGCTTTTCTCTAAGGACTTTTGCACTCTTAGCATACTCGTTGAGCTGAGTGGCATACTCTTTATAAGAAGTCGTTTTGGGATAAAACGCTATTTGTTCTCCTTTCATTAGCTGGCTGTATCCAAGTGCAAAATCTTCAAATAGGATTCTCCAAGAGATTCCATCCACCACAAGGTGATGAATAATAAGTAACAGATGGTCTCCAACATTCGTCTTAAACTGTGCTACATTTACAAGAGGTCCTTCTTGTATATCAATTTTCTTCTGTAATATTGTCGCAAGTTCCTGAATCTTCTCATCTGGATTATCTTCTCTCGAAACGTCATAAACATAAAAACCAAATTGATTCTTTTCCACTTCTCGATTGAATTGAAGTACTTCATTATTCTCTTCTTTATAAATCATTCGTAAAGCGTCATGATGTACAAAAATTGCTTCCATAACTTCTTGTATGATTTCCTCACGGAATCCATCTTTCCTATACAACATAACTGCATGATTATAATGATTTACATCTTCTTTTCCATTCATAAAATACGCTTTTTGAATTGGAGTGAGTAACACATCTCCTGTTTCAATTTCATAAGATCCTTCTTGTATTGTCTCAATATTGACGTAGTTGCTTAAAAGCTTGATTTCCGGATAGGTAAATAAATCTTTCATCTCTAACGTGAGACCTTCTCGTGATAAACGTGAGATAATTTGTAAAGCTTTAATAGAATCTCCACCCGAAGCAAAAAAGTTATGGCTAATCCCAATTGGCTTGACTCCTAATATATCTTCCCATACCTTTACAAGTTTTTCTTCTACCTGATTTCTTGGTTTTTCATAATCTACTCCCTTACTCACATCTGGCTCTGGCAAGGCTTTTTCGTCTACTTTTCCATTTGCCGTAAGTGGAATACGCTCCATCTGAACAAAATAAGATGGAATCATGTATTCAGGTATTTCTACTTTTAAGTACGCTCTTAATTCTTCAAATGATAGGTCCCTCTGGGACATAATATATGCACAGAGATATCTTCTGCCATCCTGACCTTCTCGGTCAATCACGAATGCTTCTTTAATTTGTTCATGTTTAACTAAATGACGCTTAATCTCTTCTGTTTCAATTCGATAACCTCTTATTTTCACCTGGCCGTCGATCCTACCTGCAAGCTCAATTCTACCATCTGATAGTCTTCGAACAAGATCCCCTGTCCGATACATTTTTTTATTTGGTTCAAACGGATTTTGAACAAATTTTTCTTCTGTCAAATCTGCTCTGTTTAAATATCCACTTGCTACGCCATCTCCTGATAAGCATAATTCACCATAAACACCTTTTGGGACAAGTTTCATTTGTTGATCCACTACGTAAGCCTTCATATTCTGAATTGGTCTTCCAATCACAGGACATTCTTTGAAAGCTGCCATTGTATCATATTCAATAACATGATATACCGAACCAATTGTCGCCTCTGTAGGTCCATAGTGATTCATTACCACATGATTTGGGTAACGTGTATAGAATGTTTCAACATCTATTGGATTGATTTTCTCTCCACCTAACACGACTAATCTCAATGTATTACAGCTCTGATTATTTGAGAAACTCGGATCATTCACCAAGACGTTAAAGAGAGACGGTGTCAGTTTCAAATAAGAAATATCTTGTTCTTCTATATACTGTAATGCTTTCTGAGCATTAGTATATACTTCTTTTGTAACGAGATGCAGTTCACATCCATTTAAAAGTGATGAATATAGACTTGTATAACCCAAGTCAAATGCATAGGAAGATACTAACATTGCCTTATCTGTTTCTTTTAGATTCGCTTCCTTTGTAAACCAAGTCATGTAGTTTACAACGTTGTTGTGCTGAACACATACACCTTTAGGTGTACCAGTCGAACCTGATGTATAGATGATATACGCATTATGATTCCATTTATAATTGACTAATAAATTTGATGTATCCCTCTCTTTTATAGAATCATCTTCCATGGAGATTACTTCTCCATTAAATTGGAGAGTTTCTTTCCTTTCTCCTTTTACTATCAATAGGCTAGCATTACTGTCCTTTAAAATAACATTCGTTCTTTTATCCAGTTGTTCAGGATCTATTGGCAAGTAAGTCGCTCCTGCTTTTAATACGGCCATAATTCCAATAATCATTTCAAGGGATTCTTCCACTAACATACCTACTGTTATACCTAGCTTTGCTCCTTTTTCTTGAAGCAACCTTGCCATTTGATTCGCTCTTTCATTCAGTTCCAGATACGTAAGTTTCTGATTTTTAAATACCACGGCTACATGGTGAGGTGTTCGTTTCACCTGTTCCTCAAATAATTGTGAAATTGTTTTATCTTTCGGATAATCAGCTTTTGTATCTTTATCATCCCGCAATAGCATCTGCACTTCTTCTTCTGAAAGCAACATAATATCCTGAATGCTTTGTTCTGGCTTCTCAATAATTTCTTTAAAAACCTGGATTAAATGTTTAGCTAATCTTTCTACAGTTTCCTTCTTAAATAATTTAGTTCTGTAATTTAATACACATTTGATACTACGCTCTTCTTCAACAGCGGTAAGTGTTAAATCAAATTTAGAAACATGCGCCTTCATTTGATATGGTGAGAAAGTTAAACCTTGTATTTCAAAATCATCATAGTCAAAGTTTTGTAAGACGAACATTGTATCAAACAAAGCACTTCTGCTCATATCTCTCTTTAAATCTAATTTTTCAACTAATTCATCAAATGGATAATCCTGATTTTCATAGGCTTTTAAAGCATTCTCTTTAACTTCTTTTAAATAATCTTGGAATGAAACGTCTCGTTTTGGATAATTTCTCATCGCAAGAGTATTAACAAAAATACCCATAATCTGTTTCAAATCATCATGAGGTCTTCCTGCGATTGGAGATCCCACTACGATTTCCTCTTGCCCCGTATATTTTGAAAGCAGTGTTGTGTATCCCGCTAACAGAAGCATGTACAGCGTCACACCATGTTCCTTCGCCATCTTCTTAAGATTAACATATATGTCACTATCGATTTCAAAATGTACAAGGTCACCTTCTGTACTTTGAATTGGCGGTCTTTTATAATCTGTCGGCATATTTAGTACTGGTACTTCTTCTTTAAATACATGCATCCAATACTCTTCTTGTTTTTTCATTTCTTCTTGAGTAAACAATTCTCTTTGCCATACAGAATAATCTTTATATTGAATACTTAATGGAGATAATTCTTTCCCGTTGTATAACTCAGCTAATTCCTGTGTAAAGATCCCCATTGATACACCATCTGATATGATATGGTGCATATCTAATACCATCACGTGCTCATCATTTGTAATATGGATGATTTCAACTCGTAAAAGAGGAGCCTTCTCCAAATCAAATGGTTTAACAAACTCATTGATCATATCATCTAGCTTATTTGTACCCATTTCTCTATACGTCACTTGGAAATCTATCTCTTTTTCAATCTTTTGAGCTGGTTCACCATCTACCATTACAAAAGAAGTTCTTAAAGCCTCATGTCTTTCAATTACTCTATGAAACGCTTTCTCAAATTGACGTATATCCAAATCACCTTTTATTTTCATGGCGAACGGTATATTGTAAGATACTCCGCTACCCTCTATTTTGTTTAAAATATAGAGTCTTCTTTGTGCAGATGAAAGTGGATAATAATCTTGTTCTTCTACTTTTTTGATGGATGCATATACACTTTCTTTTGTAGAGTCAATAAATTCTCCAATCCCTTTTATAGTAGGTGTTTGGAAGATTTGTCGTAAAGGTATCTCCACCATAAGTTCCTTATGGATTTTAGAAACCATCGTAGTTGCTTTAAGAGAATGACCTCCTATTTCAAAAAAGTGCTGGTTGATTCCGATTTTTTCCACTCCTAAAATTTCCTGCCAAATGGATACAAGTCTTTCTTCGACTTCATTCCTTGGTGCCTCATACTCTACTCCCACAACTGCACTTTCATCAGGTTCTGGTAAGGCCTTTCGGTCCACTTTTCCATTTGCTGTAAGTGGTAGTTTATCCAGCTGAACGAAAAACGTAGGAATCATATACTCTGGAAGCTCTTGCGCCAAAACTTTCCGAATTTCTTGTAACATGGATTCTTTTTTACGTGTTTCAGACGTAAAATAAGCACATAAATATGGTTGACCATTATTATCCTCTCTTGCAACGACAACGGCTTCTTTAATCTCTTTCTGTTTCAAGAGTTGATTCTCTATCTCACCAAGTTCAATCCTGAAACCGCGAATTTTCACTTGATGGTCAATTCTACCTAAAAATTCGATATTCCCATTAGGCAATAACCTTGCAAGGTCTCCTGTCCGGTACATCCTTTCCCCTGGAATGAATGGGTTTGGAACAAACTTTTCCGCCGTGAGCTCTGGTCTGTTTAAATAACCACGTGCCAAACCTTCCCCACTTACACAAAGTTCACCTGCAACTCCTAATGGCACTAAATTATTTTCCATATCAAGGATATAAACCCTGTTATTACTTATTGGTTTACCAATAAGTACCTTCTGATCTTCCTGTTTTAATTCACATATTGTAGAACAAACACTATTTTCTGTTGGTCCATATTCATTAAACAATTTTACATGAGGCATTTTCTGAAAATGTTTTTTAATTAGATTTTCATTAAAACCTTCACCTGCAATTGTCACAAATCTCAAATCTACTAAAGGCTTATCAATAGTGTTTAATAGATTATTATAATAGCTTGGAACAGCTAACAAATTAGTTACTTTATTACTTTGAATAATATTTATAAATTTACTGAAATTCATTCTTATATCTTCTATTAAAATTAATTTACCTCCAGAAAGCAAAGTAGTAAAAATATCTTCAACAGAGCTGTCAAAAGAGAAAGAAGGCATCTGTAACGTAATATCACTTTCACTATATTGATATGATTCTATTCTCCAACATAACGTATTGAGAATAGATTTATGATTCACCATTACACCCTTTGGTTTTCCAGTTGAACCTGAAGTGTATATTATATAAGCCATGTCAGAGGATTTATTTAGACTAGGTAAGTTTTCTTTAAATCTATCCTTAATCTTTTGTACATTTATATCAATACAAGTTAAATCATAATCTACTTGTTTATTTTCTTGTTTTAACAATATTTCTATACCACTGTCTTCCAACATATATCTTATTCTATCCTCTGGATACTCAGGATCAATTGGAAGGTATGCTCCCCCGGCTTTTAATATTGCCATCATACCAACTATCATTTCAATCGAACGCTCAACCATAATACCAACCACAGTATCAGGTTTCACACCTTTTTCTCTTAGCAGAGCAGCGACTTGATTAGACTTTTCGTTAAGTTCCCAATAAGTCAATTGTTTATTTTCAAACACAACTGCAATATTTTCAGGTGTCCTTTCTACCTGTTCTTGGAACAATTGATGTATCGTCTTCTCTTTTGGGTAATCTACTTTTGTATCATTAAATTCATACAATAAAGTTGTTCTTTCTTCTTCTGCAATTATGTCTATTTCATTTATTTTCTTATTCTCATCTGCAATCACTTGTTCAGTTACTTTTTTAATGTGCATTTCGATATTATCTATTATTTTGTCATCATAAATATTTCCATCATAAGTTAAAACTAAATTTAACTTCTCACCTGGAGTTGCAGCAATACTAAAACTATAATTGCTCTGCTCTTCTGCATGTAAATCTTCTACCTTAAAACCTATATCCATTTTTTCATTTCCGGCAATACGTTTATCAACAGCATAGTTCTCAAACACAATTATATGATCAATAAGATCATTCTTTAATTTACTCATTGCTTGAACTTCAGCTAAATTCATATAGTTATAATTATTGCTAGCTATAGCTTCACTCTGTACAACCGTTAAAACTTCTTTAAACTTCTTATTCTTTCCAAGGTTTATTCTAGTTGGAATGGCATTAATAAATAAACCAATCATCTTTTCAATTCCGTCTACTGGTGCTTCCCTTCCAGATACAATAGTTCCAAATACTACTTCGTCTGTATTGTTATACTTCGCCAAAATAATACCCCAAATACTCTGGAATACTGTATTAAAGGTTACGCTATTGCTATTAGCAAGCTGTGTAATCTTATTTGTTAGTTCGCTCGAAAATTCAATTACTTTTTCTCTTCTTAAATACTCACTATTATTCTTAGCAATCTGTAATTTTGGTATTTGCGCTTTCTCTTCATAACCATCTAAATATTGCTCCCAATAACTTTTACCTTCTTCTTTATCTTGCTCTTCCAGCCATTTTATATAATCGCTATAAGGTTTCGTTTCTTCTAACTCATATTCTTCACCATTTATTAATTTTCCATATACAGTGAATAACTCACCTAATACGATTCCAAGACACCAACCATCCAATAAAATATGGTGATGACTCCATACCAATTTATATAAGTTTTCATCTGTTCTAATCAAACATACTCTCATTAAAGTATCTTTACTTAAGTTAAATCCCTTTTCTGTATCTTCTTCTCTATATTTTTTTATGAATAACTCTTTTTCTATAGTTCCTCTTTCACTTATATCGCAATATTGAAAACCTATTTCTCTATCCGCTATTATTATTTGTCTAGGCTCCTCAACTATTTCATATTCAAATGATGCTCTTAGTATTTCGTATCTTTGCATGATTTTATTAAAACTTGTTTTTAATACCTCTACATCAACGTATCCTGTTATATCCATGACAGTTTGTTCAAAATATGCTTTTGAATTTTTGTTTTCCAAAGCATGGAACAGCATTCCCTTTTGCATATTTGCTAACGGGTAAATCTTTTCGATTTCGAAATCTTTATACTGTTCTTTAATATCCTTAAGTTCACTTAGAGTTAATTTAGTATCCCCATAGTCATAAGGCGTTTTGTCCACCTCTATTTGACTAACACAATGATCAATTATAGTTTCAAGGCTTTCTTTAAACTTATCATTTAATTTCCTGATTGTTAGTTCATCAAACTCTAGCTCATTAAAGGTAGTATTTATAACCAATTCATTATTAATAATTATTGAATTCATTTCTATCGAATTATTTCGTGAAATCTTTCCTCCAATTGTTTCCCCATAAGAAAATTTTGATTCAGAAAATGCATTTCTGTTAACATCATTATCCATTTCACCTAAATAGTTAAATGAAATTGGTGCTTTTTGTTCATTTAATAGGTACTTCTCTTTTGATAAATATTTTAGTATACCAAATCCAATTCCCTTGTTAGGAATTTTCCTTAAAATTTCTTTTACCATTTTTATATTAGTAGCAAGATCGGTCTCATCGCCTAAATCTATAAGTACTGGATACATAGTTGTAAACCAGCCTACAGTCCTACTAATATCTACATTTTCTAAGATATCTTCTCTTCCATGTCCCTCCATATTTATTTTTATACAATTTTCACCTGTTATCTCTCTAGTACCTAATAATAAAGAAGTTAACAATATATCATTTATTTCTGTATTGTATGCCCTATTGGATTTTCTTAATAAACTGATAGTCTTTTCCTTATCTAAAGAAATACTAACTGTTTTACTATTTTCGAATGTATCACTTTTAAGCTCTTTTTTTCTAGGTATAAATGCAACCTCAGTTTTTGCTATCTCTTGCCAATACTCTCTTTCCTTTAATAATTTATTGCTACTAACATACTCCCTCAACTTAGAGGAAAACTCTTTAAAGGATTCAGTTTTGAATCCAATGTCTAACTTCTCACCTTTTAAATCCTGAGAATATAGAGTTTCAAAATCTTCTAATATTATTCTCCATGATACTCCATCTACTACAAGATGATGAATGGTAATAAGCAGATGATCCCCTTGATCCGTTTTAAATAAACAAAGATTAACGAGTTTACCATTTTTAATGGAAGATTTCTTTTGGATATTTGTCGCTAATTCATATATTTTCTCTTCCTTATTCACTACTCCCTCAACATCATGAACGTATAAATCAAAGAGGTTATCCTTATAGCCTCTATTATACTGAATGATCTCTCCATCATTTTCTCTATAAATCATTCTAAGGGCATCATGCTGTTCTAATATCTTATTAAAGACTCTCTCTATTCTCTTTTGATCAAATCCATCTTCCCTAAACAGCATAAATGATTGATTAAAATGATCTAGTTCTTCTTTATTTTTCTCAAAATACCATTTTTGAATTGGAGATAATATTACTTCTCCTGTAACTATTTCATAAGGTTTTAACCGTTTGTTTTGCTTTTTCACATACTTACTAAGATCTTTAATTTTAGGGTTTGCAAATAGATCTTTCACTTCTAACTTAAGATTTATTCTGGACAACCTGGACACAATTTGCAGAGCCTTAATAGAATCTCCACCTGATACAAAGAAATGATGATTTATCCCTATATCCTCTATGCCTAGGATATCCCTCCAAATCTCAACAAGATGTGTTTCAACTTCATTTCTTGGTGCCTCATATTCTACCCCTGATTGACTACTTCTATCTGGTTCTGGAAGTGCTTTTCGATCCACTTTATCGTTTGATGTAAGTGGTAACTGGTCAAGTTGAACAAAATAAGAGGGAATCATGTAATCAGGGAGTTCCTTTTCTAAAAATTCTCTTATCTTAGCTGAAGATATTGCTTTTTCAGACACAATATAAGCACTTAGATACGTATGATTTTCCTTGTCCTCTTTTGCTACTACTACGACCTCTTTTATATCTTGATGTTTTAACAACTGGCTCTCTATTTCACCAAGTTCTATTCTATACCCACGTATTTTTACTTGATGGTCAATTCTTCCTATGAATTCAACATTTCCATCAGGCATCCATCTTACAAGATCACCCGTACGATACATTTTTTCCCCACTGACGAAAGGATTGTCCACAAATTTCTCGGCAGTTAAGGCCGGATTATTTAAATAACCTCTTGCCAATCCATCTCCAGTTACACATAACTCTCCTGTTACTCCAATTGGACAAAGCTGATTATACTTATTTACTATATAAACTTTAGTATTATACACCGGTTTTCCAATTGGAATATTATCATCATTTTTATTCATTAAGAAACTTGTAGTTACTACTGTATTTTCGGTTGGACCGTAGGCATTTACAAGCTGATAGCGGGTATTCTTATTTAAAATTAACTTTTCGCCACCTGATACTAACATTCTTAAAGAATGATTATCTTGTAATATAAATTGTTCACTTACCTTAGATGGGAATGTTGCAACTGTTATGTCTTTACTATTCATATATTCATTTAATTTATCTAGATTAAGCCTAATATCTTTGCCTAAAACGTGCAAAGTAGCTCCGGTGATTAAACAAGGGAAAATTTCTCCAATAGATGCATCAAATGAGACTTTCAAATAGTTTGTAATTCGATCTCTTTCTGTTATTTTATGAAAATCTACATACCAATTACATAAATTGACTAAGGAATGATGTTCCACTAACACCCCTTTTGGTAAACCCGTGGAACCAGACGTATAAATGACATAGGCTAAATCATTTCTATTATTACGCCTTTCCATATTAATTTGCTCTTGTTTTTTTATTGTTTCATCATTAATTGAGATTTTAGTTATACATTCATTATTGGTAAAATGAAGTTTATCGTATAAATGAGTCTGCGTTAATACGAACTTTGTGTTACTATCTTCTACCATATATTTAATTCGCTCTTCAGGATATTCAGGGTCTATTGGTAAATATGCTGCCCCTGATTTTAATATCCCCATGATACCGACAATCATATCTAAAGAACGTTCCACCATAATTCCTACAATCATTTCTGGGTGAACACCCTTATCATGAAGTAATCTGGCTACTTGATTGGATTTTTCATTGAGCTCCTTATAAGTAACTTGTTGCCCCTCGAATTCTACAGCAACCTTGTTTGGAGTTCTCTCTACCTGCTCCTCAAATAATTGATAAATGGTTTTATTCTTTGGATAATCCATATCAGTTTCATTAAATTCATTCAAAAGGATGTGCTTTTCTTCTCCAGAAAGCATATCTATTTGACCTAAACAAACTTCCTGATTACTAGCAATTTCTCTTAAAATACTAACAAAGTGCTCTGATATTTTAGCTATTGTCTCTTTCTTAAACAATTTTGTACAATATTCTAAATCAAATTTTATGATGTTATTAGTTTCTACTGCTGATAATGTCAAATCAAAATTTGCTATATTAAGTTCACTATCATATGTTTCAAAACTTAACCCTTTAATCTCTTCACTAGAAGTATCTAGGTTTTGTAGCACAAACATCGTATCAAATAATGCACTTCTACTCATATCTCTTTGTAAGTCCAGCTTTTCAACCAATTCATCCAAAGGATAATCTTGATTTTCATAAGCCATTAATGCATTTTCTTTTACTTCTCTTAAATAATTACGAAATGTTTTATCTTCTTTTGGATAATTTCTCATCGCGAGGGTATTCACAAACATTCCGACAATATTTTTCAAATCATGATGGCTTCTTCCTGCAATTGGAGATCCTACCACAATATCATCTTGACCCGTATATCTTGAAAGTAAAGTTGTATATCCAGCTAACAGAAGCATATACATGGTAACCCCATTTTCTTTTGCAATTCTATTAAGCTTCTTTGTCAACTCACTATCTATTTCAAAACTTCTTAGGGACCCTTCAACACTTTGTGTCTGCGGCCTTTTATAATCTGTTGGCATATTTAATATTGGTACTTCTTCTTTAAAAACATTCATCCAATATTTTTCTTGCTTCTTCATTTCCTCTTGAGTAAACAAGTCTTTTTGCCATACTGAATAATCTTTATACTGTATATCCAATGGAGATAACTCTTTCCCTTCATACAGTTTACAGAGCTCACTATTTAAAATATGCATTGAAACTCCATCTGAAATGATATGGTGCATATCTAGGACCATCACGTGCTCATTATCTGTGACATGTATGATTTCAACCCGTAAAAGAGGAGCTTTCTCCAAATCAAATGGTTTAACAAATCCATTGATTATATCATCTAGCTTATCGGTACCCATTTCTCTATACGTCACTTGAAAAGCTATGTCTTTTTCAATCTTTTGAACTGGTTCACCATCTACCATTACAAAAGAAGTTCTTAAAGCTTCATGTCTTTCGATTAATTTATGGAAAGCCTTCTCAAGCTGATGAACATCCAAATCACCTTTTATTTTCATAGCGAAAGGCATATTATAAGATACTCCGCTACCCTCTATTTTGTTTAAAATGTAGAGTCTTCTTTGGGCAGATGAAAGCGGATAATAATCTTGTTCTTCTACTTTTTTGATCGATGTATATACACTTTCTTTTGTAGAGTCAATAAATTCTCCAATCCCTTTTATAGTAGGTGTTTGGAAGATTTGTCTTAAAGGTATCTCGACCATAAGTTCCTTATGGATTCTAGAAGCCATCGTAGTTGCTTTCAGTGAATGGCCTCCAATTTCAAAAAAGTTGTGTTGAATTCCTATGTTTTCTATATCTAAAATATCTTGCCAAATGGATACGAGCTTTTCTTCGACTGTATTCCTTGGCGCCTCATACTCTACTACTCCTGCAACCGAACTTCCATCAGGACTTGGTAAAGCCTTTCGATCTACTTTCCCATTTGTAGTAAGTGGTAACTTGTCTAGCTGAACAAAAAAAGCAGGAATCATATACTCTGGCAGCTCTTTTGCCAAAAACTTTCGAATTTCTTGAACCCTAGTCTCGTCCTTCGGTGTTTCAGAAGTAAAGTACGCACATAAATATTGATGATTATTATTATCTTCTTTTGCGATAACAACAGCTTCTTTTACTTCCTTATGTTTTAAAAGTTGACTCTCTATCTCACCCAGTTCAATCCTGAAACCACGAATTTTCACTTGATGGTCAATTCTTCCTAAAAATTCAATATTTCCATCAGGTAACATTCTCACAAGGTCTCCTGTTCGATACATTCTCTCTCCTAGAATGAACGGATTTGGAACGAATTTCTCAACTGTTAATCTCTCGCTATTTAAATACCCTTTACTTAATCCGTCTCCAGAAATACATAGTTCTCCAGGTACACCAAGTGGAAGCAAGTTAGAATTTTTATCTACTACAAAAACCGAAGTATTTGCTAACGGTTTTCCTATTGGAATAACCTCAGTTACTTCATTAACAAAATAATACGTAGCATATACCGTGCTTTCAGTTGGACCATAAACATGAATAATTTTATCTTTGCCCAATTTCTCAAGGGCTTTTTTCACATGTGGAACTGAAACTCTTTCACCACCGAATAATATTTTTCTTATTTTATCTAAACAATCTATTTCTAAATCTACAAGCGCATTAAATAAAGCTGTGGTAATAAACATAATACTTATCTGTTCTTCCTTTATTAACTTAGCTAGTTTAACAAGACTTAATACAGTGTCCTTCTCAACCATTATTAACTTTGCACCATTTAGAAGTGCACCATAAATATCAAATATAGACCCATCAAAAGCATAATTCGAAAGTTGTAGTATCGTATCATTCTCACTAATTTCAATATAATTTGTATTCTTAACTACTCTAATTGCACTATAATGCGGAATAACTACTCCTTTTGGTGTTCCTGTTGATCCTGAAGTATAAATGATATAAGCTGTATCACTTGAATGATTTATTAAATTCAAATTATCTGTACTTAGCCTTAAAAAATTCTCTTGATCTAAATTAATTAACTCCACATTCAAATTAAGTTGACTTATACATCTGTCTTGAGTCAATAAAACTTTTACATTACTATCTTGTAACATGTAGCCAATTCTCTCTTTAGGAGTATCAGGATCAATTGGTAAATACGCCGCTCCGGATTTTAAAATCCCCATAATTCCTATTATCATTTCTAAAGAACGGTCGACCATGATTCCTACAATTGTGTTTGATTGAACACCTTTTTCTCGCAGTAGTCTAGCTATTTGATTTGATTTTTCATTTAATTCCCTATAAGTTAGGTTATTACTTTTAAAGCTAACTGCCACACGGTCAGGTGTCTTCTCAACCTGTTCCTCAAACAATTGATGTATCAACCTATCTTTAGGATATTCAACGGTTGTTTCATTAAATTTATAAAGAAGGATGTTTTTTTCCTCTTCTGAAATTAAATCTATATCGCTCATTTTCTTATCATCATTTTCAATAACTTGCTTCGTTACATTTTGAATATGACACTCTAGATTATTGATTAGTCTTTCTTCATATACATTTTCATCATATACAATTGTTAGTTTCAATTTCTCTCCTAATCCTACAGTAAGGCTTAGGCTATAATTACTTCTCTCTTCGTCGATTACAGATATAACTTCGAACCCTAATCCACTTTCCTTTTCTTCCAATCCTTTTTCATCAATAGCATAATTTTCAAATACTAATATATGATCAATAAGATTACTTTTTAAGTTACTAAGAGCTTGAACTTCGGCTAAATTAATATAATTATAATCATTACCCTCTATTGCATCATGTTGAGTTGCTTTTAAAACTTCTTTAAATGATTTTTCACTTTGCAGCTTTATTCTAGTTGGTATTGTATTTATAAATAAACCTAACATGTTCTCTATACCTTCTACAGCTGCATCTCTGCCTGAGACAACTGTTCCAAAAACAACATCATCACTATTGTTATACTTCGCTAGAATAAGCCCCCAAATACTCTGCATCACTGTATTTAAGGTGACGTTATTTTTATTTGCCAGTTGTGTAATCTTATCAGTTAACTCTTTTGAAAACTCTATCACTTTTTCTCTTCTCTGATACTTTCCAGCACTAGAGTTATTAAATTTAGGGAGGGTAGCATTTAACTCATACCCCTCCAGATACTTACTCCAATACTTCAATCCTTCTTCATTATCCTGATTATTTAGCCAATTTATATAATCACTATAGGGTCTAGGATCTTCTAATTGATGCTCTTCACCTTTCATTTTATGTGAATAGATAGTAAATAACTCATCTAATATAATCCCAATACACCAACCATCAAGTAATATATGATGAAAGCTCCAAATTACTTTATATGAGTTATCATTTGTTTTCATCAAACAAATTCTCATAAGGGTTTCTTTTGTTAGGTCAAATCCCTTCACCTTATCATCTACTATATATTTTTCCATATATAAATCTTTAGTGTTTAAATCTAAATTACTTACATCATTATAGCTAAACTTAATTTTTCTATCCCTTAATATTACATGTAATGGCTCGTCCAATTTATAATTAAATGATGCTCTTAACACCTCGTGCCGTTTCATAATCTCGTTGAAACTTTCCTCAAAAATAGTTTCATCTACATAACCTTTTATATCTAATATAATTTGTTCAAAATATGCATCTGAATTTTTATCTTCAATAGCATGAAACAGTATCCCCTTTTGCATATTTGACAATGGATAGATTTTCTCAACTTTATTAACTTTCATAAATTTATCCCCCTAAATAGTTTCCGTCGGAAAAGGCACAAAAATTATAAATATAATTTGTACAATTAAGTAGTCGTTATGATTGTGTTTTGCCTCCAGGCTTTAATTATCGATGTATTCATATTCACCTAGTAACTCATCAAGCTCTTCTAGTGACATTTTATTGTAACCATAATCGGAAGCTGTTTTTTCTGATTCCGTTTGATTAATACAATGATCGATTATCATTTCAAGGTTCACTTTATACTTTTTGTTAAAATCAGCGATTAAAAATTCGGAATATTCCCCTTCGTTGAAGGTAGTGTTTATTATTAATGTATCCTCTACAATTATTGAATTAATTTCTATAGAAGCATCTCTTGCATTTTCGCCACCTATACTTTCACCAGGTGATAGCCATGATGCAGAAAATTCTTCATTGGTCGCTTTTTTACTCATTTCTCCCAAATAATTAAATAATATAGGTGCCGTTTCATCATTTAACAAATCTTGATCCTTTTTCAGGTATTTTAAAACCCCATATCCTATTCCGTTATTAGGAATTTTTCTTAAAGTCTCTTTTACCAATTTTATACTCATAGAAATTTCTTTTTCTTTACCTAAATCAAAATATACAGGGTATATTGTAGTAAACCACCCAATAGTTCTACTAACATCTATGTTTTCAATGACTTCTTCTCTTCCATGACCTTCCATGAGAATTTTCAGCCTGTTTTCTCCTGTTAAATCTCTTACTGTTACTAACAAAGCCGCTAAAAGGATATCATTTATTTGAGTATTATATGTTTTGTTTGTTTCTCCCAATAACTTTTGAGTGTTCTCCTTATTTAGTGAAATGGTTAAGGTCTTGCTATTTTTATAATCGGTCACATCTATTTCTTCATTTTTCGCTAAAAAATCTACTTTCATTTTAGATATGTCTGCCCAATATTTTTTTTCTTTTAAAAGTTTATTACCTACCGCATAATCCATTAACTTTTCTGAAAACTCCTTAAATGAATCCGTTTTAAAACCTATATCAAGTTTTTCATTGAGATATGCTTGTTTATATAACATTTCAAAATCTTCGAACAATATTCGCCATGACACTCCATCTATTACAAGATGATGGATAATAATAAGCAAATGATCACCCTCATTTGTTCTAAAAATGCAAAGTTTTAACATTTTACCGTCAGTAATCGAAATTTCTTTTTGTATATTTGTTGCTAGTTGACCCACTATCTCCTGTTGATTATCCTGATTCTTAATATCATGGACATATAAATCAAAGAAATCCCCATTCAAATCACGATTATATTGAATTATTTCACCATTTTCCTCTTTATAAATCATTCGTAAAGCATCGTGTTTTTCACAAATTTTACGAAACACCTTTTCTACAATCTGTTCTTCAAATCCATTTTTTCTATACAGCATAAATGATTGATTATAGTGATTTAGCTCTTTATTATTTAATGCTTTGTTTAATACAAAATGTCTTTTCTGTATTGGCATTAAAGGAACGTTTCCCTGAATTATTTCATAGTTTTTCTTTACTCTCGATTCATTTTTTACATACTTACTAAGATTTTTAATTTTCGGGTTTTCAAATAAATCTTTAATTTTGAATTTAAGATTCACTTTCGATAGTTTAGAAACTATTTGTAACGCTTTTATAGAATCTCCACCAACCTCAAAAAAACTATCGTTAATTCCAATTTCTTTAATACCCAAGACATCCTGCCAAGCTGATACAAGATGTTCTTCCACTTCATTTCGAGGCGCTTCATAATCTGTTCCCTTAGAAAGGTCTCCCCCTTGTACAAGAGGCAATGCTTTTCTATCTATTTTTCCATTCGGTGTAAGAGGCATTTTATCTAATTGAATAAAAAATGCAGGAATCATATAATCTGGTAAATAATTTGACAAGTAGTCTCTTAATTCACTTGTAGTTAGCTCCTCTTTAGCTATTATGTATGCACATAAATAGGTAAAACCAGCATTATCTTTCCGATCAACTACTACCGCCTGATCTATATTTTGATTACTTAATAGTTTAGCTTCAATTTCTCCTATTTCTACCCTAAACCCTCGAACCTTTACTTGATTGTCTATTCTTCCTAAAAACTCAATATTTCCATCTGAAAGCCATCTTGCCAAATCTCCTGTTTTATACATTTTTTCACCAGGTATAAAGCCATTTGAAACAAACCTTTCATGAGTAAGGTCTGGTTTGTTTAGGTATCCTTTTGCAAGACCTTTTCCACCAATGTACAATTCACCATACACCCCTAAAGGTTGTGGTTCTAATAAAGAGTTTAAAACATAATATTTTGTGTTATTTAACGGCTTTCCTATGGGGGTATTTACCATTTGCGGTATATACTCGTACTCTTCTTCATAATAGCTAGAATCAATAGTTGCTTCTGTAACTCCATAGCTATTAATTACTCTCATATTCTCCCCATATCTTTTAACCAAATTTTTGTACTCATGTATAGGACAGCTATCAGAACCTAATATTAATAATCGTAATGTCGTGAGATCAAAATTATTTTCATATACATAATTCATAAAAGGTATAATAAGACTTGGAGTCGATTCAAAAATATTAATTTTATACTTCTTAATTGTCTTATATAATAAATCCAGTTCTAGCTTGATATGACTCGGTACTATATACATTGTCCCACCATTTAATAAACTTCTACATAAGTCCCCTGCAAATACATCAAACGACATACTAGCCATTTGTAGTAAATTGACTTCATACTTTGACAATTCATAGTGATCTCTCCAAGTGTAATGAGCATTAACCAAATTTTTATGCTCTACTAGCACACCTTTAGGGTTTCCAGTTGTTCCTGAAGTATATATGATATACACTAAATCATCCGGTGAATTGATATGATTCAAATTATCTTCATTGATATCATATATATCTATATGATTTATATTTACTACTTCACCGTAGGCACCATTTTTATCCGTTAGATGTTCTTGGGTAATAATAATGTCCGCATTACTATCCTCAAGCATAAATTCTATTCTCTCTGTAGGGTATTCTGGATCTATCGGCAGATATGCTCCTCCAGCTTTTAGAACCCCCAATATTCCTACAATCATTTCTACTGATCTATCTACCATTATTCCAACTATACTATTTTGTGCAACACCTTTTCCTCTCAAAGTTCTAGCTAGTTTATTTGCTTTTTTATTCAATTCTTCATAGGTCAACTGCTTTTCTTCAAACACTACAGCTATATGATTTGGTGTTTTTTTAACCTGCTCTTCAAAAAGTTCGTGTATAGTACCTACTGGATATTCAACAGCAGTATCATTAAACTTGTTTAATATCATTTCTCTTTCTTCTTGTGAAAGCATATTTATTTCACTTAATTTTTGTTCAGGATTATTAACAATTTCTTTTAAGATATTAACTACATGATTTCCAATTCTTTGTATTGTTTCTTCTTTAAATAATTTTGTGCAATACTCTAAAATAAATTCTATATGATCTGTATTTTCAATTGCCGATAGACTTAAATCAAACTTTGCCGCTTTAAAATCAATGTCATAAGGTTCGATTTTTAAGCCTTTTATATTCAACTCTAGATTATCTAAATTTTGAATAGAAAACATCGTATCAAACAATGCGTTTCTACTAATATCCCTTTTTAAGGCTAGCTTTTCAACTAACTCATCAAATTGATAATCTTGATTTTCATAAGCATTTAAGGTATTTTCTTTTACTTTCTTCAAATAATCAATGAATCTACTGTCTGCTTTAGGACGATTTCTCATCACAAGAGTATTAACAAACATACCAATAGTATTTTTTAAATCATCATGTTGTCTTCCTGCAGTTGGCGAACCAACTATAATGTCTTCTTGTCCCGTATATTTCGAAAGTAGCGTTGTATATGCTGCTAAAAGTAGCATATACATAGTAACTCCATTTTCCCTTGCAAACATTTTAAGTTTGTTTGTTAGTTCAGAATCTATTTCAAAACTTAATCTATCTCCCTCGCTACTTTGTATTTGTGGTCTTGGAAAGTCAGTTGGCATATTCAGAACTGGTATCTCATCCTCAAATACTTTAAGCCAATATTCCTCCTGTTTCTTTATATTATCACCTTTATAAAACTCTTCTTGCCATTCCGAATAGTCTTTATATTGAATTTCTAATGGCGCTAATTTTTTTTCTCCAAATATATCTGTTAACTCTTTCATCAAAATGCTCATTGATACTCCGTCTGAAATAATATGATGCATATCAAGCATCATGATATGCTCATCCTGACTAACTTGTACGATTTCTCCCCTTAGAAGAGGAGCTACCTCTAGATTAAAAGGTCTTATGAATCGCGCCACTCGTTCTGATACGTTCTCTTCTCCTAATTCACCATATTCAATTTTAAAATCTATTTCTTTTTCTATCTTTTGAACTGGTTCTCCATCAATCATTACAAAAGATGTTCTTAATGCTTCATGTCTATCAATTAATGCTTTAAAGGCTTTTTCAAAAGTGTCCAATTGAAAGCGCCCCTTCATTTGTATAACAACTGGTAGATTGTAAGTAATTCCACTATCCTCTATTTGATTTAAAATATATAGCCTTTTTTGAGCCGATGAAAGATTATAAAATTGCTTCTCCTCAGCTTTCTTTATTTTTGAGTAAGTACTCATTTCTTTCCCTTTTATATATTCACCAATACCTTTGATAGTAGGAAAATTAAATATTTGTTTTAATGGTATTTCAACATTTAATTCTTTGTGTATCTTTGATACCAATGAAAAAGCTTTTAGTGAATGTCCTCCCGCTTCAAAGAAGTTATGATTTATTCCAATTTTCTCTATACCCAAAACGTCCTTCCACACTAAAGCCAACTTCTCTTCTACTAGATTTCGAGGTGCTTCATAATGATCTTCTATAAATTTACTGAAATCTGGTTCCGGTAATGCTTTCACATCCACTTTTCCATTGAGTGTAATCGGCAATCTTTCCATCTCTATAAAATGCAAAGGAATCATGTAACCAGGAAGCTCTTTGGCAAGCAACTCTCTCACTTTATCTATGTTCAGTTCTTCATTCAAATCATTAACTGTAATAAATGCGCAAAGATATCTGTTTCCATCTATCCCCTCTTTATCAATTACTTTAGCTTCTTTTATGTTCGATTGTCTTAATAAGTGATATTCAATTTCTTCCAGTTCAATTCTAAAACCGTGAATTTTCACCTGATTATCTATTCTACCTAAAAATTCAATATTTCCATCAGGTAGCCATTTTACTAGATCTCCAGTCCGATACACTCGTTCTTCTAAACTAAAAGCATTAGACTTGAATTTTTCTTCAGTTAATTCTTTATTATTTTTGTATCCTCGTGCTACACCTTCTCCACCTATATATAATTCACCAGGTATTCCTATCGGCAGTAATTGAGCGTTATTATCCAAAACATATAATTTATAATTACTTAATGGTTTACCTATAGGTACATTCATTCCTATACAATCATTGGAACTGACCTTATAATATGTTGCGCAAACAGTTGTTTCTGTAGGACCATATGAATTATAAACATCGGCAATCTCAATAATATTTTTTATATATTCATACTTTAAAACATCTCCACCACTAATAAATTTCATATTTTTATTAAGTATTAAATGCTTATTTTTATCAATTTCATTGAGTAACAGTGGTGAACAGCTTACTAAAGTCACATTATATTTTTCAATATTTTTAACTAGCTCATCTATGTTCAGATCACCAATTTTTTTACTAATAATTAATTTCCCTGAATTAGCTAAAATAGGAAATATTTCTTCCGTAAAAGCATCAAATGAAAATGAAACTACTTGTAATATAGAATCTTCTTCATTTAAAGTAATTTGTTTTGAAAATGCATAAATATAGTTAATAACGTTACAATGTGTAGTCATAACCCCTTTAGGCTTTCCACTAGAACCTGACGTATATATTAAATAAGCTAAATCAGATGAATGATTTAAATTTTCTAGGTTGTCCTTATTTAAAGAACTAATTTCTTCATCATTAAATAAAATACTTGAAACTGTTCTTACCTTGAATTGTAAGTGCTCCTGAGTAACGACTAAATTTGCTTCACTATCTTTTAGCATATATTCAATTCTTTCCTCAGGATACTCAGGGTCAATTGGTAAATATGCTGCTCCAGCTTTTAAAATCGCCAATATGCCAATTATCATTTCTGGGGATTTATCCGCCATAATTCCTATTACAGTATCCGGCTTTGCACCATTTTTTCTAAGCAACCTTGCCAGTTGATTTGCTTTTTCATTTAGTTGTGTATATGTTAATTGTTCCTCTTCAAATATAACTGCAATATGATTTGGTGTTTTTAAAACCTGCTCTTCAAATACATGATTTAAGGTTTTATTTTTAGGAAATTCAGCCCTAGTATCATTAAATTTGTGTAATATGTTTTTCGTTTCTTCTTCTGAAAGTAAATTTATTTCTCCTAATTTAAGCCCCGGATTATTGGTAATTTCCTTTATTACATTTACTAAATGACCTGCAAGTCTTTTGATTGTTTCTTTTTTAAATAATTTTGTGCAATATTGCAAATCAAATTTCAAATGATCTGTATATTCTATCGCCGTAAGACTTAAATCAAACTTCGCCACATTAAAATCAATTTCGCAAACCTCAGTGGTTACTCCATTTATATTAAATTCAAAATCATTTTGAGTTTGTATATCAAACATCGTATCAAACAATGCGCTTCTACTTGTTTCTTTTCTTAAATTTAGTTTCTCTACTAAGGTATCAAATTGATATTCTTGATTCTCATAAGCATTTAATGTGTTTTCTTTTACTTGTTTTAAATAATCAATGAATTTAGTATTTGCTTTTGGATGACTTCTCATTGCAAGAGTATTGACAAACATGCCAATCGTATTTTTTAAATCATCATGTGTTCTTCCCGCAATTGGTGAACCAACTATTATGTCCTCTTGCCTTGTATATTTAGAAAGAAGCGTTTTATATACTGCTAAAAGAAGCATATACATAGTAACTCCATTTTCTCTTGCAAGAAATTTAAGTTTATTTGTTAGTTTAGAATCTATTTCAAAACCAAGCCTATCTCCCTCACTACTTTGTATTTGTGGTCTTGGGAAATCAGTTGGCATATTCAGAACTGGAATGTCACCCTCAAATACCTTGAGCCAATATTCCTCCTGCTGCTTTACGTTATCTCCTTTATAGTATTCTTTTTGCCATTCCGAATAGTCTTTATATTGAACTTTTAATGGTGCTAATTCTTTTTCTCTAACTAAATCAGCTAACTCCTTCATCAAAATGCCCATTGATACTCCATCTGAAATAATATGATGCATATCAAGCATCATGATATGCTCATTCTGATTAACACATAAAATCTCTACCCTTAGAAGCGGCGCTATCTCTAAATCAAAAGGTCTTATAAATCGTGCCACTCTTTCTGATACACTATCTGCTCCTAATTCACTATATTCAATTTTAAAATCTATTTCTTTTTCTATCTTTTGAACTGGTTCTCCATCAATCATTACAAAGGATGTTCTTAATGATTCATGTCTATCAATTAGTGCCTTAAAAGCATTCTCAAAAACATGCATTTGAAAATGGCCCACGATTTTGATAACTAAAGGAATATTATATGTCGTACCTTTAGATTCCAAATTATTTAAAATAAGCATCCTTTTTTGTGCCATTGATAAGGTATAACAATCGTTTTCTGATTGTTTCGCTTTTGGAATTTCATTCTTTTTTTCTATATCTTCATTTTTTAAAGCTATAATAATTTTTTCTTTATATAACTTTATTTTTTCCTTTAATTCAGCTGTTATTAGCTCACGAGGTCCAATAATTTTTATCTTCCCTTGATTCTGATATAAGAAAATGTTTGATTTTTTCAAATCATTTATAAACCCTTTAATATCCATAACTAGAATCATTCCCTTCGCGGTGCCCATTCAATTTCTCACACTATTAGTAAATAACTAAAACAACTATCAAATTTCATATACATCTTTGAAATTTAAACCATTGGGCCTAGTTTAACTGCACAATCTATTGCTTTTTCCCTGCTGAGAAGAAGTATAGATTGTACAGTTTTCCTAGGATAAATCCCTTTTTTTTATAATTAAATCTTAAATCTCAAAGCAATCAACATTATAGAAAATCTGCCTTTTTACACCTATTACTAATATCTTTTACTTCCAAAAGAAATGAATTTCATTTTAAACCGTTATACCTCTTCCTCAACATAATCATAAGAACTATTTTGACGATCATGTTCAGTTGATAGGATATAATTTGCTAAACCCATTACACTTGGATTCTCAAAGAAATTGTGAATGCTTATATCTGTATTTAAAACTTTATTAATAGCAGCAACAGCACTCATTAACTTCAGTGAATTTCCTCCTATTTCAAAGAAGTTATGAGAAATCCCAATAGATTTGATGCCTAGGATTTCTTCCCAAATTGAAATAATAGTCTCTTCTACAAAATTACTTGGTGCTACGTACTCTACCTCAGTTGTTACATTCCCATCAGGCTTTGGTAATGACTTTCGGTCTACTTTCCCGTTTGTAGTTAGCGGTAGCTTATCAAGTTGAACAAAAAATGCAGGAATCATATACTCTGGAAGCTTTTTAGTTAGATACTTTCTAATTTCTTGAATTATCAATTCATCTTTCCATGTTTCAGAAGTAAAGTAAGCGCATATATATTTTTCACCATGAATATCATCTCGTACGATAACAATAGCTTCTTTTACTTCTTTATATTTAAGTAGCTGACTCTCTATCTCACCAAGTTCAATCCTGAAACCACGAACTTTCACTTGATGATCTATTCTACCTAAGAACTCAATATTTCCATCAGGCAACATCCTAACAAGATCCCCTGTTCGATACATTTTTTCTTCTGGTATAAATGGATTGGAGACAAACTTTTCTGCTGTCAAATCTGGTCGGTTTAAATATCCATGAGCTAACCCTGCTCCACTTAAACAAAGTTCTCCAGCTACGCCGATTGGAAGTAGTCTCTGATTTCCATCTACTATAAATACTGAAGTATTTGCTAATGGCTTCCCAATTGGTATTGTGTCGAATTCTTCATTGATTTCATTTATATAATAGTACGTAGCAAAAACAGTACTTTCTGTCGGACCGTATACATGAATCAGCTTATCTTTCCCTAGATACTCCAATGCTCGTTTTGTATGTGATACTGAAATTCTTTCACCACCAAAAAGGATTTTTCTTATATTAGATAAACACTCTATTTCTAAATCAACCAACGTATTAAATAAGGCTGTAGTTATAAACATAACACTAATTTTTTCTTCTTTTATTAATTTTGTTAGCTTACTTAAATTCAATACTGTATCTATTGATACCATCACTAATTTCGCACCATTTAACAATGCACCGTAGATATCAAATACGGATCCATCAAAAGAATAATTTGAAAGCTGTAAAATAATATCATCTGCATCAATCTTAATATAGTTTGTGTCACGAACAACTCTTACTGCATTAGAGTGTGATGTAACCACACCTTTTGGTACTCCAGTAGAGCCCGATGTATATATGATATAAGCTATGTTCCCAGAATCATTGATAGGAGCTAAATTCTCTTTACTCAATTGAAAATTCTCACTCTTATCTAAACTAACCTTCTCTACACTCAATGAGGAATCATTAATGAACTTCTCCTGCGTTAATAGAATTTGAATATCACTATCTTGTATCATAAATTTGATTCTATCCTGAGGAGATTTAGGATCTATCGGCAAATAAGCTGAACCTGATTTTAAGATACCCATTATTCCAATTATCATCTCAGGGGATCTCTCAACCATAATTCCCACAATTGTATTTGCAGTAACCCCTTTATCTCGTAACCATCTAGCAACTTGATTAGACCTTTCATTTAATTCTTGATACGTCATTTTAGTGCCTTCAAATTCAACGGCAATATGATTAGGCGTTTTCTCTACCTGTTCCTCAAACAGCTGATGTATAGTCTTATCCTTCGGATAATTCGTCTTTGTATCATTAAATCTATACAATAATGCATTTCGCTCTTTCTCTGGGATTATGTCTATCTCATTTAATTTCTTATCCTCATTTATAACAACTTGTTCCGTTACTTTTTTAAGATGCATTTCTATATTGTCTATTATTTTCTGTGGATAAATCTTTTCGTTATAAGTTAATTTTAATACTAACTGTTCTCCAGGAATTGCTACAATGTTGAATCCATAATTGGTTTGCTCTTCTCCCCTTATATTTTGACACATAAAACCTGTATTATTTTCTACATGATTAAAACTACTATCATCCATTGAATAATTTTGAAATACCATTACATGATCAATTAGATTTCTTTTTAGACCATGTAAAGATTGAATTTCAGCTAAATTTATATAGTTATATTTATTATTTTCTATTGATTCATCCTGGACATTTCTTAAAACCTCTTTAAAACTACTATCTTTTTCCAGTTTAATTCGAGTCGGAATTGTATTAATGAATAATCCTACCATCGCTTCAATTCCTTCTACTTTTGCCTCTCTTCCTGATACGACTGTTCCAAATACAACATCTTCTATATTATTGTACCTCGCTAAAAGAATGCCCCAAATTGTCTGCAGTACGGTATTAAAAGTAACTTGATTTCTATTTGCGAGTTGAATAATGTTACGAGTCATTTCTTTTGAAAATTCTATCATTTTTTCTTTTCTTTTATACTCATTAACTTTATTCAAGATTTTAGGAACCTGTGCTTGTTCTTCATATCCATCCAAATAGCTCTTCCAATGTGCTAATCCTTCTTCTTTATCCTGTTCTTCCAACCATCTTATATAATCACTATATGGTGTTGGCTCCGCTAAATGGCTCTCTTCACCTTTCATCTTTCTTCCATAAACATCAAATAACTCACCTAATATAATCCCAAGACACCATCCATCTAACAATATGTGATGATGACTCCACACCAATTTATATGAATCCTGATTCATTTGAATTAAGCTAATTCTCATTAATGTGTCTTTACTTAAATTAAAGCCTTTTTGTTTATCATTTTGTAAATAATTCTCTATAAACTTTGTTTTCTGCTCAATGCTTTCGTCTTGAATATCATAATAGTTGAAACCTACTTTTCTATCCTGAAGTATGACGTGTCTTGGTTCCTCCACTAATTCATACTCAAATGCTGCTCTTAATATTTCGTGTCTCCTGATTATTGTATTAAATGATTTTTCTAAAATATCTACATCTACAGTCCCTTTTATATCCATTACAATTTGTTCAAAATACATACTTGAATTTTTATCTTCTAATGCATGGAATAACATCCCTTTTTGCATATTTGCTAACGGATATATTTTCTCGATAGTAAAACCATTGTATTTTTCTTTTATTTCTTCAAGTTCTTCTAATGTTATATTTATATCTCCATAATCAAAAGGTGTTTGATCTGGTTCTACTTTATTCGCACAGTGATTAATTATTATTTCAAGACTTTCTTTATATTTCTGATTTAAATCCTTTATCATTTTTTCACTGTACTCTAATTCATTAAATGTTGTATGAATAACCAATTCACCATTTAAAACCATTGAATTCATTTCTATAGATGTATTCCTAGTAATTTTCTTACCGACTGTTTCACCTATAGACCATTTCGATGCAGAGAACTCTTTCCTGTTAATATCTTGATCCAATTCACCTAAATAGTTAAATGAAATTGGTGCCTTTTCTTCATTCACAAATCCCTTATCTTTTGCTAAATGTTTTAATACTCCATAACCTATTCCTTTATTCGGTATTTTCCTCAAAGTTTCTTTAACTGTCTTTATGTTGGTCGAAAGTTCATTTTCGTTCACTATATCTAAAATCACTGGATACATCGTCGTGAACCAGCCAACAGTCCTATTGATTTCGAAATTCTCTATTACGTCTTCTCTTCCATGCCCTTCCATATTTACTTTTAGCTTGTATTTCCCCGTCAATTCTCTGATTCCAACTGCTAAAGCTGTTAATAAAATATCATTTATTTCTGTGTTATATGCCCTATTTGTTTTTCTAAGTAAAGATGTAGTGAGTTCTTTATCTAATGTAATACTTACCGTACTACTATTTTCAAAGTTGTTTTTTGTGATTTCTTTCTTTTTAGGGATAAACTGTACATTCTCTTTTGATATGCTTGTCCAATATTCCCTTTCTTTCATTAATTCCCTACTCACGCTATAAGCTTTTAACTTTGATGCAAATTCTTTATAGGAATCTGTTTTGAATCCTATTTCTAGCTTTTCACCCTTTTCTAGTTGTGAATATAAAGTCTCCAAATCTTCGAGTAGGATTCTCCATGATACCCCATCCACTACAAGGTGATGAATCGCAATCAGAAGATGATCTCCTTCATCCGATTTAAATATACAAAGCTTTACAAGTTTACCTTCTTTAATATCCATCTCTTTTTGAATACTTGTAGCAATTTCATATACCTTCTCTTCCTTATTCTCAACGCCCTTAACATCATAAATATATAAATCAAATAAGTTCTTGTCATAACCTCTATTATATTGAATTATTTCTCCTTCTTTTTCTTTATATATCATGCGTAAAGCATCATGATGTTCCATAATTTTATTAAATATTTCTTCTACCTGTTTTTCATCAAATCCATTTTCTCTAAATAACATGAACGATTGGTTAAAATGATTCATCTCTTCTTGGTTTTTCTCAAAATACCAGCTTTGTATTGGGGTTAATTCTACTTCCCCCTTTACTGTTTCATGAACCTTTTGTTCTTTCTTTTCTCGTTTTATATATTTTCCAAGATTTTTAATTTTTGGATGTGCAAATAAATCTTTCATTTCTAATTTAAGGCCAATTCTAGATAATCTAGATATAATTTGGATTGCCTTAATGGAATCTCCTCCAGATACAAAGAAATTATGATTAATCCCTATATCCTCTATCCCAATAATACTTCTCCAAATTTCAACGAGCTTTTCTTCCACTTCATTTCTCGGTTCCTCATACTCTACCCCAGTATCAATGCTTCCATCTGGTTCAGGAAGTGCTTTTCTGTCTACTTTCCCGTTCGTTGTTAACGGAAGCTTATCTAATTTCACAAAATATCCAGGAATCATATAATCCGGAAGTTTCTGTTCTAAATATTCTCTAATTTCCCTTGCATGTAATTCTTTTTCTGAAACGATATATGCACATAAATATTGATTATTTTCCTTATCTTTTCTAGCTATAACAATCACTTCTTCGATATCTTGATGAGTTGACAGTTGACTTTCTATTTCTCCGAGTTCAATTCGATAACCACGTATTTTCACCTGATGATCTATCCGTCCTAAAAATTCTATATTCCCATCAGGTAACCATCTTGCAAGATCTCCAGTACGATACATAGATTTACCGTTATCATATGGATTTTCAATAAACCTCTCAGCTGTTAATTCTAGATTATTCAAATATCCTCTTGCTATCCCCTCACCTGATACACACAGTTCCCCAGCTACTCCAATTGGCTGAAGATTATTTCCCTTGTCTAATATATATATATTAGTGTTTAAAATTGGTTTTCCAATCGGAATTACCTTATCATTGCTTATTTGATCAAACTCAATTCTATAGCTTGTGGAATCTACACAACACTCTGTAGGCCCATAAACATTTGTAATATTAGGTTTAAGATTGGCGAATTTTTCAAATAAACCTTTGATTAAATAAGGCGTTAATGCCTCTCCTCCTACAATAAATTCTTTAATTTCTAATTCTTGTTCTATTTTTTTTACATAGCTAAGCATTGTTAAATGTGCCGGAGTAGCATCGGATACATGTATTTTATTTGTTGCATAATACTCAATTAAACTCATTGCATCCCAACTTACTTCCTTTGGCACAACAAATAAGGTATGTCCTAGAAGTAATGTTGCAAATATTTGTTTCACCGATGCATCAAATATAAATGGTGCTAGCAACGCGACATTAACATTAGTATTAATTTTTTTATAAATTACATCATTTAACCCATTGACTAAGTTATTTACACTATTTTGTTCTATCATTACCCCTTTAGGATTCCCTGTAGAACCTGATGTATATATTACATAAGCTAAATTTCGGGGACTATTTATTTTACTGATGTTCGTTCTATTTTCTCCATATTTTAATTTATCTAATTGTATAATTTGTCCATGAAAAGATATATCGCTATGAACATCATTCGTTACGCATAGTATCTCTATATGGCTATTACGTAACATATATTCTTTTCTTTTCCTAGGATAAGTTGGATCAATTGGTAAATAAGCTCCTCCAGCTTTTAAAATCCCCATTATACCTACTATCATTTCAATAGAGCGTTCCACCATTATTCCCGTTACTACGTCAGGACCAACTCCTTTTTCGCGAAGTATATGCGCAAGGCTATTTGCCCTTTCATTTAGTTCTTTATATGTTATACTTTGATTTTCGAAAACAAGTGCAACATTATTAGGTGTCTTCTCTACCTGTTCTTCAAAAAGCTCTGGAAGTGTTTTTTCTTTAGCATATTTTCCTTTTGTATTATTAAATTCGTTTAATAACTTACTTTTTTCTTTCTCTGTTAATATATCTATTTCACTTAATTTCTGCTCTGGATTTTTTACTACTTCTCTTAAGATATTTATAAAATGCTCTAAAAACTTCTCTATTGTCTCCTTATTATAGAGAGCCGTACAGTATTCAATTTCTAGTCCTAATCCATCCTCTAACTCACTTACATGTATAGTAATATCAAACTTAACTATTTTCCGCTGATCTTCTAACATGCTAACCTTTAAATCATCTAAATTTAATAGCATATTATCAGTGTGTTGAAATACAAGCATCGTATCAAATAGTGGATTTCGTGAAATGTCTCTTCTCACATTTACCTTTTCTACCAATTCTTCAAATTGATAATCCTGATTTTCATATGCTTTCAATGTATTTTCTTTTACTTCTTTTAAGTACTCTTTAAAAGATGTATTGCCCTTTGGATAATTTCTCATCGCAAGGGTATTCACAAACATTCCCATTACATTATTTAAATCTACATGTTTTCTTCCTGCAATTGGTGATCCTACTACTATATCCTCTTGCCCTGAATATTTAGAAAGCAAAGTCGTGTATCCTGCTAACATCAGCATATACATAGTAACTTCATTTTCTGTAGCCAACTTGTTTAACTGATTATAAGTTTCACTATTGATTTTTAAATTGATTCTATCTCCAGCAAAACTTCTTCTTTTTGGCCTTTTATAGTCTGTTGGCATATTTAGTACTGGTACTTCTTCATTGAACACATTCATCCAATACTTTTCTTGCTTTTTGATTTCTTCTTGAGTAAGCAAGCCTCTTTGCCACGCAGAATAATCTTTATATTGAATGCTTAATGGAGATAATTTTTGACCATTATATAATTCAGCTAATTCCTGCATGAAAATCCCCATTGATACACCATCTGAAATGATATGATGCATATCTAATACCATCACGTGCTCATTATCTGTGACATGTATGATTTCAACCCGTAAAAGAGGAGCTTTCTCCAAATCAAACGGTTTAACAAATCCATTGATTATATCATCTAGCTTATCGGTACCCATTTCTCTATACGTCACTTGGAAAGCTATGCCTTTTTCAATCTTTTGAACTGGTTCACCATCTACCATTACAAAAGAAGTTCTTAAAGCCTCATGTCTTTCGATTAATTTATGGAAAGCCTTCTCAAGCTGATGAACATCCAAATCACCTTTTATTTTCATAGCGAAAGGCATATTATAAGATACTCCGCTACCCTCTATTTTGTTTAAAATATAGAGTCTTCTTTGGGCAGATGAAAGCGGATAATAATCTTGTTCTTCTACTTTTTTGATGGATGCATATACACTTTCTTTTGTAGAGTCAATAAATTCTCCAATCCCTTTTATAGTAGGTGCTTGGAAGATTTGTCGTAAAGGTATCTCTACCATAAGTTCCTTATGGATTTTAGAAACCATCGTAGTCGCTTTCAGTGAATGGCCTCCAATTTCAAAAAAGTTGTGTTGAATTCCTATGTTTTTTATATCTAAAATATCTTGCCAAATGGATACAAGCTTTTCTTCGACTGTATTCCTTGGCGCCTCATACTCTACTACTCCTGCAACCGAACTTCCATCAGGACTTGGTAAAGCCTTTCGATCCACTTTCCCATTTGTCGTAAGTGGTAGCTTGTCTAGTTGAACAAAAAAAGCAGGAATCATATACTCTGGCAGCTCTTTTGCCAAAAACTTTCGAATTTCTTGAATCCTAGTCTCGTCCTCCGATGTTTCAGAAGTAAAGTACGCACATAAATATTGATGATTATTATTATCTTCTCTTGCGATAACAACAGCTTCTTTTACTTCCTTATATTTTAGAAGTTGACTCTCTATCTCACCCAGTTCAATCCTGAAACCTCGAATCTTCACTTGATGGTCAATTCTTCCTAAAAACTCAATATTTCCATCAGGTAACATTCTCACAAGGTCTCCTGTTCGATACATTCTCTCTCCTGGAATGAAAGGATTTGGAATGAATTTTTCTGCTGTGAGCTCTGGTCTATTTAAATAACCACGGGCCAAACCTTCTCCACTGATACAAAGCTCGCCTGGCACTCCCAATGGACAAAGCCCATTAGATTCGTTTAAAATAAAGACTTTTGTATTACAAATTGGTTTTCCTATTGGTATATTGTCATAAGAATTTTCTATAATAAAGCTTGTTGTTACTACTGAATTCTCTGTAGGACCATAGTTATTAACAATCTGGTAACTTTTATTTTCAAAATAATTTAGTTTATCTCCACCTGTTAATAATCTCCTTAAAGATGTATTCTCAAGCATTAAAAATTGTTCACATACTTGTGTAGGTAAAAAGCTTATTGTAATCTCTTTTTCAATAAAATATTTGTTTAATTTCGTAATATCTAATTTTAAATTATCATTTATAATATGAATCTCTGAACCCGCTATGATATAAGGAAATACTTCCCAAGCAAATGCATCAAAACTTATACTTGCATAACTGGCATTTTTATCGGTTTCACTTATTTCATTGAAAGAATTATGCCAATTACATAAGTTCACCAATGAATGATGCTCCACCATAACTCCTTTTGGCTTTCCAGTAGAACCAGATGTATAAATGACATAGACTAAATCTTTACTGCTGCTATCAATACGTAAGTTCTCGGTTTCGTATTTAAACAAATGCTCATTATGAATATTAATAATGCTAATATCATCAACTTCTGTACAATCAACTAAATTAATTAATTTATCCTGGGTCAATAATATTTCAGTTTGACTATCTTGAAGTATATATTTAATTCTATCTATAGGATATGTAGGATCAATTGGTAAATACGCACCACCAGCTTTTAAAATCCCCATAATTCCCACAATCACATCAACTGAACGTTCTAATAATATTCCTACTATTTTATCAGGACCAACACCATTTTCTCTTAACGCTCTTGCCAATTGATTAGATTTTTCATTTAACTCCCTATATGTCAATTTCTTATCTTCAAAAACAACTGCAATGCTACCTGGCGTTCGTTCTACTTGTTCTTCAAATAACTTGTGTATTAACTGGTTTTTAGAGAAATCTACATTTGTATCGTTATGTTCATACAATAAAAAGCGCTTTTCTTCTTGTGGAATCATATCTATTTTATTTACACTTATCGAAAGATTCCTTGATATTTCCCTTAGAATATTAATATAATTTTCTGTCATTCTTAATATTGTGTCTCTTTTGAATAATCCAGTACTATATTCGACATTTAACACAATCTCATCGTCATAATCTAAAATATTAAAAGTGATATCGAATTTTGCATTATCTAATTCAAATATTATTGGACTAAGATTTAAAGCACCTTGCTTCTTAGTAAATAATTTAGCGTCTTCCAATACAAACATGGTATCAAATAAAGGGTTTCTATTAGAGTCTCTTTCATAGTCTATACTACGAATTAGTTCGTCAAACTGATACTCTGAGTTTTCAAATGCTGTAATTGTATTTTCTTTTACCTGTTCCAAAATTTCTTTAAAACTTTTTGTAGCATCTATATTGTTTCTTAAAGCAATAGTGTTGACGAACACACCAAAAATATTTTGTAAATCTTGATGTAACCTACCTGATGCTGCTGTTCCGACAACAATATCAGTTTTTCCCGTATATTTGTGAAGTAATATATGATAAGCGCTAAGCATAAGCATATATAAAGTCGATCCTGTATCCTTAGCTACCCTTCTTATCTGTTCAGATAACTCTTTTCCTATATGAAAGTATGCATTTTCTCCTGCAAAGGTATCTATATTTTCATTTCTATAATCATAAGGTAATTCTAATTTAGATGGCAGATGACTGTATAAATTCAGCCAATATTGCTCTTGTTTTTTTATAGCATTAGATTGATTATACGTATTATTCCATTCTACATAATCCTTGTATTGTATATTTATCTTAGGTAAATCAAGATTGTTATATAAATCGAGTATTTCATTCATAAATATTCCTTGTGATACCCCATCTGCTATTAAGTGATGGAAGTTAACAACCAATATATGCTTCTCTACTCCGATTTTAATTAGTTTAGCTCTCATTAATGATGGCTTACTTAAATCAAAAGGCTTTGTTGATTCCTTACACATTTTGCTAGTTAAATCTCTTAAACCTTCATCATCTGTTACAACTATATCTAAACATTGGTATTCCAAAGCAAAATCAACTTTATCATAAACCCTTTGAACTAATTCATTATCTAATACTTCAAATCCTGTTCTCAGGATTTCATGTCTATCTATAAATTTTCTAAATGCATTTTCAAGTCTATTACATTCCATTTCACCTTCAACAAGTAACGCCATAGGAATATGATATGCTCCTCTATTATTTTCCATCATAGAAAGCATGTACATTCGTTTTTGAGAAGGCGATGTGGCATAATAATCCTTTTTCGATATCCTTTCAATCATATTTCCCCTATGATTGTCTTGGCTATTTTTCAAATATTGATCTAATACCTTTATAGTATCATTTTTAAATATTTCTCCTATCGGCACCTCTATATTCATTCTCTTTTTAATTTCAGTAACAATCGATATCGCTTTTAATGAATCTCCGCCTATTTCATAGTAATTAGTATCTATTCCTATGTTTTCTATTCCGAATACATCTTTCCATATATCTAATATTTGGGCTTGAGTTTCATTTTCTGCTTCTTCACATTTAGTTGCTGCAACTTCATCTAGTTCATGATTTTTTATTAACTCCCCCAAAATACTCTTATTTACTTTCCCATTTACAGTCAATGGTATTTCATCTATTTTGAAAAATCTTGATGGAATCATATAATTCGGGAGCTGATTTTGCAAATATTGTTTTAGTTCATTTGGGTTTATGTCTTCATCTGAAACTACAAAAGCATATAGGCTTTTCATTTTATTATCGTTTGTATAGTCAATTACTACTGTTTTATTTACACCTTTATATTTGATTATACAATTTTCAATTTCCCCTAATTCTACCCTATATCCCCTTATCTTAACTTGACTGTCTTTTCTTCCTAAAAATTCGACATATCCGTCCTCTTTTAACACGCCATAATCACCAGTTTTATAAATATATCCTAATTCTTCGTGCAAAATAAATGACATCTTAGTTTTTTCAATATCATTTATATACCCACTTGCTACTCCCACTCCACCAATGTACAATTCTCCCTCTACATCCACGGGACACAATTGCTTGTTTTGATTTAATACATAAATTTTCTGGTTAGCCAACGGCATTCCATATGGTATACTTTTCCAATCACCCTTAATTTCCTTAATAGGGTAATATATGGACCATATTGACCCCTCAGTTGCTCCACCTAAGCTAATAACTTCCGCATTTTTGAAAGTTTTCTTTATCTTCTGAGGAAGTTCCAGCGGTATCCAGTCCCCACTAAGCAATACAAGCCTTAGACTATCATCCTGTTCACTATCATTATATAAGTCCACTGTCAGTTCCATAATTGCTGGAACTGAGTTCCAAATTGTGATTCCTTCTTTCTTTACAACTCTTTTTAAGTTATATACATCCCTTTGATCATCTATAATTACAAGAGCCGCTCCACAGCTCAATGCACCAAAAACATCATAAACTGACAAATCAAAGCACAGTGAAGAAATCCCCATAATTTTATCATTTTCTGTCACACAGAATTTTTCGTTAATATCTATAATTGTATTTGTTGCTGCACCATGAGTTATTTGAACTCCTTTAGGTTTTCCTGTACTACCAGAAGTAAAAATAACATATGCCATATCTGTTTCATCTACTTTTATATTGACTTCATCACTAGAATATTCCCTAATATTTTCATCTTTATAGGTAGAAGGTGTTATAAAAAACTTACAATTACTTTTCTTTTTTATATATTCTTTTCTTTCTTCCGGATAATCAGGATCCAGCGGTATATATGCTGCTCCAGCCTTTAAAACAGCAAACAAATTTATAATGGTATCTATACATCGCTTACCTATCACACCAATGTAATCACCTTTTCTAACTCCCTTATCCATTAAGTATCTTGCAATTTGATTCGATTTTTCATTTAGTTCTTTATAAGTTATCGAATCATCATGATGAATTACAGCTACCTTATCTGGTACTAGTTTTGCTCGATTCACAAACATTTCATGTAAAGTACACTTATCAAACTTTTTGTTTGTATCATTATAGGTTTCAATAACTTTTATGCTATTCTCACTAAGGTTAATACCTGACACTTGATCATTAAATATAACCTGATTTAATACATTTATATATTGTTCAAACATTGATTTAATAACATTGCTCTCAAATAATTGTTCAACGTAATCCCATGTAATATATAAACCTCCATTTAATTCATAAACTTGGTTATCTATATAAACTTGGGATGTTCTTGTACTAAAAAATTTAATTTTTTCAAAGTCTATCAAATGATCAAATGAATCATCTGAGTCCTCACTCAATACACTTGTGAAGACAATAGGCATTATAGCTTGATTAACCATTCTATGTTTTTTCCCAATAGCTCTTATAAAATCCACACCATCATAATGTCTATGTTCAAGAGCTTCTAACAATGTATCCTGTACCTTCGCAGCAAATTTCCAAAATGACTCAATACTATCTTTCGCATTAATATCTAATAACATTAGAGTTGTGAAATCTCCAATGATTTTTTTTACGTCTTGATGAAACGGTATCCGATTAAAAACAGTTAAATTTACTGCAAATTGACTCTGATTACTCCAATATGCTAAGACATAAGCATATGCAGCACATAAAACCGATGTAGGGGTAAGATTTTTTTCTCTTGCTTTTTGTTTTAATTTATTCCATGTTTCACGTTCTAAAAATTCCGAACATTTATCGAATGTAGGTTTCTCAATTTCTAATGGGTTGCATTTTAAAGGCAATGCTGGTGCACTTGGGAAATTATCCAATTTATTTAACCAGTACTTCTCATCTTTTTTATATCGATTAGATTGCCTAAATTCATTGGTTGCTAAAACATAGTCTCTAAAATTATACTCCAGGTCAGGCAGCTGCAGACTTGGCTGATTGTAAAACATTTTAAATTCCTTGATTAATATTTTCATGCTACTGTCATCACAAATTAGCGGATCTATATTTAACCAAAAATATTTTTGGTTATTGGGTAATATAAATGCTTTTATCTCAAATAATGGCCAAGTACTTGGATCTATGATTTTAGCTATCATTTTTTGTCTTTGTTCCAATATACGTATCATTATATCTTCTTGATTTAAATTCCTTACATCTACTGTGTCTACAGAATAAAGAAGTTCTCCTTCTAAGATTCTTTGTGTTCCATTTTCAAAAACTATTGTTCTTAGTATTGGATGTCTATTAATTAATTTTTGTAATGCACTATTAAACCTATCTATATTAATATCTATTTCAAATTCGACTGTTAAATTTGTAGCTGCGCCACCAATTTCAAAAGCCGGATCTCTACCTATTAAATAGGCTAATTGTATACCTGTAAGTGGGAAAGGTTCATGTAAATTCTTTAAATCTGTAGTTTTTGTAAATTGTCGGTTCTCTATAATTTCTCCCTTGTTTGTTTCAATGTAAGCACTTATTTTCTTTATTGTAGATAATCTAAACAGTTCTTTTAATGGTAAATCAACACTTAACCTGTCATTCATTTTAGATAAAAGCTCCATTGCATTTATCGAATGCCCACCAAGAATTGCAAAACTGTCATTAATACCAACTTTATTTATATTCAAAGTTTCCTGCCACATTAAAACGAGCTGTTTTTCAATCTCATTTCTTGGTTCCTCATATTCAACCTCGGTATTAAAACTTCGATCTGGTTCAGGTAAAGACTTTTTATCTATTTTTCCATTTGCTGTTAACGGCATTTTATCTAACTTAAGAAAATAAGTAGGAATCATATATTCAGGTAATTTTTCACCTAAAAATCTTCTTAATTCTTCAACAGTAACTTCTCCCACTAATGTTAGATATGCACAAATATAATTGCTCTTGTCCTTTTCTTCTCTTGCTACAACTACAGTTTCTTTTACATTTGGATGCTTTAATAACTGACTCTCTATCTCTCCAAGTTCAATCCTAAATCCCCGAACCTTTACTTGATGGTCAATTCTTCCTATAAATTCAATATTCCCATCAGGTAACCACCTAGCCAAATCTCCTGTGTGGTATAAACGCTCTCCTTCTGCAAATGGGTTTTTAACGAATTTCTCTAATGTTAACTGCTCATTATTTAAGTACCCTTTAGTTAATCCATCACCAGAAATACAAAGTTCTCCAGGTTCACCAATAGGAAGTAAATTTTTCTCTTCATCTACTATATAAACTGAAGTATTTGCTAACGGTTTACCTATGGGTAGAGTGTTAACATCCTCATCTATTTCATTTATAAAGTAATATGTGGCAAAAACAGTACTTTCCGTTGGTCCGTATACATGAATGAGTTTATCTTTCCCCAGAAATTCTAATGCTTTTCTTGCATGGGAGACTGAAATTCTTTCTCCTCCAAATAATATTTTTCTTATATTAATTAAACAATCTATTTTTATATCTACAAGCGCATTAAATAAAGCAGTTGTAATAAACATCACGTTTATGTTTTCTTGCTTAATTATATTTCCAAGCTTATTTATATCCGTGACTGTATCTTTTTCTATCACTACTAATTTCGCCCCATTTAACAGAGCACCATATATATCAAAAATTGATCCATCAAAAGAATAATTCGAAAGCTGCAGAATGGTATCATTATTTTTTATTGCTATGTAATTTGTATTTCGAACGACTCTGATAGCACTATAATGCGAAATGATAACTCCCTTTGGTATTCCAGTAGAACCCGAAGTATAAATAATATAAGCTGTATCATCAAAACGATTTACATGTTTCAGATTACCTGTACTTAAGTCACTTGAATCTAGATCGTCCAAATTAATTATTTCTAAATCATATTCGATTTTCTTAATGAATTTCTCTTGAGTCAATAAAATCATGGCATGACTATCCCGTAACATATAATCAATTCTTGCTTTTGGAGTATCAGGATCAATTGGGAGGTAAGCTGCTCCAGATTTTAAAATACCCATTATTCCAATTATCATTTCAAGTGATCTATCCGTCATTAATCCTATAATAGCATCTGTATTAACGCCCTTATTCCTTAACATCCTTGCTAATTGATTGGATTTCTCGTTAAGTTCCCTGTATGTGAGTTGTTTATCTTTAAACACAACTGCAATATCTTCAGGTGTTCTCTCCACTTGTTCTTCAAATAGCTGGTTTATGTTCTTATTTCTTGGATATTCGGTTTTGGTGGAATTGAATTTATTTAATATCATATCTTGCTCTGCTACTGTAATCTCATCGTAAGTTCTTATACCATCCTTGTTTATTTCACCAGAATTCTTAATAGACATATTGAATTTCCCCTTTTTTAGTAATTATCAATTACCAAAATTATTTATTATTTTATTACTGTTAAAAATATAGAGAATGAATTAAATAAAAAATTCATCGTTCATAACAAGGTATACAATCCCCCCTATTTATAAGTTAATAAAAGGAATTCTATAAAAGAATTTAACTTACTACGAGAAAAATTTCCTTATTTTCATGCAAAAAACATATGAAAAAAATTTAGCTGAATAATTAAAATAATCAGAAATTTTTGCGGTAATTTAATTAAAGACAAATATTAAAACTCATATCAAGTTACAGATAACGCTACTACAGCACATAATTAAGAAAATGAATAAGTAAGGATAACTATTGGTATATAGCAGAGGAATCTAATTTAAAACCTCAGTTAACGTATCATTTATTATTGTTGTAATTTTTTCCACATTGTTATTTATAAAGAAATGATTTCCTTCCAAATTATAAATCTTAAAATTTCCACAAGTATGCTTCTTCCAACCAATTATGCCTTTTAGACTAATTAAATCTTCTGTTCCGTTTAATACAGTAATATCGCATGTGATTTTGTCCGCTTGTTCTTTATATTCATATGTTTCAACTATTTTAAAATCATGTTTTAGTAAAGGAATGAAAAATTCGAACAATTCTTCGTTACGAATTAATTCTTCTGGTGTTCCCCCTAATTCTATAACTCTATTTTTAAACTCGTTATTTGGTAAATTATAAGTTATCTCCTTCTTTTCCCTTTCACTCGGTGCTTTGTATCCGGAAAAAAAGATATGCTTGGGTTTCTTCAATCCCATTCCTATTATTTTATAGTATAATTCATACGCTAATAGGCTCCCCATACTATGTCCATAAATTGCATAATCTTCCTCACCTATTTTATCCCGAATATTATCAAAGATGTCATCTACCGCTTCTTCTAAGCTATTATAAAATGGTTCATTAAATCTTTTTCCTCTTCCCTTTAACAGTACTGGACATAGATTTATAGATGGGGTTAGATAATCACCCCATTTATAATATAACGCTTCGGATCCTCCTGCATAAGGCAAACAAAATAACATCATTAAAATGCACCTCTATCTGATAAAAGTTTGTAAAAATCATTAATAATAATATCTTGGTTAATCACTGTTATATTACTAGAAATTTCTTCATTTAATGAACATACAGCCATTTTGTATTCTAACTCTATATCAAAAATCTCCATTGAATAAGAATTACTTTTTTCTCCATTATCGGAAAGTATACGAACAGCTTTGTGACTATCTATATTAATAGAAAATGATTTTAGTGACATTGATAATCCGCTTCCATAGCATTTAATATAACTCTCCTTCAATGTCCATACCTCATAAAACTTCCTCAATTGATGATTAACATCACCTTTTTGTATATAAGCATATTCACTATCACAGAAAAAACTTTTTGCTATTTCTTTGTATTCAATCTGTTTTATTTGTTCAATATCAATTCCAACAGGGTTATTACTAATTGCACATACTACAAATTCTCCCGAATGTGAAATGTTAAAGTAATAATTCGGATACCCCTTTAAATAAGGTTTTCCATAATGATTTTTCCCCCATACTATTCTTTCATTACCGATTTTAAGCTTTTTATTTGTTAGAGTCCTTACTAGTAATTCACCAATCAAGGTTCTAATTTTATCTTTTTTATTAATAAATTTTTTTATTCTATATCTTTTCTCTTCATCTATCCACGAACAAATATTTTCTAATTTTTGATCATTTATATCTTTAATTTTGACAACAAAAATCTCCATAAAACCCCTCACAAATCCTAGTTAAATTAATTGATCAACTACAATTATTCGAGCGTTATGCTAACTGATTTTTCTACTTTCATTAATCGTGGAATGCTAATCATGTAAAAAACTCCTACAAATATTAAACATCCGCCTACTATCCAAAAAAGAGTTTCAACTGCAAGAATACCTGGGTAAAATCCGGCAATAAAAAGTAAGGTTAGTGACTGTGAGAGCATCATCAAAGGATTAATACACCCGTGTACTCTCCCCATCATTTTTGGATTTACTATTTTCGGAATCCAACCTCCAATAGCTACATTAATCATTGGAAGTGCTAGGGCAACTATACCCGTACAAATAACATACAGCCAAACTGTATTGACTAATGAACTCAAAATAGTCGCTCCTCCTCCAATAAACAAAGCTAAAATTAGTAAATGATAAAGCTTTATTTTTTGGGAAAGTATAGATGCTATAACACTACCAAGTAAAATTCCTATACCAAAGACTATACTTAATATAATTGAAACTTCTTCATAGTTTCTTGGGGCAAGTTTGTATTTTAAAATAAATACCTGCATCACTGAGAGCCCTCCATTTAAAATTCCGAAAACTATAAATCCGGAGATAAGTGTAAGTAACAAGTTGTGGTTCAAAATATATCGTATTCCCTTCACAAAATCCTTCATTACAATTGAAATGTTCAAATCCTTGATATTATGTTTTCCGTTTGGCATACGAATTTCTTCTGACATTCTACAAGATTTTATAAGAAGAGCACTAATAAAAAAACTAATTGCATCTATTAAGATTGCACCATAAATACCGATTACCCAATAACAATAAATCCCGATACCACTACCAAAAAGCATAAACAAACTTGAAATCATCTGATTCAAACCAACTGCAGTAGCATAATCATCTCTTGTTAAAACACCTTGTACAAGGGATGATTGTGCAGGTGTAAAAAAGCTCTTTACCATACTTCTTAAAAATAACAGTGCAAATGCTACTGGCATCCAGTTTAGAAAAAGAGACCACAATAATAAGAGCGATAATATAAAACAGATCCAATCACAATTTTGAGCTATTTTTTGTCGATCAATCCTATCAGTAACTACACCAACAAGAAAAAATACTACTAATGTGGGCAAAGACAACATCAGCTCCGTAATAGTTGCATATGCAGGTTGGTGCGAAAAACGATTTAAAAAATAAAACATAAGTGCAGTTAAACCAATTGTACTACCCATTTGTGAAGTAAAAGATGCAAAAAACAGCCTCGAGTAATTCCCATTTTGAAATATAACTAAAAGTTTCTTCATAAGGACTCCCCATTTAATTTGACTTAATTTGAATTATTCAGAATTTAATACCATTACTATGTTTGAAACGTAGAATATCTAAATCCCTAACGTCCATCGCAGTTCCTGTGGTTAGAGCCTAACACACTGCTTTAAGATATAATTTGCCACTAGTATTTCTATCGCGAATTACACGTCCAAATGTACACTACCACTCATTAAATTGTATAGTTTTTATTCTGATATTCATAATCCAAACATAACTATCCAAAAGCATCCTCCTTTTGATATGCAGTTTATTTTCTCTACCTTTCCACGCTACATTCTAATACTACCTTATATTGTAATCAAAATAATAAACGAATTATTTTCTCAAGTTTTGAAATCACTAATAAATTATATTTATTAGTGATTTTGACAACTTGATTTCCCCTCTAAAAAACGTAATATTACTGTAAATTGTTTTCCAAAAAATAATTATGTATATCCACAATTATTACAAAAAGGAATGAACACAAATGTTATCCTATTCCTTGTAACTGTTTTAACTTAAGTATGAAATTCATTTTTGAAGCGAAAATGATGTGGGGTATGTCTATGAGGTTTAGTCTTCCAAAAAATGCGATAAGTAAATTCTTACCAATAAAACGTTATTCGTATTTATGATACATATATAAACCATATTTTTACTTAGTTATTCTAGGACAATTGAAGTGGCAAGCTTAAGCCACTTCAATTGTCCTAGAAATGTTGCATCTTTACCTAACATCAAATTAACACTATAAGCAAAAAGCTACTTATAATTCAGATGTTTTTCCTTAAAAATTTTTTGATTTATCTTTTGCAGGTAAAATGTAGTTTTCCCCTTTTTCATATATAGAAAGTAATCTTTTCAAGAAAGTAACTTTTGGTACTAACCAATAAGCAATTATCGCTGAAGCAATCCCTAATATAGCACCTGTCATAACATCGAAAGGATAATGAACTCCTACCCAGATACGAGAAATGGCTACACAGAATGCAAGTGTAATCCATAGCCAACCAATCTTTTTATGAACAAGCCAAAATGAAAAACAAATTGAAAAGAATAAAATTGTATGGTCACTTGGAAATGAATTATCAACAGCATGCTCTACCAATTTATTAACATTGGGTAACTCTGCAAATGGTTGATAATTTGAATGAAACTTTCCTGCTATTTTCCCGATAACCTCAGCAATCACAAAAGCAATCATCGCTTGAACAACCATCATTCGATTTTGGTTAGATCGAGTAAACCAATACACTACAATAATTAAAGCTAAGAAATATACCATATATTCTGCCACGAACGTCATAGTAGAATTGAGAAATGGGTACTGTTTACCTAAATCGTTAACGGCTCGAAAAGCATCAATATTGAATTGAGAAAAAGACATTTTGAAAATCCTCCTTACGATATATATAAATCAAACACTAATTATAATTTTTTTAATCTACTTTTTGTTACTACCTAATAGTTTTAGATGGTCCCATTTTATTTTTCTTAATGGATATCTACCTTTTTAAAATATGAAATCAATAATACTAATCCGATAATAGATGTTCCGAATATACCTATATAGGAGTACTCGGGAGGATAAGTGGGCTGAAGCGTATTTCTTGAAATATCACCTGCTGCTGCCCATGGAAACAATCCTCTATGTTCTGAATTTGCTGTCATTAAATTAATCATGGTTATTACAACTGTAAATACAATGGTCGGTACGTAATTCTTAAGTACAATTGTTAAAAGTATGATTGGTGTTGATAAAATAAAAAGCAATAATCCACCTATCAAAAATTGTACAAAAGATTCCCTTATTAAGGATGAACTTAGTCCATCAAATTGAAATATTATCCCTAATAATAATGTTAATCCCCATGCTACAAAAGTTAACATCATAATCCACGAAAATAGAAGCAAGAATTTACTTATAAGAAAATTCATACGTGATACAGGTATGGTTAATAAATTCTTTAATGTATCTTCTGTATATTCCCGAATAAATAGGTAGGCGGTTACAACCCCATATAGTGGTACTCCTATTATTAGAACAGTATATAAATTTACTTCACCAAACAATTGGCTAAATACAATAGTAGGAGTAGGGTGTTTAGTTTTTAAGCTTACAAATGATGCTACTACTACCATAAAAGGTACTACCGATGCACCGAGAATACTAATTAAGAACATATGGGATCGTTTTAGCTTTAATAATTCTGTATATAACAGATTAACCAATTGTTCCACCTCCAACTAATTTTGTGAAGTAATCTTCTAATCTGTCTTCACTCATCAAAATTTTCAAAACCTGAATATCATTTTGTACAAATATTTTATTAATATCTCCTTGTTGCCCAAGTTTAGAATAAACGCGAATAATCCCCTCATTATGAACTTCATAATCGAAAATGCCAAAGTTCTTCTCTAAGATTTTTGTAGCTTTATTGTCATTCGATACTTGAAACTCAATATATTTACGATTCTTTTTTCTAAGGCTGTTAAATTCGATTTCCTCTAAGAGCTTGCCTTCATGAATAATCCCCATATGATCTACTAACTGTTCTATTTCCGATAAAATGTGGCTGGATATTAATAAAGTAATTTTTCTTTCTTTAGCCAAATTTTGTATCAATCTTCTAATTTCCTTAATTCCTATTGGATCCAAACCATTAGTAGGCTCATCTAATATTAATAATTCTGGGTAATGAAGAAGAGATCTAGCAATCCCTAATCTTTGCTTCATCCCTAAAGAATATTTACCCACAAGCTTTTTAGTTTCATGTTGCAATCCCACGATTTCTAACGCTTCATCAATTGCATTTTTTTTGTGTATCCCAATAATTTTTGCATTAATTAGTAGATTTTCCCGTGCTGTAAGATTCTCATAAAATCCAGGAATTTCAACAATAGACCCAATTCTTTTAAGGATTTCTTTTTGATTTTTAAATAAATCTTCTCCAAATATTTCAATCTTTCCATGGGTGGGCTTTATCAATCCTAATAACATTCTAATTGTAGTCGTCTTCCCTGCACCATTTCGACCTAAAAAGCCGTAAATTTCTCCTTGATTTACGGTTATATTAAGATTATCAACTGATTTCTGATTGCCATAAATCTTTGTTAAATTTGTAGTTTTTATTATTGCACTCATGTAAGAACACCAACTTTCTTGTATGCTTATGTTTTTAGTATAGAAAGCAAATTTTAAACCGGGCTTAACTATTTCTTAACTATTTCTTAATTATGAAATTAACTAGTCATCATTAACTCCATCTTGCTCCTTTGTACTATAAAGATAACCCCACTTTCCTTTGACTTTGATATAAGTCTCAACTAGATCCCAAGTATAGTGTGCAAATTTGTTTTTCTTTTTCCAAATCTGATTAATGTCAGGGTATGTTACAATTACATGACCTTTATGTAATAAGTCTTCAAACACTACTATTTCTCTTTCTTGCTGTTTAGTATCAACGAAAGTAATGGCTAGCTTTACAAAACCTTTTTTCTTTTTCAGTAAACTTAGTCTCAACAGTTACTTCTTTACCCTCAATCAATAATTGAGGGTAATTAGTATACAATTAATAAAAATAAAATAGAAAAAAGAAGACATGATATTCAAAATTTAATGGATAGACTATTTTAATATTAATTCTTCAAACGAGAAGAGCCCTCCAAATAGAACGGCTCTTCTTTATTTCACATACACATAGGCTTTGTTTACAGTAATTTTTTTGTATAGGACTTTTTCTTATCACATATACTATTTTTGAACCTGCTTACCAATACGCGTCCTTTTGGTGTCTTGAATTCCTCCTAAAAGAGCGGCAGTTCCGACTCACGTACTTTTTATTTATCATTTTAGCCAAGAAGACTCCTTCCTCAAGGAACGCGAAGTGAGTAGGTGGGAGATGAATTGGCTAAAATGAAAAAACTGAGTAATTACCTGTTATCCTTTATTTTATATATACTTTTCTTTAGCTTTGGCTTCTTGTGTAACCGTACTTTAGTCCCATTAATATCTAATTCAATCTTTTCTTCCTCTAAATCCTCTATTTTCTCTTTATGTTCTTTTTCAATTCTATCTCTTTCTTCTTTTCTCTTAGTCGCTTTGGGACCAATTACAAACAGAATTAAGAATATACTCACCATCACAACAAAAGTAGTCACTAGTACCTCTCCCCCTTTGCAAAAACTTCATATAACAAAATTCTTTTTAATGTATTAGACTTAACTCAGAAATCTAGAGGAGAACGAGCACTAGCATAATTACACAGAAACATTATAGAAATTACCTGCACTATTCCTCCTTCTCCTATATAAACAAAGATTATAAATGACGCAGTAAGGCCGGTACTAACAATGTCATTACAAATATAAAAATTGAACTATATCTCAAACTTGAACTCCATTTCCCATATTTGGGATGTTCAAATTTCTTATAAAGCATACCTAATGCTAGAGATATTAAAAACATTAAAACAGCTGTTCCTAAAATTATAGAAGTAATTAAGCCCATCAAATTACTCATAAAGGTTTGAAAATCAAAAGAACGGGTTGTCAGCATTAACACTGGTAAAATCCTTATTAGTAGTATGAGTATAAATGAACCTACTCCAAAATAAATGGATCGCTTTTTCCACTTTATATGCTTAAACCATAAAGAAGCTCCAAAAACTAATAAAGAAATTAAAATTACTACAGAAAGGATAAGGAAAATAACATCAAAAAATGCAGGCACACTCGCATGAGCTGCCCCATCTATTTTATCTCCACCATCTTTCATTACATCACTGCCGCCATTAAACAAAGAACCAAACCAGTCTACAATCCAATCGGTCATCCAGGAAATATCGAATGGTAAATCTTCATTTTTTGTTTGTGTAGGAGCAACTAGGTTGAAAATTTTCAAATTCCCCTCCCCCTTCATTAAAAATTATCCCCTTTACTTCAAGTATATAAATTTCCCTAACCAAAACTAAGAAAGTATTAAATCATATTTGATTAAATAGAAGAAACACTTTTATGAATAGAAATTTCATTTGTTACATCTGTACACTCGCGTTTTGATGACTATCCATTGCATTTAGCTTTGTCCCTATTTTGGAATAAGTAAAAAAATACCCATCCAATTGTGATACACATAATAATTGGATGGGTACTTCATTACACATTCTTTATTCTATTTTTATTGATATAGACGAGGTTTATACATTTCATGGTGATACAAACTATAGTACCGCATTAAAATATTACAACTTAATTCACTCGATTTAAGAAAATAAAATTTCACAAACTTTCGATGATAGCTTCTTGGTTTATCAGGAAGGAAGAACGTACGTTTGAAAAAACGCAGCATAATATCGGTTTTTCTAACCTTGTAAATGACTTAATATATATCTTTGCGTATTTATGTCTTGGCGTTTTAATGCCGTTACTAATTCTCGATTAACATCTGATACAGGTAATGGTTCTCCATATATATCAAATAATCTTATACCCAACTTACTAAAAATCCGTATATTATTAAGATTCCTACTCTCTTGTGTATAACTAATAATATTGCGTAAATTAATCCCAAAACTTATCATAAACTAACGCTCCCTCTTCAATGTAAATAGATATGGATATACTTCTATTTATTTTCGAGGAATCCCTTGAAGCTTAATAAGCCCTATATATTTCTCAATACCATGATAGTATAAGCTCTCTCTTTTTCTACTATAGTGCTACGCCACCGCTTATAAGAAGTATTCAATAGACAACAGTTAAAAAATCCATTAACGAAACTTGTACTGCCTTAATTTTACTATTTAAAATTTAAAAGTACGGATAGGTAAACTATTCAGAATATTCTGTATATTAGTGAAAAAAATCATAGTTAAATTTAATGTATCTATTTCCTGTTATTATCAGAATAAGCCTTTACAGAGAAATGGGGGATATTATGACTGTTCAAGAAAAAAGTAATAAGCAATTGATGGAATTATTACATGAATGGTATGAAGAAATGCGTTTATATCATGTAAAAGAAGCAAAACAGACATATCTACAAGTAAAAGAACGTTTAAAGGAAATAGAAACAGACCAATATGTATCATTCTATTATTCCCTACTGAATTTTAGATATAAAGTCTTGGTAGATGGAATGAGTATTACAAAAGATTCTTTTAATAAAATAGAAAAACTCCCTAATATCAAAGAAGAATTTTCATTTTTAGCTTACTATTATTATTTCTTTAAGGCAATCCACTCTACAATTTTAGCAAATTATACTGAAGCGAAAACACACTATGAAAAGGCAAAAGAACTTTTAATTGATATACATGATGAAGTAGAAAAAGCCGAGTTTGAGTATAGATTTTCAACTTACTGTTATCAATCTTATCAACCATTTGAAGCGATTCAACATGTAGTAAAAGCCAAAGAAATATACCGGAATCATGTAGGCTATGAAATTAATATTGCTTTATGCGACAATGTATATGGACTGGCTTGTATAGATCTAAGAGAATTTGAAAGAGCGGAAGAATGTCTCAATACGGTTATTGATGTTTGTAAGAAGTATGATGAAGAACAATTATTATTACGAGTACGATCTAATTTAGGCTGGTTATATAATATTCAAGATTTATATCCATTGGCGATTAGACAGAGTTCTGAAATTATAAATACCATACCGAACCATTTTAAAGCATTATTTGTCTTAGCACGAGCATATTATAAATTAGAAGGCGTTGAAACAGCAAAAGCATATATCGAGCAAGGAATGAAGTATTCAAATGAATCAGGAAATGAGGAATATAAGCATCGTTTCGCAGTTTTAAATGAACTAATCACAGAACTACCTAGAATTAAACTAGAAAAAGTAGTTACTGATGCAATTTCTTATTTTGAAAAAGAGGACATGTGGGATTGTGTAAAAGAATATGCAGAGATTTTAGCACTCCAATTTTACGAGGCAAATAATCATGTTAAAGCGAGCAAATATTTCTATATTAGCAATAATGCTGATAAGAAACATTTGAGAAAAGGAGCGTTAAAGTAATGAAAAAAATAAAAAAATTGTTTTTAAGTATGGTAGTAGTAAGTGCATTAGCATGTAGCATGATTAGTTTAAATGTATCACAAAACTCTTCGTTTAATGGTGGAGATACGCCAGCACCAACAAAACCGATTGTCTCTAGCGGGGTATCTATTGATTAACGTAATACATTTTTCTCGCTTTAGAAATCAGAAAATTCAGCCTCTTAATCCTTAAAAAATGTTGAATAAAATGGATAAAATATCGAACCCATAGTCCGAAACACATTTGTTTCGGACTATTTACGTTCTTCTTTCAACTTTTCTATATAATTGTGAGCAAAATGAAAAATATCAAACAGTTGATTGAGAAAAAGCACTGCTAAAATCTTCAGCAATGCTTTACGATTAGACGTAATATGATAATGAACGTCTAATTTTTTCTACTCATGAGTTCTGTAGACACATATATTTTTATTTTAACTTCAAGATACGCTCTATTTCCTTCAGACTTAACTTACTTGCTTTTGCAATAGTTTCAAGCGGTACACCAATTTCATGTATCCCTCGAATCATTTGCATCTTACCTTGCTCAATACCTTTTTCCATACCCTCTTGTTCTGCATTCGCTAGCTTTGCTTGTTCATCTAGAAGTAGTTTCTCTCGAGCTTCATATGCTGTTCGGAAAGAGGAATCATGGCTCATGTTTTCCCCATCTCCTTTTTCAAAATAAAGAGGACACCAATTCTTAAAACACCTTTTATGACTGCTTTAATGAATTAGTGTCCTCTAGTTTTTTAGCCAGACTATATCTTATTTCTTTTTATTTCCAAAAATTAAAATTTTCAAAAACACCCCTACACATTTTTAAATTTTAATTAACTTGAAACATGTATTTTTTATAATTTTTATGCACCGATAAAATAAGCCCCATCATTATCATATTTGAAAATAGCGAACTCCCTCCATATGATAAAAAAGGTAGTGCAATTCCTTTTACCGGCATTATCCCAACAATCATACCAATATTTTGGAAGATTTGTAGTGTTAAAACACTACTTGTCCCAGCACATAATAATGTACCAAACAGATTCTCTGCTGAATAAGCAATTATAGTTATTCGATATATAAGAAGTAACAAGACCAATACAACGATAGCTGCTATTATAAATCCACCTTCTTCAGCGATAGTAGCAAAAATAAAATCAGTATGTTTTTCAGGAATATATACACTACCTTGACCGAATCCTTTTCCATGTAATTCACCACTTCCAACAGCTAAAAGAGATTGTTGCGTTTGATATCCTTGATCTGCATTTTCAGCTGGATTTAGCCAACCTATAATGCGTGATTGTTGGTGCGGTTTTAACCTAGTAACTAATTCTTCAAAGAAAAAATCTGGATATTTTTTATATATAAATATTAATGTAGATAATATAGTTACCGGGATGACTGTACAAAATGCAATTAATTTCTTTTGAATCCCTGACATAAATAAAATACATGCAATAGATGCTGCGTATAAGAACACCATACCTGTATCTGGCTGGCTGTATACTAAAGAAATAGGAGGAATTGAAACTAACATAATTTTTCCGACCAATATGAAATCAGTTTTATATGTCCGAATCATATATTTGGCATTATGATTCACTACTAAATTGGCGACAAATATAATTAGTGCAATTTTGAAAAACTCCGATGGTTGAATTTGACCGATAACAGGAAATTGAAACCATCTTTTTGCTCCTAATTTAACGGGAGTAAACGTTGACTCCGGTAGTATTTTTAATATAACAATTGCCACAGAACCAACAATATACAATGGCCAAGAGAACTTTTGCCATTGATCCCAATCAATACTTGCAACAAATATTAACAGTACAAAACCAATTATATAGTTCCTACCTTGCTGCAATGCAAAGTTTGTGCTTCCATACTGACCAGTTTGTTGACTACTATAAATTGCAGCGGTACTAATAATACAAAACATGCATAAAATTAAAATTAGTTTTTTATCTAGACTCCTTAATAATACTATTATTTTACTCATGAAACCCTCCTGTAGTACTCAATAAATTCCACGCTCCATAATAATTACTAGTACCCTTTTTATAAGATTTTTTGTTATTCAAATAAAAATTACATTATTATGTTATAACGCGAAATTTTATTTTATCTAAACTTTCTCTTAAGGTTTCACTTTAAATAGTTAAAGTAATAATAAGTAAATCTTAATTTTTCCTAAACTAAAATGAACAAGTCCTTATTATCCAGAATTACTTTTCTTCTTTAAAACTTCCTCATTTCCTTTCGTTCCAAATAACTGTTTAAAAGCAAAATCAATACGTAAATTTACTAATTTAGTGGATATGGATTTTCTCTCCCTGTCTATATCATTTATTATTGTACATAAAAAAAGGTAGTACATTTAAACAGGCTCTTACGTTACCTCACATAAGAGCCTGCCTAAATTGACAAAAAATTAATGGTTCTGAGCAAAAACAATTGCAAGTGACATCGTTTTTGTCCAGAACCTTTATTTTCATCTATTCTTTTTCTGGCCAAATTTTCGCATTTGGTTCTAATAACCACTTGTGTTCTTCCTCCATGATACGATCATTCCATGGGTTATTCTCAAGATGTCGAATCATCCAACAAAAATACATTGCATATCCAGGTGCCGTTGCTTGCGGGTGATCTAGCTCACCTGGAATTGTAATAAAACTATTATGTACAACGCGATAAGCATCCTCACCTACCATTGCACATCCAAATCCCTGTGGCTTGTTAAAGCGATAATAATATACCTCCGGTTGATCATGGTGATGCGGTGGGTAACTCGACCATCGTCCTGGATAAGAAATAACTTCTCCTACTACCATATTAGAATATGCTGCATTGTTATAGTCAAAAATCGTACGAATAACACGCTGCGCTGTTCCCTCCCATACTCCTTCTCCAGCTACAACACTTTGACACTCATTTGGAGTATACAACTTGGACGCAAATTCTTGGTCATTATCTGTTTTTTGAACAAGCACTTCACTATCTGAAAGAGCAGTAATTGTAACCTTCACATTTTTAGCCACATGCAAACACCAAGGGTTTTCTTCAAAAACAGACTGCCTTTGAATAACTTGTTCCATTCCATCCCACTCTAAACGAATTGCCCCTTCTAGTAAAAGTACTGCCGTTTCATTCTTATTATCAAATAACAGCTCTTCTTTTCCATTAGACATCTTATATATGCCTATATCCATTAACATATCACTGCAATGACCGTTCATTTCTGTTAATACATTATATCCTTCATTTAATTCACCTAATTTACCTAACATGATGTTCTCCTCCTTTTTTTATGGCTACTCTATCGTTCTCTATCTTTGTCAGCTAACTAAATTAAGAGTTCCTTCTATTATTTAATGAAGAAAGCTTTTCTTGTTATGCTTTGTTTTCACTTCCGAATATGAGCATATGATTTTTAACGTTTTCGTATGCGGCCTCAATTACATCTTGATGATACGTAAAGTAATCTGAATAAGGAGTATTTAGGGCAGCAGTGTTAACCGCAGCAATTACATTCTGAAACGTCGCTGTTGCTACATTAATTTTTCGAACACCATGTTGAATACATTGCTTGAAATCCTCTGGACTAATGCCAGAGCCACCATGTAAAACGAGTGGGATATGAACTACCTCATTAATTTCCTGCAAGCGGTCTAATCGTAAAGCAGGATCTCCATTATACATACCATGCGCATTTCCAATTGCAACAGCTAATGCATCAACGTCTGTTTCTTCTGCAAATCGTTTTGCTTCTTTAGTACTTGTCAGCAACATTTCAATATCTTCTGACCCGTCTTCACTACCACCTACTCTGCCAATCTCAGCCTCCACAGTCGCTCCGTACTGTTTCGCAAGTTCTACAATTTCTTTTGTCCTTTGGATATTCTCCTCTAACGGATAATGCGAGCCATCAAACATAACCGAACTAAAACCAATTTCTAAGGTCTCTTTAATCTTTTCAAACGTCATACCGTGATCAAAGTGAACTGCTACTGGGACAGTCGCTTTTTTCGCCGTAGCTACCATCAAAGGACCAATCAGATGAATTGGCGAATGATTCAAACGAACTTCCGCAATTTGTAGAATAAGCGGCGAACGTAACTCTTCTGCTGCTCGAATAGCTCCCATTACCATTTCCATATTAGCGACACTAAAAGCACCAACCCCATAATTCTCTTGATTTGCTTTTATTAAAAGATCTTTCATTTGAACTAATGGCATTACATACTCACCTATTTCAATATTATTTATTAAATTTAAAACCAACCTTCTCGTCTTTTTACTCCTTTTGTAAGAAGATTTGTTGATTGCCATATCATTAACTTAGGGATAATCTCAAAATGCGGAAATTACAGACCTGCTTTTTCTTGTATAAATTTTCGGGCTTTTAATGCGTACTCAAAAGGATTCGCTAAAGCTGGATCTTGCTCTGCTTCTACCACAAACCAACCCTTATAATCAGAGTTTGCAAGGGTAGTAAACACTTCATCAAATACAATTACGCCATCTCCCGGAACTGTAAATGCACCATTCTTCACTGCCTGTAAGAAGCTTAATTCGTTTTCCTTTACAGCATCTACTACTTCCTGGCGAATATCTTTTAAATGTACATGTTTAATACGAGGTAAATATTTTTTCAAAACATAAAGCGGCTCTTCTCCTGAAAAAACTAGATGACCTGTATCAAAAAGCAGTGATACAAGCTCTGGATCCGTCATATCCATTAACTTTTCAATTTCTGCCGTTGTTTGAACACCCGTACCCATATGATGATGGTATACAATATGTAGCCCCTTTTCCTGAGCTAATTTACCGAGGTGATGTAACCCATCTGCAAGCTTATTCCACTCTTCTTCTGTAAAAACGGGCTTGTTTTGAAATAGCGGTACATCCATTAAACCTTGAATACTATGTCCTTGCTCTGATACAACGATGACTTTTGCACCCATTTCATGCAAGAAATCTCTATGTTTAATAAATGCTTGTACCGTCTCTTCAAGCGGCTTCGTTGTCAAGAACGCACTAAACCATGCGCTAGCAATCTCCAGGTTTCGTAATTCCAATGATTTTTTCAATACAACTGTATTTCTCGGATATTTATTACCTACTTCACTTCCATTAAATCCAGCTAGTGCCATCTCACTAATACATTGTTCAAACGTATTTTCTGCTCCTAGCTCCGGCATATCATCATTTGTCCAAGCAATTGGTGCAATCCCAAGCTTAATCGTGTTTTCTTTGAACATCCCCATGTCTCTCCTTTTTATAAAATGTTATAGAATTTCGCCAACTTCTATTATCTGTTCGTTAAAAAGAGAGCTTCCTAAACAATATGCATGTAGATAAAAAGCTCTCTTTGTGCCCTAATCTAATAAGATCTTGCCTTTTGCAAGTTACTTACTTTACTCTCATACGCGGCTTGTACACTTTGACTATTAGATACTTCTGCAACACCTACATGCCACCATGAATCGTATCCATTTGTCATTGTTTTTGGTAATACTTTAATATCAATCAATGTAGAAACTGTTTGTTTTTTCGCATCTATAAGCGCTTCCTGTAATTGTTCTATCGATGTAACACGATACGTTTTTACGCCATATCCAGCCGCGCTAGCTGCAAAATCAATTTTCATAATTGCCCCGTTTAATTTACGAGTTTTCTGGTCTCGGTAGCGAAACTCTGTTCCAAAGCTGCCCATACCATTGCCCATTTGTAAGTTATTAATGCAGCCAAATCCGGAGTTATCAAATAATAAGACGTTAATTTTTTTGTTTTCTTGAAGACTTGTGACAAGCTCAGAATGAAGCATTTGGTAACTGCCATCCCCTACCATTGCATATACTTCCTTCGATGGTTCAGCTAGCTTTGCACCAAGTGCGCCTGCAACCTCATAGCCCATACAAGAGTATCCATACTCCATGTGATATGTATTAGGTTTATTTGCTGCCCACATTCTTTGTAAATCACCCGGAAGACTTCCTGCCGCACCAACGATAATCGCATCTTCATCAAGCAATGTATTCATTTGTCCAATGACTGCAGTCTGTGTTAATTGAGTACCAAGTGCGTCTACATACTCATGTAAATTCTCATCGAAATGACCTTCAACTTCTGGCGTAAAACCTTGATCTGTAAAGCGAATATTATGTAGACGTGCTAATTCTGTTTCCCAAGCCTCTTTTGCATCAGCGATTTCTACTGTGTAACTAGATTGATAATCAATTGCTTGCAGTTCATCTATTAGAGCAAGAAGTGCTTCTTTTGCATCTGCTATAATCTTTAATGCATCAAGCTTATTCGCATGGAATTCTGAAATGTTAATGTTTAAAAACTCAACCTCTTCATTCTGAAACAATTGTTTAGATGCAGTTGTAAAATCAGTAAATCTTGTTCCGATTCCAATAACAAGATCCGCTTCCTTTGCAATTGTATTAGCTGCTAAATTCCCAGTTACCCCAATGCCGCCAAGATTATATGGATGACTACTTTCAATCGCGCTTTTCCCTGCTTGCGTTTCTCCAAATGGAATGCGGAATGTCTCAGCAAACTGCTTCAGTTCCTCTGCCGCTTCTGCGTACCTTACACCACCACCGCAAATCATAACTGGCTTTTTCTTTTTCTTAATCATTTCCACCGCATCCGCTAAACTGGCTTTTGTAGGTAGACGACGTTCAATACGATGAACACGCTTTTGGAAGAAGTAACTTGGAAAATTCCAAGCTTCCCCTTGGACATCTTGTGGTAAACAAATTGTTACAGCTCCTGTATCTGCCGGATTCGTTAAAACACGCATGGCTTGAATCATAGCTGTCATCAATTGTTCAGGACGGTTCACCCGGTCCCAATACTTACTTACCGCACGAAATGCATCATTCGTAGAAATAGATAAGTCATGTGTTTGTTCAATTTGTTGAAGAACAGGATCAGGTTGTCTCGTTGCAAATACATCACCTGGAAGTAGTAAAACGGGAATATTATTCGCAGAAGCTGTTGCAGCAGAAGTAATCATATTTGCTGATCCAGGACCAACAGAAGAAGTACATGCCATAATTTGTTTTCTATGTTTTTGTTTTGCAAAGGCCATCGCAGCATTTGCCATCCCTTGTTCATTTCTCCCTTGATATACTTCTAATTCCTCTGCATCTTCTTCTAAAGCTTGACCTAGGCCTACTACATTTCCATGACCAAAAATCGTAAAGATTCCCTTAATAAATTTTTGTGGTTCTCCATCAAACTCTACATATTGCTGATTCAAAAATTTCACCAAGGCCTGTGCCGTCGTCATTCTAACAGTTTGCATATTGTTTGCTCCTTTCTATCTCTATCAGTCATTTTGCATATGAAAAAGGAGTATCAGGAATTTGGTAGACTCCTAATACTTCCTTCTTATGTTTTACTACTTCTGCTACTTTCGCTTACAAGCAACTAGAGAGATTCTACTTCTCTCTGCATGATTATTTTTCCCAACGAGATGTAAGCATTTTCTTTCTAGTATAAAACTCAACGCCGTCAGTACCATTCGCATGGAGATCACCATAGAAAGAGTCTTTCCAGCCAGAGAAAGGGAAGAATGCCATTGGCGCTGGTACCCCAACATTCACACCTAACATACCTGATTCAATTGTTTCACGGAATTGACGTACACTTGCTCCGCTATCTGTATAAATACAAGCTCCATTTGCAAAGCGAGACTCATTCGCAATTTCAATCGCTTCATCTAGTGATTTCACACGAACAATTGATAAAACAGGAGCAAAAATCTCATCTTGCCAGATTTTCATTTCTTTTGTAACATGGTCAAAAATTGTTGGGCCAACGAAGTAACCAGCTCCTTTTACCGCTGTATCTTCGCGTCCATCACGAATTAATGTAGCGCCCTGTTCTACACCTGAATCAATGTAACCAATTGTACGCTCTTTATGGTTATCACGAATAACTGGCCCTAAAAATACATCTTCATCAAGACCATTACCGATCACAATTTTATTTGCTTCTTCTACTAGTCTTTCAACTAGTTGATCAGCAATTTCTTCTTCTACTGTTACAACAGAAGCTGCCATACAACGCTCACCAGCTGAACCGAATGCAGCACTAATAATTTGCTTTGTTGCTAGCTCCAAATTCGCATCATTTAATACAATGGAATGGTTTTTCGCACCTGCTAATGCTTGCACTCGTTTTAAGTTTTCTGTTCCTTTTTTGTATACATATTCTGCGACAGGCTGGGAACCTACAAATGAAATCGCCTTCACTAATTTGTGTTCAAGAAGACCGTTTACTACATCGTGTGCACCATTTACGATATTTAATACACCTTTTGGTAAGCCTGCTTCTTCAGTTAATTCGGCTAATTTTGCTGCTAGAAGTGGTGTACGCTCTGATGGTTTTAATACAAATGTATTACCACACGCAATCGCAAGTGGGAACATCCAGCATGGAACCATCATTGGGAAGTTAAAAGGTGTAATCCCGCCTATAACACCAATTGGGTAACGATACATACCAGATTCTATACCTGTCGCAATATCAGGAAGCTGTTTTCCCATCATTAATGTAGGAGCACCTGCAGCAAACTCCACGCACTCAATACCACGAAGAACTTCACCATAAGCTTCGTTATAGCTTTTTCCGTTTTCAATCGTAATAAGTTTCGCCAACTCTTCCCAGTTATCTACTAATAATTGTTGATATTTAAATAGAATACGAGCACGTTTTGGCACAGCTGTTTTAGACCAAGATTTGAAAGCTTCATTTGCTGCTAATACAGCTTGTTCAACATCTACTTTTGTTGAAAGAGGTACCTGGGCGATTTCTTCCCCTGTTGCTGGATTGTATACCGCTTCCATCTTAGTTGAAATAGATTCTACCCATTCGCCGCCAATGTAGTTTTTTACAATTTGTGCTGTTTGTACTGTCATATTCATTCTCTCCCTTTTATGTAATGTAGAAGCGTATATAAGATACGCACTTACTTGATTACTCATTTATGATGTTTCTATACAATTTCCTCAGCCGTTTCCATAAATGAAGAAATCTCTGCCCTTGTTGGCATTGCATCCGAACAGCTATGTTTAGAAATAACAATGGAAGCAGAAGCACCACCTAATCGCATCGCCTGAGGAATTTCAAGCCCTTGCATTAAGCCATAAATAAACGCAGATGCATACGAGTCGCCAGCGCCAAACGTCTTTAATACCTTTGTTTTAAAAATACCGCCGCGGTGCGATTGGCCGTCTCTCGTATAAGCGATTGAACCATCCCCGCCATGCTTAATTACGACGATTTTTGCATGATGAGAAAACCATCTTTCAGCCGTAACTTGATCATTAGATTGTTCGTAATTTAATAGTTTTTCCATCATATCGAATTCTTCACGCGTTCCAATAATGACATCAGATTTTTCAGCCGCTAGATTGTAATACACAGCCGTTTCAGCCTCTGATTGCCATGTATACGGGCGGTAATCAACATCAAAAAATACGACTACATCATGTTTACGCGCATATTCTAGCGCTAAAAATACCGCCTCGCGAGAAGGACTTTTCGCTAAAGCTGTTCCTGAAATTAAGAGAGCCTTTGATTGTTTAATATAGTCCTCAGATACTTCTGTTGGATCAAGATTTAAATCTGCGACATTGTCGCGGTACATTAAAATACTACAATCTTCAGGGCTTTTAATTTCTGTAAAAGCTAAACCTGTCACTGCACCAGTGCGATCAATACATATCTGATCCGTATTAATATTGTTATCTTTTAAGTATCCTGTAATAAAGCGGCCCATTTGATCATCGGACACTTTACCGATAAATCCTGTTTGTAAGCCAAGGCGTGCCGCACCAATCGCAATATTCGCAGGAGAACCCCCCACATACTTAGTAAATGTTCTTGTTTCTTCCATAGGACGTTGTGTTTCATTGGCATTTAAATCAACGCATAAACGTCCAACTGCAATTAGGTCTAATGAACAATCTTCTTTAAAAATAAGTGGATTCATTGTTTCTACCTCCCATGCTTTATGAAAGAGTGAATGATATGGTTCAAAAATTTTTATAACCATACGATTCACTACTCTTTAAATTTCTAGAAGTAAGCGCTCTCTTTATTGATTAAATGCAGGCTGTTTATGTTCAATTTGAACAGGTTTTCCTGTTAGTAAAGATTCCTTCGCGGCCTTCGCAATTCGCTCCGCTTGTAGCCCATCATTACCACTGCAAATAACAGCTTGTCCTTCTATAATTGACTTTGTAAATTGTGTTACTTCTTCAATGTAAGCCTGCGTATAACGCTCTAAGAAGAAATAAAGCGGCTTATCTTTTACAACACCTTCTGTTTTTGACACTTGCACAGTTGTCGGGCAGCAATTATCCGCAGCGACCGCTCCTTTTTCACCAAACACTTCAAGACGCTGGTCATATCCATAAACAGCTTGGCGGCTATTATCAATTACCCCTAAAGCTCCATTCGCAAATTTTAATGTGACAATTGCTGTATCAACATCATTTACTTCCTGAATGGACGGATCAATTAATGTTGTTCCATATGCAAATACTTCTACAACTTCACTATTCATCACATACCTAGCCATATCAAAATCATGAATCATCATATCCATAAACAATCCACCTGAAGAACGAACATATTCTATACTTGGCGGTTGTGGATCTCTAGACGTAATTTTTAAAATATGTGGGTGTCCCACTTCTCCTTGTTGAATAAGATCATAGACTTTTCTGAAGTTAGGATCGAAACGGCGGTTAAAACCTACTTGAAGAGATACGCCTTGTTCTTTTACTACTTCTAATGCATCTAATGTTTCTTCTACCGAGAAACTAACAGGCTTTTCGCAGAAAATATGTTTTTTCGCAAGTGCCGCCTCTTTAATAATTTGTGCATGTGTATTTGTTGGTGAGCATATAAAGACAGCATCAATTTCTGGATCTGCTAATAAATCCTGATAGTTTGTAGTCAGAGTGGAAATCTCTTTATCCTCAGCCCACTTTTCTAGATGACTAATCATTACATCTGAAACCGCTTTAATTTTCACTTGTGGCATCAGCTGCAAATTATCAACATGCAGTTTCCCAATACGTCCAGCCCCAATAATTCCAATCGTTAAAACATTCATATGATTTCTCCCTCTTTATTTAAATTTAAGAAACAAAATGAAAGTCTATAAGGTTTAGCACATCAAATTAAGTTAAGCGCTTTCCCTATTTTTCTTCATTATACACACTTGATTCTAAATTGAAAACATTTTTATTTTTTTGAATACTTTTCTTTTTATCTGAATTTCAAATTTCGCAAGTAAACGTACTTAGTCCATATACAAACTAATAATTAGAAATAAATAATCTTAACAGCTACAAAAATAATCTTTTAAAATACTGATATAACAAGGGAAGATAAGCCTTTTTAATAGTAAACCCCATCTATAAGGTATTCCTTTCTTTTCATACTCATTATTATTTTATTGTCCAATAAGTAAATAGAATGCCCTTATAAAAGAAAGTTGTAAATTGTCAAAAAATTTCATTGACGACCCCATAATGTAAGCGTATACTTTTTTTATCAAAAAGAATTAAGCGCTTAACCAAAAAACTTATCGGTGGTGGGAGAATGAACGCAATGAGTTCAAACAAAACATTTATGGACAAGATTGGTATTCCTTCTAATTTAACTTGGGGATACATAGGGATTATTGTTTTTATGATTGGGGATGGTTTAGAACAAGGATGGTTATCCCCTTATCTCGTTGAAAAAGGACTAACACTAGAACACGCTGCTTTTCTGTTTACTATTTACGGGATTACTGTATCTGCTTCTTCTTGGTTTTCGGGGGTATTTGTACAAATGTGGGGACCAAGAAAAGTAATGACGTTTGGTTTAGTATCATTCATTTTAGGTTCCATTGGGTTCATAGGTATAGGTATTCAACATATGAATTATCCGGTAATAATAATTTGCTACGCTCTACGAGGATTTGGTTATCCCTTATTTGCTTATTCTTTCTTAGTTTGGGTATCTTACAGTACTCCGCAGCAAATGCTTTCAAGAGCAGTTGGCTGGTTCTGGTTCGTATTCCAGCTTGGACTTAGTGTTATAGGTGCCTTTTATTCTAGCTATATGGTTCCTAAAATCGGGGAAATCGCTACTTTATGGAGCGCCTTAATTTTCGTTGTTGTCGGGGGATTATTCTCTATTGTTGTAAATAAGGACAAGTTTAAAGCACAAACCGTAAGTGCTAACAAATCAAGCGAATTACTAAAAGGCATTACCATCGCATTTGAAAATCCTAAAGTTGGTATAGGTGGTATTGTTAAAATTATAAACTCGGCCGCTCAGTTTGGATTTGTTGTTTTTCTGCCTACTTATATGATGAAATATAATTTTACAATGACTGAATGGCTACAAATTTGGGGTACTCTATTCTTTGTAAATATGGTGTTTAATATTATTTTTGGTATTGTTGGAGACAAGTTTGGTTGGGTAAATACAATTAAATGGTTCGGAGGAGTCGGTTGCGGAATTGTAACTCTTGCACTCTATTATGTACCACAAATGGTCGGACATAATTATTGGGCAATATTATTTGTTGCATGTTGCTATGGAGCAACTCTTGCCGGTTATGTACCTCTTACAGCATTAGTCCCATCTTTATCTCCTGAAAATAAAGGAGCTGCAATGTCTGTCTTAAATTTAGGTTCAGGATTATCAGCATTTGTTGGGCCATTAGTAGTAACTGCCTTCATCGGACCATTAGGTGTAGGGGGCGTGATGTGGATTTTTGCTGGATTGTACTTCTTTGGTGCATTCTTAACTCATTTCCTTACTATTCCAAAGGAAAATGAGATGAAGCAGGATTTAAATACGAAAAGCGGTGAGCAATTCTCTGTATAAATCCTAAATATAAAAGAAGGTCATCATAACTGTATATGGTTAAGATGACCTTCTTTTTGTTACATTCAAATAAGATATTAAAAAAGATATCATGTAATATCCTTTACTGAAGATCGCTCTACTAACTGAGGAATAATTGTAATTTTTTGCTTAGCATACTCCTTCATTTCCATCGTTTTTAGCAGTTGTTCAAACGTACAGGTCGCCATTTGTGTAATCGGCTGTTCAATTGTTGTTAACCCTGGATCTGCAATCTCAGCATAGATGGTATTATCAAATCCGATAATTGATAAATCTTCCGGAATTGAAAGTCCTTGTTTTCTTGCTTCATTCATAAGACATATAGCAATTAAATCTGTACAAGCAAAAACCGCTGTAGGTCTGTTAGGTAAATTAAGTAATTCTTTACTTGCACGCTTGCTATCTTCAACTGTCGAATAGCAGCTAATTATAGCATCATCATCTAATGAGATACCTGAATCTTTAAGAGCCTGCTTGAAACCATTTAGTCTCCCTAAACTACTTTTTCTATCCTTCTCCTTCATAATCGTTAAAGATGTATGGCCTTTCTGCGTTAGATAATTTCCAGCTAGATAGCCTCCCCTCATATCATCAGTTGTAACAACATGAGTTGTGATGGAAGGATGATCTACAGTGAATAATACAAGCGGCAAATCTCGGTTCACGATTTTTTTAACTAGTTTATAATCATTTAGCTCCGTTGCAATAATAATGCCATCTACTTGCTTTTTAAATAATAAATCGATGTATTCATGCTCACGTTTTGTTTGATGGTCCGTACTACACAAAATAAGTGTATATCCCGATTCTCGTGCACTATTTTCAAAAGCTCTTGCCACTTCTGCAAAAAATGGGTTTGAGATATCTGGGACAAGTACCCCAATCGTATATGTTTTTTTACCTGTTAACGCTGCTGCCACACTACTTGGCTGGTAATCTAATTCATCCATTACCTGATTTACTTTGTTTATTGTTTTTTCACTAATACGTCCCGTTTGATTAATTACCTTGGATACAGTTGCTATTGATACACCTGCTTTTTCCGCAACATCATAAATTGTTGGTTTCACGTTAATTGTCCCCTCTTAATCATCTTTTACTATATTTTATCATAAATATATTTTGCTTCATGGTACACATAAGGAAATCCTTTAAAATTTATAAGTACTTTTATCTTCAGGCGTAGTTCTTCTCCTTTACGTAAAACCGAGTTCCAAGTGGCTATTTCACCTTATAAACATGTAACTGTCTGGAAGGATTTTTACGAACAGCATGCTTCGATAAAACAGAAAAAAGGACCGTATTCCGGTCCTTTTTCTAGTTATATATTATCAATTGTAAAATTTTTAGCCTATTCTTTCTCGCTTTAGATTAAACCTATCTTGTTAGTCTAATAGGCACAGGATTTTTTCCTCTTTTCCTATATTTCTTATCACCTAATCTGTCTATTTCCACGAATCACATATTATGGATACATTTATAAATTATCTTTACAATAAAAAACAAGAAGAAGATCTATGCGAGTAAACGCTTTAGAATCTCCGGATTCTACCATACACACTCTTGACTATAATTATTTTATTACTTTTTATTATATAATCCCCTTTTTCATTAAACTTACATAGCTGTTATCTCCAATGATTACGTGATCTAGAAGAGGTATACCAATAATAATTCCACATTCTTTTAATCTCTTAGTTACTTCAACATCTTCATGGGACTCCATACTATGTCCTGATGGATGGTTATGAAAACATACGATTGAAGATGCATTGTTTAATATTGCCGTACGGAAGGTTTCCCTTGGATGGACTAACGATGAATCAACAGTTCCTTCGAACACAATACTACATCCAATAATTTCATTCTTTGTATTTAAGTTAAACACACCAAAAATTTCATTTGGCCTTGATTCTATATCAAATATAATCTGTGCAAAGCGTACAGCATCCGCTGGACAAGTGATTTTCTTTTTCTCAATATCATAAATACGATTACTGTCTTTTACCAGCTTTACAGATTGAACCATAATTTTCTTACCCATGTCCTTCTCCTTTCGAAATAAAAAAGACGAGAATTCTCCTCTCATCTTTTTTCACCTTCTTTTGTATTTTGAAATCCAAAGTTCTTACTTTCCTACTACTATTCTTAAAAGTTAAGACATACTATCACATCCTTGTTAGTTCATTACTTGTCCTATTCCTACAACGCAAAAAAACCTCCCAGGAATACATTCGTATTACAAATTAGCGTATATGTTTTATACACTTCCTTGTAATGAATCGTAAACCCGAAAGGTTTGTGTTTATTTAGGAATGATTAAAAAGGAAAAATTTTCTTGAACTTATTATATAATAAGTTCAAGAAAATTTCAATAAAAAAACTAAATATTCATACTTTTACGAAAGGAGATTTGATTTCTATAATAAAAGACACCCATGTTCAATCGAGTGTCTTTACAAAATTATTTAACTTGTTTTTGTAGAATTCCCTCTAATTCTCGTACAGTCTCGGAAAATTCATCAATTCTTATCGTGCACATTTCGATAGTTTTTTCAGTATCGATAACTTCCCACACAGGATGATCAGCTTCTATTTCTTGTTTCGGGTACAGCAATATACACCTTTGAACTTCCTTATAAGCAGTTACATACGCATACATTTGATAAATGTCACTCTGAACATAACTACTTTTTCCATTATTTGTTGCACTTTTCCACTTTGTATCCATGATTATCACATTATCAATCACAAAATCTGGTTTTAATAAAATGTTCTGGCGTCCACTCTTCTTATTACGTAATAGCCTCTTTTCTGCATGTTGACTGATTATTTTATTATTACCAATAGTCTCTTGTAGTGCTACTTCAATATATTTTTCAAACAACATATTCATTTGAAATAAGAAAGAGAACGATGATGCTCCTTGCCCTTTACTATAAATCGTTGCCCTCTCAACAATTAGCTTAGCAAATAAAGCAGCTTGACGAAAACGTTCATTCTGTCGGTTAAATGTAATGCTTTTTAATTCCTTCTCTGTGAAATGTACTACATCCACAGGTTCTAAGTAGCCTAAACAGCGCTCAAGATAAAGTTTTAAAGTATGTATTTTGGTATGTTTTTTTACAATGAGCAATGCACATTTAAAGAGCTGATTTAAAGAGTTATTTTCCGTATATTCATCATATGCACAATATGCTTTTGTCTTTTGAAATACATTCTTATAAATGTGTTTACTAAGCTCGAGTTTGCCACGCAGTGTATTTAAATTTTCTTCATGACGTTCGTATGTTTTAAAAGTCCCTTTTCTGAGTTCATTTAGCAAACGAGTAAGAAATGTAGCAAGAAATGCCGTAAGCAGTTCCCCTCTATCTTCACCATTTAGTACTTCCTCATAAAATGAAACCGGTAAAAATCCTGTAACTGAAAGCATTCTTAGCAATGCCTTTCGATCGTCAATAGGTGTGAGTTTTATTTTGGGAATAATTTCGTACCTCACATCTGAACATTGTATCACGCCAACATAATTAATAAAGCGCAGTCGTTTATACTTCTGATCAATCACCAGTTCATTTGGATATTTTTCTTCAATATACCGTATAAGCTCATCAAATTGTTCTGCTGTAACGTCATTTTCTGTAATCCAGTCATACGCCTCACGCACTATAATTGTCTTATTCATAAATCGCTATTAGCTCTTGTGCTGTTAATTTTCGTTTTACCCGGTACAGTGCAGGAATATAAATAGATGGCTTTTGTTTAAACAATTCATTTACATTAACTTCTTCTTTATAAACAATATATTGATCTTCTTTTGAACTCCCTATTCCACCCAAAACAAGACCGATTTTTTCCCAATCATCATAAAAATACTCTTGTAAAAGTGGAATGATTTTTGTTTGAAAAATAGCTATAACTTCATTATCTGTTTTTGCGTTTATAAAATACGCATGCCCAATCATATGATCGCGATCATACAGCACTTCAATCCGCTTATTAATAACAGAAAGCATTTCAGCAAGATCAATTTCATCACCAATCGATTCAAGAAGATCCGTATTTGGCATGATTTCTTCAAACACAAAGCGACGGCGTAACGCTGTATCAAGCAGTGCAATTGAACGGTCGGCCGTATTCATCGTCCCTATTACATATAAATTGGGTGGTAACGTAAACTTCTCTTTTGAATAAGGTAGTTCAACAATCAATTCATTACTTTGTGTTAAACGTTTATCCTCTTCCAGTAACGTTAACAGCTCACCAAAAATCTTAGAAATATTGCCTCGGTTCATTTCATCAATAATTACAACATGTTTTTTCGCATTCAAATAATCAAACGAACCGTTTTCCAGCAATGCCTTTTGAATAATTGCCTTTTTCTCTTCTCCCTCAACCTCAATTTTTTCTTCTTCTGTTGTATCTTCCATTTTTTCTAATATCCAATTTAGTACAGACCAATATCTCGTCTGATTACACCCACCAATTGCCTCACGAACAAACATAATATTATTCTTCCAATCAATATCATTCTCCTGAATATAGCGATACAAACTTAGTAAACGATTCTTTGAAACTATTGAACTAGTTTTTACATCCTCACTCGTTACAACGATATTATTTTGCTCTGAAATGTATGAAATGAAATTTGTCGTTCCTGTTTTTGATTCGAATCGAATATTATTCTTCAAACCATTCTCAACCAGGTAATCATAAAGTTGCTCAAAACGAACTTCATTAGAAAAGTCCTGACTAGTGCTTTGAATTCCTTCATACATCGCTTCAAGAGCGGCTTTTTTCAAAATACCATCTGTTGGCACAAAGTTCCCTTTTCCATCAGATTTCAATCCTTCTATAAAATCTTCATATCCATAGGACTGATGGAATGTCACGAGATGAATACTCCCATCTTTAGTTAAACGTGAAAACTCTTGTTGCAATGCCTCTCGTCCATCTGCTTTCAATTCCTCATATGTTCTTTTATCGATTAATTCAAGAGCACGTTCAACAATTTGATATGTTTTCCCCGTTCCAGGTGGACCAAAAAATACATAGTTTCTTGGATCTATATCTAATATTTCACTAGATTCTTGGGGTGTATTGCTAATTTCCTTTCCCTGCATAAATACTAAATTTATTGTATTCTTACTTTTCACTTCATTTAATGTACTACGATATCCTCCGTAACCTATGAACTCCCTCTCCTCAGTATTAATCCACTCGACTGGAAGGAGATGCCCGTACTCTTCAGAGAATTCATAACCATCGATAGTATCTTTGGTAATTTCCCCAACAGCACTAACTCGTAACACTGATCGTGTCTTCCCATCAACCTTACGAGTAAAAGATGTTTTTAAAGCAACAAGGTCTCCTTCTTTCATTTTTAAAAATTGCTTTAACGCTTTTTGTCCTGCTGATGTTTCTTCTTTCTCATCTACGATATCTTCAATATTTTCTTCTTCTAAAAGAGAGGATAAATCCTCTTGTAAAAAGCCTATTGCTACGCAATTGTTTTTCAATAAAAAATCTTGAATGGAACGATCTTTTCCATATGTATGTCCAGCTAGCCAATAGTTTATATTCTTATCAAGCGATTTATCCCGCTCAGAAAATGTATCCCAGATAAATCTTGAGATCTTTTCATTTGACCAATCAAAAAAAACATTTTCTTTTTTAATAGCATGCAACACTGCATGATTCAACTCAATTGCATTCTGAGGAGTAAGCAATACATCTTTTATATGTAATTCCTTCCCAAGCTCAATCAATATTGGTGGTGAATAAATATTAAAAAATTTCTCTGGAACATAAATATTTAAAATTTTTAGCAGCACCATATTATAAATTGGTAAATTCAATTTAAGAATTTCAGAGATGCGGCCTTCCTTTGCAAGTCGTATTGCCTCACAAATCCCTTCTTTTAGGACTCTAAATTCTTCTTGTAACTGTTCATCTTTTAATACCACTTTTTGTTTACCATAACTTTTACAGTACTCACCAGTTTTAGCAAGATAAATACCGAATTTAGCAGAATTGGCTCCGCCAATGCCGCCTAAAATATTTTTTCGCTCGAGCCAGTAATTGAAACAATCTTTTGTTTTAGTATTTGCATATTCTTCTATGGTGAGATTTCTTAAGGCTTCTAATGGAAAACGCTTTATGAATTCTTGGCGCCCCGATTCTTTTTCAGCAAGCAATGAAATATCGGGTTCAAATTGAGTAGCTTTTTGGGTCACGGTTTGAAGCTTCATTTTGGAAATTACCCCCATTTAATTTTATAGATTAATTATAGAATATGAGGAGATAAGAAGGAAGTAATTGGGTGCAGATTAATAGATTTTGTGAATTAGGTTTGAAGATTGAAAAGTAGTTACTTCCCATAACTTAGACAGGGTGGAGGTCGTGAGTTCGAGCCTCTCCGGGGTCATACTGAAACTCCTTAGTATTCAAGGGGTTTTTATTTTGTATTTTTTAATTCTAAGGCCGTCAAAAACTCTCTGGTCACAAATTGGTCACCCTACCACAAAGTTGTTCATTTACTACCGCGCTTCGCTTGCTACCCTCTACAAAATAATTTAGGACGTTGGCCTAAATTATTTTGTAAAGGTTAAAATTCGGATATTTATATTGATTTCAAATAAAGTTTAAATGTTTAAAATTTATTAAGACCTAAAATAAAAAAATAAGGGGTAGTACATATTATACATGTCTAATATATACCACCCTTTTACTTCTTGTTCCAGAATTGCACCCGATCGCTGAATCTTGAAAAATGCGAAAGAGCTTCAAAAATAGCTCCTCAGTTATTTCATCAAAGCCCCCCTTCAATAAAAACAGGGAGCAGTTTGCTGCTCATTGTAAAGACTATCTCTTCTCACTAGAAGTGTTATTATTTTGTTCCACATGTGCATATAGATTCTTCGAAGATCCCTACTTTATCAGGACTCTTTTTTTATTCCATCCCTAGCCAGTAAAAGGAGTTTCAATATATTTTTGATGGACTTTATTTCTCTTCCGGATACACCGTTCTCAACAAGATCATTAAATTTATCAAGCATTTTAAGATAAGCGAACATAGTAGCAAGCTTTTCACTAACCCGTTCAGGAAATGTAGGATCAGTAAAGTGTGAAAGTATTGCAAGACAACTTTCAAATCTTTCATTATCTGAAGGATACTCACTCGTGACTTCATCTGGATCATTCGAAAGAAATCTGTTAACTGACAGTGATAGCAAGCACCCAAGAATTGCTTCAAATGCTTCCTGAGATTCACCAAGAGCACCTTGAACCATTGTGGTGTCACTAAGTTTCATCATAAACAGAGTTGCCAAAGCATCCACTTGAAATTCTATTGCATGCTCAATCGATTTATTTTTCCATGATTTCAGTTCTTCTGGAATTTTTTCCAAAAGAAAATATGCATCATTATTTTTTCCAGTATGACCAAGTAAATGATGTGCGATTTCATGGCAAATAATAAATTTATCTGTTAGCGTTGCAATATGGGCAGCCTTAAGCATTAATTTATCGTCAAATATTTCAACAACGAGATTTCGGTCTAGGTCAATCGTAAGAGGATAGATTTTTCTCCATTCATTGGCCATGATGGTAAGCCTTCGTCCATGATCTTGAAGGATGCCAATATCGGTTTTATTATCGGAGAATTCAGTATAATAAATAGAAAACTCATATAGGCAGTCTGCAAGTCCAACATAATAATAAATCAGGTCCCCACGGTATTCTCCTGGTTTTATCAGAGCTGTAGCTTGGTATTCATGGCTATTCAATTTGGCAATAAACATATGCTCTAGACGACTTCGAAATGTTTGCGGGATATGATACGTCAACAAATCTTTGATGACATCCTCCACATGACGGTCATTGCTGAATTGTGGGATGTGTCTCCATATTTTTGTGGCGACTCTATTTTTCTCTGGCATTTTGATATTCATTGCGTTTTGATAACTTATCCCTTTCAATCTAGGCTGCACATTATGATAAAAATATTGGCGTGCGTTCATCATTTCCCTCCTTTTGTTAACTTTCATACTCTATAAGGACCATTGGACACATTCCTTACAAAATCTCTTCTATTTTGTTAACTGCATCTTTTTGCATCGTTGCAAAACATGTGAGTAAGTGCCTTATCTGATTTTGATGTTACTATGTCCTAATCGCTCAGAAATCACCTTGTCGCACTCCAGTTACAAGGGCTAAATGAAAGACAATGAAATACCTGCTATCCTTTGCAACTTTCAAGAACAGTTGTACTTCCTGTTCATTCCACACAGTTAACTCTTCCTTATCACCTTTAGGTAACTTGGTGTTAGCCGCAACATTTTTGGTTATTAACTCCAAATCTATTGCATGCTCAAGAGAGTTTCGAATAATTTTGATAATTTTCTCAATCGTTCCTCGCTTTAAACCTTCGTCTCACAGTGAATTAACATAGTTCTGCATATGCAACGATTGTTAAACTTGGCTAATTTGATATTGCCTAGAGAAAGAATGTTACTACTGTTAAAGTTTCCTTTCAGTACTTTTGCTGTCTGAATACCAACACTGTGCTTCTTGATATTGAACCAACTTTCCAGATATTCACTATGGAGAAGTTTGCTAGGTACTACATACGTTCCAATACGAACTTCTGAGAGCAGCTTTGTTAAAGCATTTTCCACTTCCTTTTTAGTAATGAATCCCCTCTCCTCTGCTTCTTTTACTTTCTCTTACGTGTTAGTGGGTCAATACCAATGTCTACAAGATAAAAATACTTTCCTATGTTGGTTTGAAATAAAGTTTAACCAAAAACATCTCACAAAACGGCATTTTCCTGTAAATGAAAAGAATCCATTTTGAAAAAAAGATTGATCAAAATGGATTCTTTATCAGTAGATTTATGCTTTGATTTTATAATAAAGTTTGATCATTTCCTAATCGTGTTACTCAACAATCACGCTCAATTGTGGAAGATCATTACTTAATCCCTATTCAACATAAAGAAACTTTACTTGAATAAGAAAAGTTAAAAACTTTAATTTTGTATTAAAAGACGTATTCATTTATAAATAACTATTAGATTGTAAAGAACTTATATTGCGTAATCATCTCGTTTTAAGATAACTCAGGCAATCCAAGCTCTTTTAAGAACTGATTATGCTTATCCTTTGCCTTGCTAATAGCAACCTCGATTTCATCTAGATTTTTTTTCACATCTGCAAGGTCAATAGTTTCTTCTTCCGCAACCGTGCTAACATATCTTGAAATGTTTAAGTTGAAATCATTCTTTTCTATTTCTTCCATAGATACACGGCGAGAGTATTTTTTGTCATCCTCTTTTCGATATTTATATGTTTCAACTATTTTGTCGATATGCTCTGGCATTAGGACATTTTGTCGTTTACCTCTGTCGTAGTACTCACTTGCGTTGATAAACAGCACGTCATCAAATTTTTTGCACTTTTTAAGCACAAGAATACAAACCGGAATACCTGTTGAAAAAAACAGGTTAGCTGGCAAACCAATAATTGTGTCAATATTCCCATCCTTGAGTAGCTTTGTTCTGATCTTCTCCTCTGCTCCACCACGGAACAGAACACCATGAGGCAAGATGATTGCCATCGTTCCCTCATCACTTAAAAAGTGAAACCCATGAAGTAAAAATGCAAAGTCGGCTGCTGATTTTGGTGCAAGGCCGTAGCTTTTAAAGCGAAAATCCTCTGCCAGAGTATCGTTAGGCTCCCAGCGGTAGCTGAAAGGTGGATTGGCTACTACTGCATCACATCTCAATTTTTTTGCTGGGTTCATTTCAGTGAGTATGTCCCAATCATTTAGCAGTGAATCTCCGTGAAATATTTTAAACTCGGAATCTTTAAGCCCATGTAAAAGCATATTCATACGAGCAAGGTTGTAAGTTGTGATATTCTTTTCCTGTCCGTATATCTGACCAATACTATTAGCACCAAGCTGCTTTCTAACATTAATTAGAAGCGAGCCAGAACCGCACGCAAAGTCAAGTATGTTTTTGAGTTGCTCCTTTTTGCCTGTGCTCGGGTCTTGGCTATCAAGTGTAACTATTCTAGAAAGGATGGTTGAAATTTGCTGGGGAGTATAAAACTCTCCTGCTTTTTTACCTGAGCCCGCCGCAAATTGCCCTATTAAGTATTCATACGCATCACCTAAAAGGTCACTTTCATTGGGGAACTCCGATAATCCTTCTGCAATAGCAGTTATTATTGAGCACAGCGTTGTATTGCGTAATTCATAATTCTTTCCAAGTTTATCAGAGTCGAGGTTAACCTCAGAGAATAATCCGCGAAACGTGCTATCAAAGGATTCGTTTTCTATAAATTTGAAGCCTGCTTGCAAGTTTTTCAAAAGATACTTATTTTGTGTGCGGGCCAATTCGTATATATTACTCCAGAGATACTGTGGCTTAATTACAAAATGAACCTTACGTCGCATTTGCTTTTCAAACATAGCCACTTGATCTAAATTGTTGATATACCAAACAACAAGAGGGGTTAACTTTTTGCTTTCCAACAACACCTCATGTTCCTCGATTACTGAGTTTTTTTCCTTGCTATCCAATTGCTGTTTATTAAAATAGTTTGTTATCTGTTCTTTTAATGCGTTAATAACATCATCCTGATTGGCAGCAACTGTGATTTTTTTTATTTCTTCTTCACATTGTAAATAATCGCTGCCAAGTTCTTTCTTTGCCGCTTCTTCATAATTATCTGAAAGATAGCGCAGGAAGAGGAAAGACAGCATATAATCACGGAAGTCATCAGCATTCATGGACCCGCGTAATTTGTCAGCAATTCCCCAAAGTGTTGCGCCTAATTGTTTTTGCTGTGTATCATTCATTGTTTTGCCCCCTATTCTTCGGTAAATAGTTCAGGGTTGAATCGGTATAATTCCATGTAACCCCTTAAAATTTTTCTAAAAACCTCTTTATTATCTTCAACCATTTCAATAGGCTCAAACAGCGAATAGTTCCCATGACTTAATATGTTCACATATCTTCCAAATGTGATTCCATCCGGGTCATCTTCATCGCGTTTAATACATTCGGTGAAGTCTTTGAATCCATGAAACGATGCTGCCTTTTCAAGAATGTTTCGCAAAATATTGAAGTGATAAGTATAGAGCCTACCTGTGTTCGCTGCTTTGCTTAGCTCTTTTATTAATGCAACATGGTTGAAAAATGGAGTATCTTTGGTTTCTTGAATGAGGTATTCGTCTGTTTCCTTATTCTTTAATAAGTGATAGTCCTTGCCTTTTGCCCTTTTAAACTCATTATACATTACATTGAAAAACAACGAATGATGTGAAGATATGACTACTTTAATATCCTCTTGGCTTTTTAGCATCTGCGCTAAGTGGCTTGCTACTGCTATGGCGTTATTATCATCCAGTGATGAAATGGGATCATCGATATAAATGTGCCTAACCCAACTGTAGGCTGGTTCTTGGTCAACAACTAATTGGACAACCGCCAGAAAAAAACACCATACAAATATATTTTCTTCGCCACGAGAAATCTTTATGTTATCCACGTTTTCAGTTCCGCCATCTTTTCTTACTTCCCGCGAAAAACTAATCGTCCAATTTTGATAATCAATTGAAAAATCAAAATCAGCGTATCGATTTAAAAACGGACGAATACGACTTTCCATTTCAAGCTCTCTTAAGCCATCAAAAAAACGAGAATTTCTATTAATATACAGCAGTCTATTGGTGTCGCCCTCTAAGTCGTTATCCCAAGTGAATAAATCTTCTGTGAAAGCATTGTAATATAATGTATCTCGCGTTTTTTCTTCACTTTCAGGAATAGAATGTTTCCCTAAGTCTTTAAACGCTCCTGAAAGTCTTGTTTTGCCTGTACCATTGTATGCAAAAAGAAGAACATACTTCTTGCTATCGAGAACCGTTCTAAAATGGTTCGCCAGTGCATTTAAATCAGAAAAAGAAGTTATCGATTGAGAACTCATCCACTCACCTCCTCGATAGAAGGGAACAGTCCTTGCATCAAGCCTTTTTTGTGTAATTTCAGAGTTTTAACTTTTTCTGCTTGTGCGGTTATGAGATCATCTATGCTAGAAAGGCAATCGGATATTTTATGTTGTTCTGCTATGTTTGGCATAGTAATTGGCATTTCTGTGATCATAGACTTCCTAACAGAATCAACAGAATTTTTCGCACTTAACTTCATTACTCTATTGTTAAAGTGTTCAGAGAAATATTGAAAGACAAACTTGCCAAATGCCGATTTCGAAAAATCATATATGCAGTAAACTCTTTGATGAAAGTCAAATTTTCCATTAATATAATGAAAGTTTTTGCCTACACCAACACCGTCACCGGATGTTAAAATTGCTTCACAATCAAATGTATATGAATCTATTTTCTCAACGGCTTGAGATCTCACAAAAAACGGATATTTACCATTATCAACTTTATTTTGCGTATCCTTTTTTCCAGTAGTAACTTTTGCAAAATCCTTGATCAGGTATATATCCCACTCCCTACACCCCCTAAACTCTGGAAATCTCCACTCAGGCATAGTTTTACCTTCGGCAGGGAGTAACTTCTGCATTAATCCTTTTTTATTCACTTTGAGAGCTTCAAGCTTTTTATCCTCTGCAGTTATAAGGTCATCAAGGGAGGACAGGAAATCAGCAATCTTTTGTTGTTCTTTGTTTTCTGGTTTAGGTAATAGTATCGATGAAAATTGACTATAGCTTACCATCTTACCATCTCTTATGCCTTCTAAGTCTTTGTTTAGGTCTTGTATAAACTTATTTGTTTTAAAATAATGCTTATAGTATTGTTCCACTATTGGAATTTTTTTGCGTAAAATAATGTATGCTGGACTGCAAATACCATGATACAAAGAATATTCTATGCCACCTTGAAAAGACCGTAAACTAATGACAAAATCCCCTATCTCGACAACCTTGTAACTTTTAAGGCTCTTATTCGTTACAGACACATTATAATTAATCCGATCTCTTGGAATAGCGCCATGTTCCTGAGTTATAGCGAGAACAGGAAGATCAGAGTTATGATTTTTATTACTGATTGATTCAAATATTACATTTCCATTTTCAAAGTTAATCGCGCCATTTTTTTCAAATTCCGGAAACCTCAGTTTTGGTATCAAAGCCATTTTCTCTTTTCTATTCATATGCATTCAGCCCCACAATCACACGTCCGCCTGCAAGATTTTTAAAAAGCGGTATTAATTCGTCCATCAATTCCAGCTCCTTCTTAGTCCTATCTCTCCAGCCAAGCTCCAGCGGCTCTAACAAATCACTTAATTTTTCACCGTCAAAAATCATACGCCCTATAATTTCATCTATAAAGGCTTGCAACGATACAGGTTCAATACCATGTTTGTTTGCAATTGATTCCATTTCTTTTACTGCTTTTTCTTCCTTGAATTTTTGGTATCCAGCTTTTATTTCCTTTTCATCCAATCCTTTACCAGATTCCAATGTGCTGATATAAGCAATAATATCTTCACGTTCTTCCATCATATTTGAATTGGAACAAAGTAAACTAATAAGCTGCTCACGGCTCATTTTTTCTTTTTTAGGCACATCGGGTTGTGTATATCTCGAAATTAGAGACATAATGTAGTCATAATCAATAATTGCAGAGGAAAATAGAACGAACTCAAAATCAATCTGTTCAATCACCGGATCTTTATCCCTAATATCTTTGCCCTGCTGTGCTTTTAACATTTGGGCAGTTTCAATATAGACACCACGGAACGCACGCAAAGTGTCTTCCGGCAACAGTTCTTCAATTTTTGCCTCTTGTTCTTCTTTGATATCTGTATATTGATCAAGCTGTGTTTTAAGTCGCTGCACTTCCTTAAATTTATTGATAAATTCACCTCGTGCGGCGTCGCCCTTAAGGTTGCTTACTCGCTCTGGCTTACATTCTAACCCTTGTGATTCCATAAATTTCTCAAGATCGGCAACTGCTTTATCCAGCTTTTCAACCACAACAGGAGCGGGGTCAACAAGCCAAATTTCTTTTGCCCTATTACTGTTTTCTTTTCCAGAAAACAGGGCAATTGCTTCATCTACATCTTTTTCTTGCCCTCTAAAATCAAGAATATTTCCGTAAGGCTTTGTATCGTTCAAAACACGGTTTGTTCTTGAAAATGCTTGGATTAAGCCATGTTGCTTTAAGTTTTTATCAACGTACAAGGTGTTTAGATACTTTGAATCGAATCCTGTTAAAAGCATATCCACCACAATAGTTATATCAATTTTGTTTACCTGCGGATAGTCAGAATTTGGGTACTTTTGGTCTTTAATACGTTTTTGCACATCTTGATAGTATAAGTCGAAATCGTTTATGCTGTGATTTGTGCCGTACTGCAAGTTGTAGTCATCAATGATGCTTTTAAGTGCTGCCTTTTTCTTATCGGGCTCTTGTTCATTATCGGCCTTTTCTTGCTGTAGGTCTTCTTGTAACTGCTTAACATCTTTGTTTCCTTCAGCCGGTGGAGAGAAAACACAGGCAATATTTAACGACTTAAAGCTTGCGCCCTCATTCTTTTTTCGTTCCTCTTGTAACGATTTGAAGATCTCAAAGTATTCTATTGCATCGTTGATAGAAGCTGTGGCGAAAATCGCATTGTATCGTCTACCATTAGTAGCCGCATCATGTTTTGCTAATATTGCTTCGACAATCGCTTTTTTACTTACAGTGTCAGAGGCTTTTGCTGCTTTTTTGACATCTTCTGGCTTAAAATAATCGATGTGAAAGCGAAGCACATTGCGGTCATCAATGGCATTAGTTATGGTATAGGCATGTAGTTCTTTTTCGAAAACATCTTTTGTTGTGATATAAGAACCAACCGTTCCATCAATTTGTTTATATGTTGCATTTTCTTCAAATATTGGTGTTCCGGTAAAGCCGAAAAGCTGCGCTTTCGGGAAAAAGTTTTTAATTGCTTCATGATTATCGCCAAATTGTGAGCGATGGCATTCATCAAAAATAATAGCAATACGTTTATCGATGAGCTGTGCCAAGCGATCTTTGTAGGTCGGTTCGCCCCTTTTCTTTTTCTCTTGGTTACGCTTGCTATCTTCATTAAGAGCGAGCCCAAGCTTCTGAATTGTGGTAACAATAACTTTGTCACGGTAATCATCCGAAGTAAGTCGTTTAACTAAACTTTCTGTGTTCGTATTCTCTTCAACGCAGCCTTCTTGAAATTTATTAAACTCCAATCGAGTTTGTCTATCTAGGTCTTTTCTATCAACGACGAATAAACACTTCTCAATTTCAGGATTGTCCTTCAATAGGGTTGATGTCTTAAACGATGTAAGTGTTTTTCCACTTCCGGTAGTATGCCATATATATCCGTTACCACGATTCTGATCGATACAGTCCATTATTGCCTTAACAGCGTAAATCTGATAAGGACGCATAATCATCAATTTCTGCTCACTTACAACAAGTACCATGTAACGGCTTATTAATTGCCCGAGAGTGCATTTTGGCAAAAAGTTGTCAGAAAAATCATGTAGATGGGTGATTTTGTTATTGTCCTCATCTGCCATCTGATAAATTGGCAAAAAGCGCTCGTCTGCATTAAAACAAAAGTGCTCCTTGTGATTGTTGGCAAAATAATATGTGTTACTCTCATTGCTCACAATAAAAAGCTGCATAAAGCAAAGCAGCGAGTTTGTATAACCATTGCCTTGGTCGTTTTTATATTCTACAATTTGCTCCATAGCTTTTTTAGGTGTGATTTGCAGTGACTTCAGTTCAACCTGAACAACAGGAACCCCATTGATGAGGATAATAACATCATAACGATGATTACTGTTATCTGTGTTTATGCGTAGTTGGTTTATCACTTCAAATTCATTTTTACACCAGTCTTTTATATTAACAAGGGTGTATTGCAGCGGCGTGTCATCATCACGCTTAAAAGTGTTAATTTCTCGTAAAGTCCTTGCAGCAGTGAATACGTCTGCAGTGATAATACTATCTCTGAGGCGCTCAAATTCAGAATTGCTTAACTTTACACGATTCAGTCTTTCAAAATGTTCTTTGAAATTAGCTTCAAGCGAAGCTTTATCTCTAATATCCTCACGATATATGTATTTTAAGTTCCTAAGCTTTTCTATAAAAGCGGTTTCTATTTCCCTTTCAGCTTTCATATCATATCTCCTCATATTATAGAATAGAAATTCCCTAAGCCCTTTTCCAAAACTACATAATATCTATTTCGCCTTCACAAGCAACTCAATCAATTCAGTGTTTACATTTTTATTTTTACAAAGCTTGATTAAGGCATGTCGAGCAATTTGATTCGGCTTTGTATGATTATTCTCCCATCGATTCACAGATGTAAAACCAACATGAAGCTCACGAGCAAGTCCCTCTTGAGACAAACACAGCTCCAAACGTACTTTTTTAATCACTTCGCTTAACTCCATTTAGAATCACCTCGTAATTGTACAACTAACCACGATATATTATATCATAAGCTATAGCGTTTTGCGGTGAAAAGTTATTGACACCATTCATTATAGGAAAAAGACATGTTTTAGCATGCAGTTTTTTTAAAATTGACCCTAGGATCTTTAATCAAAATTCTTATCCAATCCGTAATTCTCCTATAAGTTCTCTGCGCTGTCTTCAACATCAAGAATTGGAGAAGGGAAAAAGGAGCTGCACACACAGGTCCTTCAATGTTTTAGAATGGTTTTTTATAGACCTTCATAATATGCGTAACGTTTTGGATAAACTTTTCTCTAGGGCTAGGTTTTTCCGGAATAAGACCGCGATGTCACTCGTCGTATTTTCCACGTTGAAGACCTTGAAAGCTACATTTAAACTCATCTTTCCGTGCTCATGCAGCTTTAAAACACTATGAAATTATTAATACTATATTAAATGATAGTTTTGAACAAACGAAACAGCTTATTCATAACCTACCAAAGGAACATTATCAGCTTTTTATTACGCGTGATTTAGACAAAGCAAAAATCACTTTAAATCAGCTTTATCAGGATGATACAAAAACAATTGGTATCGTCTGTGCTGGTGGCGCTGATCGTCAAAAAGAAGTCCCTGTTTTACCACGAGATGAACGATATGAAAGACCTAATAAGATTGCTCAACACTTTAACTATCCAGGGTCTCAATACTATTGTAAAAACCTCAACTACAGCTCAACTGAATTTCAAACACAAGGACTTGAACTAGATATGGTGCTCGTTCATTGGGATGATGATCTTTATCTACAGAATGGGGCTTGGAAGGGGCAGCACTATCAATGGGGTGTCGAAGATCCGTTCCAAATTAAACTCAATGCATATAGAGTTATTTTAACAAGGGGTCGAGATGGAACAATTATTTACATACCACCAAAACCCATACTAGATGAGACTTGGAACTTACTTAAAAATCAATTAAAAATCCCTGAATTAATGTTTTAAAATCTATAATGATAGACTACATTCTAGATTCCCTCAGAATATAGTCTATTATTTTTCTATTTCACAGCAACCGGGGAATCAGTCTTAAAAGACTTAAAATATTTGACTCTTATATGATAATAACGTGCTTTTAGAAGGGGTTTTCAAGAAAATATTGGTTAAAACAAAAAAAGCCGACTCGATTAAGAGCCGGCAATTTCTTTAAATAATATAAATAAAGGGAGACTAGCATACAATGAATATAGGAATACATTTTCATGCTCCAGAAGATGAAAACTTTAATTTGTCCATATTAAAATTACTAGAACTTTTTAATTCTAACAATTTCATTTGGCAAATAGATACTGCCGAAATATACCTAAAAGACTCTGATGGTAACTTTACATTTGAACAATTACTCGGCGACGAACGTTTCATAACTGAAAATAAGTTAAAACAAACTTTAATAAACAAAAAATACTTTTTAGTCTTCTTAACAATGTGTGCTTTTCCTGATATGAAAAAGAACAGCCCAACATGGATAAGAACAGCATCAGATTTTATTACTAGTGATTGTGAATTTTTATTAAGTATAGTTGATGGTTTTGATATTAGTATTTTATGTAAAGATGAGCGCTTACTTCAGAAGTTACATCAACATGTTCAAGACCTAGGTTATTTAGATACTAAATATTTAACAGAACGTACTGCAGGAACTTTTTAACTAGATCTTAAAAAGAAGGATTCAATACTCCTATTAAATCCTTCTTTTCCATTACTCACTACTTCACATATACATAATAAAAACTAGCTGTAATATAAAACACATTACCTCTACTATTCTTCACTTTATACTGCTGCGAACCATTTACAGAGACTTTATCAATGATAGTGAATCCTAAACCTTCACCGACAGTTCCTACAACATCTCTATCAGCCCAGGAAGCTTTTGAATAGAATCGTAAGTCATTCACTTTAGAGACTACACGTTTTCCTTCCACAGATGAAGATTCTTCTTTATAGCGAATGTATGATGAATCGTTATAAACCCACTGATTCCCTCCAAGATTTAACCAGTTTCCTACTTTACCCCAGACTTTATATGATTCACCCTTTTGTAGCTTACGAATGACATCATTGTTTGTGGATGGTCCAGATCGAAGATTTACATTTAAACCATCGATATAAGCTACCCCTGTTACATCCGTTACACTTTCAGATGGTTGTTGTGGTTTTACTTCCACAGTGACAGAATGACCATTATACGCCTTTAAAACATCAGAACGGAATTGAGCTTCTGATACACCATGTGAAGCAAGATACCCCTGTGGATCCTCATGATCTGTACCGCCTAATTTGTATGTGATATCTTTATGAGTCCATAATCCAACACTCGGATGGATATTTCTATCTTTTAAAATTTTCGCAAGTAACTTTACATATCTTTCATACGATTTTTTGAATTTAATTGGGTCACTAGTCTCAGAAAGTTCTACATGTACAAATCTAGCATTTGCCGCTGGACCTGCACCCCATGCACGATATTTAGTAGAAGCGATTTGAATTGTTTCATCCCAATCCGTTGCATAATGAACGAATGCATTTCTCCATGTTCTAGCTTCATAATTTCTAATATTGATAGCAGGTGCTTCTGGTGTCGCTGTGGAATGTGCTACTACTCCCTCATATGCACCCACACCATATCTGTATCCTTGCTTAGGTAAATCTGGAATAATCATTTCTCTATCTGCAAAAGCACTTGCAGAAAAAGAAAATAAAATAATACACATGATAAATAACGCGCTACATTGTTTCAATAATTTTTTCATTTCGTATTTTCCCCTTTAATATTTGCATAAACAAAAAGAGCACCTCAATTGAGACTGCTCCTTTTGCTATCATTTTTTATATTTGTCTTTATTTAATTTTTTTCTTTTCTAGATTTTGATCTTCTAATTTTCGCCTCAATTTCAGAAGATACACTTTCTAACAACCAAGTAGGGATCCATTTATCCCAGCTAATCCGTACACAATTTGCTGTAAAGCTATTAAAAATATGATAAATTAAACCACCCGTTACCATAAAAAAGAAAAACTCTGGTAGTTTAAATGCAATATCAAATAAATGCGCTAAAGAAGGCAATAAAAAAAGAACCACAGTTCGTGCAATGCCCTCAATTCCATATTGTGATGAATACGTACCATCTAATTTTGAAGCCTTACTACCAGTTATCCAATCTAATACAACTACCCATACCAAAATGATAATCCAAATTAAATTAGATTTACCATATAAAAAATTAAATATAGTTCCCAATCCCCCACTAATTACAGAAGCAACTTTAAATTGGGTGGTATTAATAACATCCAGTACATTTAATGTTTTTACAAGCTCATGAATTCGTTCCAAACTTTCACCCCCCTTTTTACATTTCAAAGCAAAATAAAAAAGCCTGCTTTGGCACGCTATTGTTTTAATTCAAATTCTTTTTGCTATACGTTCGCTTTTTCCATGGTGATTCTAATGGTTCTTTTCTTGGTAGTGCTTGATTACGAATTTCCTCTTCCGGTATATACTGATTTTGTAGAAAATCCCCTTTAAATGTTGTAGCTGGAATTCGAACACCTCCGGTTACAAACAGACTTGGCATATAATTCGCTTGCCCTACGTTTGGAACTCTTTCTCCACCCATATGGCCTACTAGATTTACTATTCTACTTCCTTTTCCTATATTGGATACCCTTTCTCCATCCATAGGACCTATTAGATCTACTATTCTACTTCCTTTTCCTATATTGGATACCCTTTCTCCATCCATAGGACCCATTAGATCTACTATTCTACTTCCTTTTCCTACATTTACCCTGCGAATACCTGTTTGCTGACAACCTTTATTTAATATAAATCCTTTAAATATAACCATATCGCACAATCACCCAATTCTTATAGCTAGAGCTGTGGATTTTTCCCCAAATGAATTTGTGAACTTGCTATTTGAATCACTAGACCAATAATTAGATGCTGTCCATAAAGGCTTATACACCTGAATACCATTTTCACTTTCCACTTCAATTGTATCATCTGTTGTTATTCTCCCATTTGATATAAATGAGTATATAAATCCTAGTTTACCCCTTAGGCCTGTTTGAGGATCATCTAAATAGAAATCTGTTAGCATCATAGGGCCTGAACCTGAACCACCATCAGAAGGAGAAGACCACCCTACGAACTGACTAAATGACATTTGATATCCTAATGGGACATCTAAAAGCGCTGCAGGTTTATTTAAAATTAAATATTTATAACTATCATCATAATAACCTGAGCTACTCGATGCATTAATTACACATGAATAATATGGATCGTTTTTTTCTTTCAAATATGTTTCTTCAGGTATCCCGAAAAAATTAACAACAGGTGATATAATTACTTTAGAATTGTCTTGTTTAAATTTATCTGAATCGGGTATTGTGACAAATATCATCCTGTCTAAGTCACAGTAATAATAATATTCTACTGGTAATTCAGTGCCCGTTGTTATTGAGCCTGAAATACTATAACTTGGTATAGAATTAATAAAGTTCAATCTGCCATAACCTGAAATAGCAGATGACTTATTAGTTTTATTTTCAAAGTCCCATTCCTTATAAAACTCAAAAATTGCATTTGAATATCTTGTAGTTTTAATATTGTAGGAATTGTTACCAATGCCATTGGACCCTGCATAAAAATATAAAGCTAAATACATTGGAGTATTTCCTAAACTACCTTTAGAATGCAAAACAACCCGATAATCTTTATGGTTACTTGCATCTTCAAGAATTTCCCATCCACCTTCCACAAATTTACTAACAAAAACGTCAAATAACTCCGCTCGTTTACAAAAACCTTTTTTATAAATAATATCCATAAACTAAGAACCTCACTCTACTCTAATTGCTGCTGCATTAGTTACAAATGATGTATAATTACTACTAGCACCACCCAAAACTGTATATCTATATTTTTGAATTTCATTATTAACTTTAATTTCAATTATATCGCCATCAAGAATACCTCCTTGTTGAAGAAGATATATTTTTCCTAATCTCCCTCTCATCCCTGTCGTACTATCACCATAGAATACCTCACTTAATACGAACTTTTTATCTATATTAGGCGATAAGGGCGAAACCAAACTATACGTACCTTGAGCAATGGTGTTCTTACCAGGAACTTCGAGTAAATTTTTAGGATTATCTGCCACTCGTAAACGATAAGAACCAATTACATTACCGCAGTATCCACTATTAGCATATACAGCACCAGAATAAGACTTATTTTCGTTTCTTTTACTTTCTTCAACGAAAGATTGTTCAGGAAAACCTAAAAATATAAGTCCATTTCCTAAACCAGTGTATTTAAAGGGGACAACTAAAAAAATAATAACCTCTTTATCGACATAGTAATAGTACTCCATATCAAACAGCTTATTATATTGCCTTGCATAGCTTGTATTTGTATCCTGATTAGCTGTTCTTCCTGGAAAAAAGCAAAACGAAGACATTCCGTCTTGTGAATAGAAAACAGTGTTGTTAGACTGCATTGTTCCCATTCTCATGGAGCCGTCAGTATAATCAGTTGTTCTTATATTATATGGAGAATAGTTAGAATCGTAACAAGTGAGATGAACAGCCATATGCTTATCTCCATTGTAACCATCTGTATAAAGACATATTTGGTCGTCCGTTAAATTACTCCCTTCCTTCAATTTCCATCCTCCATTTAAAGCTACTTGAACAAATATATCAAATAGTTCAAACTTTTTACACGTTCCTTTAGTAAAAATAGCCTTAGTCATTTAATTTCACCTCTAAATTAATGTCGTTACTTTTAATACCACAGTATACAAAGAAGGTACATTACTGAAATTTTCAATAAATAGGTGACAAGACTTTGTTTGATCTTTATCGTCACAAGGAATATTGATTATATCGTATGTTCTTTTTTCTTTAATACTGCTGTACTGAATTTGTCCATCTTTTTGTTTATCAAAAATTGTACACTCATAATCATTATTTGCTGTATTTTCAATAAAGATTGTCCTAAGTTCATACTTGTTTATACCTAGTTCAATAGGTATATACTTCTTTTCATTACTATTGATCTCAACCTTTACTTTTTTTTCGATAAGCTTTGGAAGAATATTTTCTGTTTGTTCTTCTTGCTTATAATATCGATTTACGACCATTGATGTTCCCAACTCTTCACCTCCAACTACTCATGCTCAAGATGTATTTGAAATTGTAATGGAGCAAGCCCAACATAATCTGTTCCCTTTGTTACTTTTAACCAAAACTTTATTGTTTTTTCCGGATTTACATAAGGAATATTGATACTATCTTGATATTGACCTGGTTTACCATTACTGTCTAACGCAAGATCCGCCCATGACCATCCAAATTTATCTTCATATTGAGCAATACTTAAATTCACATTATTCGCTCGTGCAACTGAAGGATTCACAAGTTCTAGCATAATTTCTGATTTCCCTGATATCATATCTGGCAATCGAGTTTGTGCTAATGTTGAAAGCTCCTCACCTGAAAATTTAATTTCTAAATTAGATCCGAATCCATATACATCTCCACCATAAAATGTAGTCTTAATAACACCCAATTCTTTACCTTCTACATTTGTCAAAATAACTTTACCTGTAAATTCTAGTGACGGGAGAGTAATTTGAATACCAGTGTTATACCCTGTATTTCCATTGAAAATAATTCCCCCAAATTCATTTTCCATCTGCACACTTATATTCGGCGCTATATTAGCAATGGTTAACTTTCTTCCTTTTGTAGCAATAATGGAATCAATATCAAGATTTACAAATTTTGAATTCGATCCTTTTTTTAATACAACACCAAACTTACTACAGTTCATTCTATCTGAGTCGTAAAAATTAAAACCTTCGCCATAATCAGAAAAAAACGTCCAATCTTCATTATCTTTGCACGCCATCCACTTCAATTCAGTTGTTTCTCGAGTACCATCTTCTGTTTCTAAGAACTCGATATTCTCCTCACCGTTTTTCCAAACGATAATACCGCCTTTGTCATCTTCATGGGTTGGCGTATAATCAGCAGATACTTCAAATGCAAATTCTTTCTCATTTGGAAGGTCTGCAAGTAATAATGTGTCACGCGAAACATTGTGTAGCATTCTAAAATATCCTTTTCGATCAATTAAAGAATAGCTACCGACAGGAGATGCAATCCATCTGGAATCGAACGTATCAAAATCATCCTTAAAGATTAAACCACTTCTTATTTGATATGGTTTCAATTTCTCATCAGGTAGTTTTAATAGTGTTGCACCTTCTTCTAAGTCAATAGCATCGATACTGATGTATTTCCCTGACAACTCAATAACGTGAATCATATCTTCAAGGTTTTCCTTTTCATATGCAAGTGTTTGGTATTGCATACCTTCTTCTGAAAGTTTAAGGATTTCCTTTTGGCCATCAATTTTCAATTCAATGTCTTCCGGATAAGATGGACTTGTCATACTAATTAATCGGAACTTGGTACCCTTGAATAAAAATCTAGCTGATATGGTGCTATCGTTATTGTCCTCCTTACTCTTCCAATGATGAGTATTATTGTAGCAACTAACATCAGCTTCAGTTGTTTTCCAGAAACCGTTGTATTCAATATTCTTATGAGTATCATCGAAACGTACCCAACCAGGTTCCGGCTCACCTAACTTGTCACCTAATCTAGCAAGTAAGTATCCGTCAGCGTCAATGTCAATGGAATCTAATGACATAGCTTTACCAATCACTTTTACAGTATGTTTGCCACGATCTAAACCTATTTTCTCGTAACGTATGACTTGGTTACCTGAAGGACTATTGTAAACCATAGTTTCTTCTTTACCATCAATAAATACTTTAGAAGTTGCATCGTAACCACTGTCGCCATAAGCTAGAAGTCTAAATTTAGTACCTACGAACTCAAATTCGAAACTCGTATCAAGTTTCTTGTCGAGATTGTAATGAGTTGTCTTGTTGTAGTGCTTATCATTACCCGTGGCTAGTTTCCAGTTACCGATATAACGAATTAATGGATCAGTATCATCAATCCGTTTCCAACCTTTTTCAGGCTCTGTAAGAACAGTACCTACACCAGGTCGTGAAACAAGAGTACCAGTGTCATCAATATCAATAGCATCCATTCGGAAATCATATTCTAAAGCACCGGGTTGAGTTGTAATAACTGTTACCGTTACATCGTGCTCAATATCTTCTAAACCGAGTTTCTCATATTTCAAGACTTGGTTTGTATCTTGTGGTGCAATAGCATCAAAATACTCTTCCGGTAAGTCATCAATTTTCACTCTGATTCTATCTGAATAATATTGATTAGTAGCACAACCAACAATGAGTCGTAACTTAGTACCTTTAAATCTGAATACCATACTTGCATTTTTACCCTTTTTAGCACAAGTACTTTTTCCGCCATAAGCACCGTTATAGGCTACGTTTTTACTCCAGTTAGCATCATATTGAATGTATGTGGAGTTGTCATCATAACGTTTCCATCCATAGTTTGGATAAGTAGAAACATCACCAATACTTACAGGTAGTCTATCAATGTGTCCAGTAGCGTCGATATCAACACCAATAAATTGAGGGTCCCAACCCTCATGAGTTCCACCGTTGACTGTTACCACGTGATATCCTTCATCTAGGTTAAGTACTTCACAAGCAATTTTAGCTGGTCCAGATACAGGGAACATATTAACAGGATACTTCACTCCGTCAATTAATACGTAACCAAGTTGTTCTTCATTTGATCCTAAGTTAGACGAATAAATCAATCTAAATTTTGTACCGAAGAATCTAAACTGAATTTTATCGAACGAGTACTTGATAGGTGGTGTTTGATTTTGGTAATCCATGCCACCGGTATAATCGAAATACATATTCTCCTTCGTAAAACGTTGCCAACCTGATTCTGGTGTAGCTAAGAAATCTCCAACTGTTATAGGCGGTTTTTCAATATAACCATCATGATCGATATCAATTGCATCTAAGCAAAGTCGATAAAGAATATTCTTTGTTCCACACTGAATTCTAACTTTATGCAACTCTTTAGTTAAACCTAACTTTTCATAAGCAAGTCCTTTATATACCCTAACAGGTGATACTTGACTATACTGCTCAGTTACACCGTCAATTGTAATTGTTACATCATCTGGATGGTCTGCTGCTGCATCTAAGAGAGAAATAATTCTAAGTTGAGTTCCGTAGAAATTAAATTCAACTGCACCAGTAGAGTCTTTAGATGGGACATAATGCCAAGAACCGTTATACCAAGAATTATTTGTCCCCTTTTCCCAAGTACCCTGGTATTTAAGTAACGAGTCAGTATCATCAACTCGTTTCCAACCATCTTCAGGTTGTAACAGTTGGTCCCCGATCTTAACTGATGGCTTACCTCCAATTGAACCAGATTCATCAATGTCAATAGCATCGAGATTTATAAATTTACCTTTTATTTCAACAGTATGCAATTTATTTGATAAACCTAACTTTTCGTATATTAACGACTGGTAGATAGCAGTTAAACCTGAGGGTCTAAAGAAATTGATAGTTTCTTCTACTCCGTCAATTAGAATTTTAGCGCCAGATTCATACTCAGATAACCCAATTCCAATAATTCTAAGCTTTGTCCCTGTAAAGTTAAATTTTATAGAAACTGGGTTAGAATCAGGTGGGATGTTTGAACTTGCATGTTTATAATGAATGGTTTTGTTGTAGCATCTACCATCAGCATCGCTTGTTGCCCATACACCATTGTATTCAATATTACTATCTGTATCGTCAATTCGTCGCCAACCAGGTTGAGGATCGAATAATACATCACGTAGGTTAGTAGGAGTTTCTACTAATTCTCCTCCTTTTATATCAAAAGCATCGAATGTACATTGAGTACCTGAAAGTTTTACTTTATGAACGCTGTCGGGTAAGTTTTTCTCGTATAGTATAACCTGATACTGAGTCTTGGCCCGATCAGTTGTAGTGTTAACCTTATATTTCTCAGTCACACCGTCAATTTCAATGGAAACATCCTCCCAAGAACTTTCGGAGTAGGTTGCTGAAATGACACGAAGACCGGTACCTTTAAAAGAAAACTCTACTGTCCCTAATGTCCTGTTCGGGTAGTCTGGAACTCTAAAGGTTGCCGTTTTATTGTATCCGCCTTCATACCCTCCGTCCTTAGTTAAAGACCAGTAATCACCTCTGTAATGAATTAGCGGATTTGTATCATCAACACGAGTCCATCCTGGTTCAGGTAGTAATAGAATGTCTCCTACTTTAGCAGGTGGTACCATTGATCCATTTTCATCAATATCAAATGCATCTAGAACCATAAATACACCTTTTAACTCAACAGTATGAATTTCATCAGTTAAACCTTGCTTATCAAATAATAGAGTTCTATGGGATGAAATATCTCTATCAGCGTAGAAGCTAATCGTTTCTGACTTACCATCAATTATTATTTGAGCATCTTTATCATACGTGTTATTAGAAACACCAATAACTCGAAGCTTGGTCCCTTTAAACCTGAATGTAAGTGACATAGCACTATTGTCAACAGGTTCTGGAGTTTTAGAATTTTTAAATCGTATTGTAGAATTATAGGCAAGAGGTTGATTATCTATTAATGACCAATTACCGGTATACTGAATATTTGAATCAGTGTCATCAATGCGTTTCCATCCTGCTTCAGGTTGAAGTAACACATCACCTACTTTAGGAGGTGGTACCATTGACCCAGTTTCATCAATATCAATAGCATCTAGGTGCATGAATACACCCTTTAACTCAACAGTATGAATTTCATCAGTTAAACCTTGCTTATCAAATAATAGTACTCTACTCGGTGAAACATCTCTATCAGCATAAAAGCTAATTGTTTCAGGTTTACCATCAATAATTATTTGAGCTTCCCTATCGTAAGTGTTATTAGAAACACCGATAACTCGAAGTTTAGTTCCTTTAAACTTGAATGTTACAGACATAGCACTATTGTCAACCGAACTTTGCTTTGCATGCTTAAATCGAGCGGTAGAATTATGGTAGTCAGAAAAATTGTCTATTAACGTCCAATTACCTGAATACTTAATATTTACATCTGTATCATCAATTCGTTTCCAACCATCTTCAGGTTGAAGCAGAACGTCACCTACTTTGGCAGTTTTCACTAATTCTCCATCAAGAACGTCAATAGCATCCATTATAATTCCTTCAAGACCCTCAAGTTTAACTGAATGAACTTCATTTTTTAGACCTTCTTTATTGTAAAGTAGAACTTTCCAGTTATCTGAACCTAGTACTGGATTGTATGATTCTTTGACACCGTCGATCTTTATATCTACAGGACCATAACCTAAATTAACACTTTTAGAAACAAGTCTGACACCTGTACCCTTAAACGAAAATTCTACAACTGATTTGGTAAGAGAATATACCACTGTACTATTATAGTACCTATTATCAGTTACTCTATTCCAAGCACCATCACCATACTTAATTAATGAATCAGCATCATCGAAACGATTCCAACCAGGATCAGGTTTATCTAATATCTCCCCTACTTTTTTTGGTGTAAATACATAACCATCAGAATCGATATCAATTGCATCAAGATTTAAGTATATACCTCGAATCGTTACTGTATGCGGCCCTTTATTAAGATTTATTTTCTCATATATAACAGCTTGCCTTTTCCCCTCCCATGCATAGTAATCTAATCTCTCAGGATTACCATCAATAGTGATTGTTGCATAGCTATCATAACCACCATTATTGGCAAGTCCAATAATACGAAGTTTAGTACCTACGAAAGAAAATTTAATATATACTAGGTTTGATGGGTGACTAGACTCTTTATAGTGGAATGTTTTCGAATAATCATCAGAATATTTAGAATATCCACTAAGCCAATTTTCTCCTTCAAAGATAATATTCCTATCGCTATCATCAATACGCTGCCACCCTGGTTCGGGCTGAGTTAATACTCTCACCATCATATCACCTCTCCATTTTTATCTTAAAATAATTTCAATTGCTCCATCAGTAGCAATTACTACGCCCTAACTATTTGTACTATCAGCTTGATGGATCAATAAATTTAAATATTTCATGCATAACAGAAAGGAACTAATTTACTTACTAAAAAACATTTAATATTCAATTGAACTGCTTAAGCTTTTACTTTTACAACAGCTCTAGCAGTTCAATTTTTAAAATTACATAATTTCATGAAATACGAATATTCAATATCATATAATTAAACAAAAGCTAATCTAGCACTCTACTTTATTATCTCGTCTTCTTCCAATTCCAATTATTCCACCAAGATTCCCGGCTATGTTTCAACCATATTTTTGGTTCTTCTTCGATTAATTTATCGCTTTCCTCAAACTCAACCGGTTCTTCTGCCTGAAAGATATTTTCTAATTTAAACGTATCGTTTTCAACAAGTATACTTTCGTTGTCTAAAATGCGATTAAATTGTTCTATTTCATCTATATTAGTATGAACGAGATTTCTTCTATTCACTGGAGTTGTTTGGATCTCTATACTAGATAATTCTCTTACATTTTCAAACACACGGTATGTATTTATGGATGCTTTATGATTTGATTTTCTTTCCCATTCATATAGCTCATGAATATTTGAAGCCCCTTCAATTGACTTCCGATGCATATCCTTCAATTCCACAATATTCATCATTACATTTCGTACTGTACGTTCTAATTTTTCATTCTTCACTACATTTGTATTAAATTCTCTTACATCTTTATGAAATTGATCCGTGACTACTATATTTGCCTCTGCCTCTTTCATAAGCTTTTTCATTGGGACAGATGTAATATTCTTTACATACCAGTTTCGATCATTCATTGCGGTTTCATATTGTTCAATACTAATCTGTAACTCTCTTTCAATGATCTTAAAATTCTCTTTATCGATTATTTTTGCAGCTAATTCTTTTACGACTTTTACATTATCTATCGTTGCAACAGTCGCATCAACTTCTTGCAAGACATTACCAAACTGATAGAATGAACTAATTTCTGCTCTTGTTTCATTTTCTTTATTCATTATTTCATACGTATCTATATTTGTTTGTAATTCTCTTTGGATTCTTGCAAACAAATCATAATCTGGTAAGTAAACTGTAATTCCTAATCCTTCGAATAGATCAAACTCTTCATACGATGCTTCTAGTTCTTTTTCTAATACAAAAGTATCACTTTCAACAAGTATACTTTCGCTGTCTACTGTTCGGCTGGATTGTTCTATGTGACCAATAGTAGTATTAAAAGTATTGTACTTATTCGTTAAAGTTGTACGGATTTCTTCACTAGCTAGTTCTCTTTCAAATTCACTTATATCATATTCATGTATTGATGCTTTATTATCTAATTTTCTTTGCCATTCGTCTGTTTCAAAAATATTTGACTCGTACTCATTATTAATTTGTCGCATATCATCAAAATGCTTAATTTTCATTATGAGTTGTTTCGTAAGTCGTTCTAATTCTTCATCCTTAATTACATTTGTATTACGTTCTTTTATTATTCTCTCTAGTTGATTAGTAGCGATTATATGCGTATCTATTTCTGGCACTCGCTTTGTCATCGGATCAGATATAGTACTTTCTGCATACCAATTCCTATCATTCGTTGCAGTTTCATATTGTTCAATACTAGTTTGTAACTCTTTCTCAATATGTCCTATATCAGTACTATCAATTATATTAGTTGCTACTTCTTTCACTAAATTACCAATCGAATCAACCGTATTAATTTCTGCTTCTATATTATTTTCTCTATTAGCTATTTCAGCTGTCTCTATATTCGTTAGTAATTCCCTTTGAATCCTTGCGAATAAATCATACTCCGGTAAGTAAACTGGAGTTCCTATTAAATCAAAAAGATCAAATTCTTCGTAACGAGAATCCAGTTCTTTTACGCGTCTATTAACAAGGTCATATCCTTCTTCATTATGTGCTATCAATTGTTCTTGCTTTGTAAACTCTACAGGGCTAATACATTCTGTTTCAATATCGACTTTAACTCTTTCACTTGTTATTGGTTCATTACTTTCTTTACTTATGAACAATCGATTATACAATACCGAATCCGCTATTCTATCATTCTCTACTAACAACTCATGAAAGTCGCGCTTTGCTAATTCATAGACATTTGTAAATGGAGTTTCTATTTCACCTAGAATCCGATTCATGGAAGATATATCCGCTTGGGCAGTATGATACTGTCCATTTACTCGATTAAAATGTTCATATCCATATATTCCTATTGCTTCTTGTTCATCTATAACTCGATTAGAAAGTTCATAAGAAGGTACATTCACTTCCATTTGTAATACTTTTCTATCTATAGCAGCTACATCAAAAAAGACTCCCTCTTTCTCTTGCATGCTTCTATCTGCTAGATCCGTATCACGAACATTACCATATACTGAACGTATGTCTCTTTTAGCTGAATTAACTGTTATTTGTTTCGCTTGTAGTTCTCTCTGTACACGACCAAATAAATCATAGTCTGGCATATAAACTGGGATTCCTAAACTATTAAACAGATCAAATTCCTCATAAAATCCGGTCAATTTTTTGATTTGTCTACTAGCAAATTCATAGTTATCTTGAATAATCCCCAATAATTGTTTATGTATTAGGTCCATTTCCTCATGGTGTATATATTCAGTCCATACATGTTTCGTTTTCTTATTAACTTGTTCGTTTTCAGCTAATTTTACTTCTACTTCTTTTGTGAGCACATCACTCTGTATCATTTCTGGAAGATTATAATCCGCGTACAAATGATTCTGATTTGATACCATCAATGTTTCTACTAAATTTGCCTCATTAGAATGGTACTGTCTTTCCAATAACTCATATTCACTTATGAATTTACTTTCATATTCATGCGTTATATGGTTCATGTCATTCATTTCTATGTGAGCTGAATCATATTCTATTAATAGTTTTTGAGCGTTATTATATACATGGCCACCATATGTATATATGTCTTGTATTATGCGGTCCGCAAATGACACATCATATTCATTAGTTTGAAGTTCTAACTTTTTACGCTCTAAATCTTCTATATTAATAAATCTTCCATCTACCTTCAGTGCTTTTCTATTTACAAATTCAAAATAATTCATTTCACCATTTCGCTGAATGGCATTTCTATTCGCTGTATTGTAATTTATATTACGAGTCTGTATTTCTCTTTGTTTACGAGCAAACAAATCATAATCTGGCATATAAACCGGAATTCCTGTATCAGTAAATAAATCAAATTCCTCATAAGAAGTAGTTACTTCTCTTGGCAAGTTATTATAAAGCTCAAAATCACTTATATCTTGTACAGGTAATTCTTTTTGGCTAATCTCTACATGATCCACATTTCTAACTACAGTACTACATATTTCTTTTTCTCTTCTTTCAGTCAATATTGTTTCATAAAATCCTTCGCCATATAAAATACGTGCAACCTGTACCCATCTCGGTATTTCATCTACATTGGTTGCAAATTCTCGTAATTTCTGTTTTACTCTCTCTTGCTCAATTGGGAGCATATTACCTGCTTTATATATCTTACGATCTGTACTAGACATTTCTGTTACATCTGCATACTTTGTATCTAATCTGCTTCCATTGTTCCCTTCCATATGTTCCATATCAAAAGTTCGGTCATGTTGCATTGCTTTCTGATAGTAATGAACATCTGCAAGAATTTCTTTAAGCGGTTTAGAATCCTGTATGCTTAACAGTTCCATGTTGATACTCCGCATTAGGTTTGCAATATCCACTTTAGCAATATTAGCAGTCACCTCAACTTGCCTTATTGCCTCTACAACAAGGTCTGTTAATATACCTTTTCCCTTTACTATTTTGGTTGCAAATACCCCAGCATCTTCTTCCTTAACAGCTTTGAATCTTGAATATGGTGGCAAACTGACTGGAAAATTATTCGCATTTTTTACAAAAGGATTTAAAACAGAAAGCGAGAGACTATATGTTTTCTTCATTGTTGATCCCAAAGGAATCGAAACAACATGACTCTTCTTTTTCGTACATAAAGAAGGGGAAGCAATAGAATAAATTTTCTCACTCACTCTCTGCATTCCCCCTTATATGATTAATGATTAAATATCTTCTTTATAAATAGCTAGACCAATCGGATTAAATGGCGTTGCTTTCGCTTGTGTCATCGGAGAGACTGCGGTAGTCGGCAACGTATAACGATATAATTGTGCAAATTCATAACTTGCTGTAATCTCTACCCCGTTAATTGGGATTTCTTTAAACGTCACTGTTTTATCATCTTCATTTAAAATAAAGTCAGTATTAGGAACTAGAGTACATGCACTTAACAACTTAAGCGTTCCTGCTTTCGGTTTATGCTCTAAATGGAAAACTTTTCTCATTCCATTTCCTTTTCCTAAAGATTCACTTGTAACTTCCTTTTCAATTTCCAATTCATCGGCCTGTTGAATATTTTTTGGATGAACAGCATAGACATCATCTAATTTTCCAACATATCCATCATTAGGATGTACGATATAAATCTGTGACAAATGATATTTCCCACTATAGACAGATGGATTAAATCGACCTTGTCCACTATCAATATCCATATCGTGCGTAATAAATGATAAATAATGTTTTTGATACATTGCACCTGTGTATGATTGAGCTAATAATACAGAATCATTTCCATTACCTGTATTTTCTCCGTAGTCTAAATTTGCATTTCCAATTTTTTTATTAGGCGCATAATTATATTGATCTCCGTTACGACAACCACCAATAATTACAGTGTTTTTACGCGGTGCATTATCAAATGTGTACATTCTTCCAATATATAATGGTACAAATAATGCTCGAACAGGACTTGGTGTTGGATCTACACGCATAAACATAACAATACGGTCTTTATTTCCATTTCCATACATATAAACGACAGAATCACGTTTCCAATCTTTTGTAAAACGGGCTTCTGGTGTAAAACTAATCGGTGTATAAGGCGAAGGATTTACAAAATTAACTGTAGAATATACTTCAGCCATAATACTTTCCATTTTTTGCACGTCAAATGACGTCTTCGCTACTAAAGTATCTAACGTTCCGTCTGCCTTTGGTGCTAGAAAATACACTCCAGAAAATTTAATGCTCTCGGAACTTTTTGGGGCAGTTTGAAATTCAATTGCTGTATCTGAAATTGTATATTCCCCCGGATCAACCATCTGATTATTTCTATAAACCATAAAACGATTTTCATCAAAATTTGAAAATGGCAAATTAAATGATTTTTTCGAACCGGTACCGTTTCCTAAATCACTTTCAGAATCTGATAACTTTACTTCCTTCTCAATAAAATATTGGTTAAACGTAAAGAAAATCATATCATTATTCGGTTCGTATGCATCATTTGTTAATCGATACTCACAGGTGATTTTATCTCCTTTTGCAATCGCTTGATTAAAAATAACTTTCCCCGCTTTAGCATCAACTTTATATTTATCCTTTTCTAGTAAAATGCTATTTACATACACTAATAAAGAACTTTCAACTACAGGAAATGTCGGAATTTGAAATTCCTTTTTCACTCCATCTCCCATTCCTAGCTTTCCTAATGGAGAATCCACAGGAATAAATCTACCATCTGTAAAATCAGAATCGCTCGTATCATAAGCATTTGCCACTCCAAATCTGCGCCATTCTCCATCGCTACCTAACGATTCAAATAAGCGAACATCAATAAATTTATTGATACCACTTCTAATTTTAAAGTATAACTTTCGACTCCATCCTCGCTCTGTAATCATTTTCTCTAATTCAACTGGTAATGTTTGTAAATAAGCTACTTTATCAAACCACATGTTTTTCTCTCCCCTTTACATTGACTTCTCATAAATTCCTAATCCAGCTGGACGATATGGTGTCGCTGGTCTTTTTGTAATTGGCGAAATCGCATCAACATTATAAAAACGATAAATATCAAATGTATCTGGACAAGTATTCTTTCGTACTTTTAACTTATCCCCATTCAATAATCCTAAAGGTGATAGTAAAACCATATGAGGTAAGAAACCTCGCACACCTTCATCTGGATGAACAACATAAGCACGAGATGTATGAACGCGACCACTATATACCGAAGGATTAAATTGATACTTATATTCATCATTATCATGAGACTGCCAAGCTAGTGGATATTGACCACCATTTACTCCTTTTCTATCAGGCGGCATCTCATTCGGAGCAACATTCCAAGCAATATAATGAGCTTGATATCTAGCCCCTAATCGCGAGCGCTTAATAATAACGTTATCAATACCATTACCTGGTGATTTAGGATATGTTTTTAAAATTGGCAAGCTATCATTCACATTTCTATATGGTTTCTTATCATTAAAATCAAATGCATGTGAGCTATTTTCTGCACCTGTATCAAATGCTGTCCCTGCCCAAAGTGCGTCACCAATTTGATCATCTTTCGCATAGCTTTCAATTTTACCCATATATAAAGGTGTAACCGGAACTACATTATTTTCAAATGCAGGTGTATTATCTGCTTGAATTAATAAAACCACACGATCCTTATCAACTTGGCCAGTCACTCTAACTAATGAATCAGGCCACCAATTTGTTTTCACATCAATACCTTGTAGGTTTGGGTTTCGTAATGTTATTTTTACAAATGGTGACATCATAACGTCTGTATTAGCATCAGTATAGGCGATAACCGGGTCACCATCCTTCATATAAATGTCTGTTTTACTCACTTCTACATCTATTAGACCCTTTGGAAAAGAATCAAAAGTCACTACTGATGCTGTTCCTTCTTTAAATACCGGTTCTTTTTCAATCATATAAATATAAAAACAAGAACGATCAAGATTTCTACTATATCTTAATTTTGCATCCTTAATAAACTCCGCCTTATCCTCTTCTGTATCAAATTTATAAGAAACATCTTTTTTAGGTATATCCCAAGAAGCAATTTGAACTAATCCATACATAGTTCCTTCTACATTTTTAATAATTGTATGTTCTGCTAAACCAAATTTAATTAAACTGTCTCTATCATAAGAACTATGTCTTAGGTGTAAGGAATACCCCGCCTTTTGAAACTTTTTAACCTTTGTCCATCCGTTATTAGTTACTAGATTTGTTAGATCGTCTAAGAAACTTCCCTCTTGAAATAACTTTTCAATAAACGCCACTTTACTTCACTCCTAATCTTTTAAAAATTGATAATTAAGCCAAATAGCTTTTTTCTCTAAAGATTTATTTATATATTCAAAACGGATAATCGCTTTCGCAGGAATTTGTTTAACAACAGAAAAATTAAACCCTTCGGGAACATCTTTCATATAAATTTCATCTGCTATTTTTTCATTGTTAATATATAAATTCCAATAGTCATTATCGTTATATTTTGATGCACCAATAGAAAATGCAATCATTTCCATATCAACTGGTGCTATAAATTCATTATGATGAATATCTTCATAAACACCTACCCTTCTTCCTTTTATAAAAGGAATCGTTTTGGTTGGAAAGTATGGCGCATCTAATCGGCCACCAGCCATATAATTTACAGCAAAACTCATAATCTCCCTCCAATTACTTCAAAAACTGTAAAGCTATCCATACTTGCTTATTATTAATTCCTTGGTTATGAAATTTAAAAATAATTTTATCTCCGGCCTTTAATTGCATATAGGACATAAGACTTATACCTTCTGGTATTTTTTTTGTATAAATATCCTCACAAACAATACCGTCATTTACAATAAGCGACCATTTATCATCGATTTCATACATAGAACTACTCACGCTAATGGCATAAAACTCCATGTCAATTGGTAATACGTATTCCATCTTATCTTCTGTCCATGCTTTAGAATCCATTATAAAACCTTTCATATACGGAAAAGTTTTCGTTGGATAAAATGGCGCATCTAATCGGCCACCAGCTATATAAGTTGTTTCAAACAAAGGTAATCACCCTTTTTATTGTATTAAAAAATCCCCATACATCATTACGACACATCGGGAATTGGTAAATCTGATAACATACCGTTACCTTTATTAATAAGCCTTGGTTGTACTCGATCTAATTGTTTATTTGCGTTATAAATTAGTTGCATCTCCATCTTTTTACCTGTTATTTTATGGGATATAATGACCTTTTCAAGTAGTGCTTGTCCATTAAAAACCAAATCGTAGTGCAGATATTTATCTCCATCAACTGCCGATAAACGAGCACCATCACGAACCAGTGTATACCCTTCGGTCATAGCCTCTTTAAAAACATCATTTGGATCGTTACCAGGCATCGGTTTTCCACCGCTGTAAAATTCTCTATCAATTAATCCTTTCATTAAATACATAATAGGATCATATAAGTTCTTTTGCATTATCATAGAATCACCCCTAATTTACCCTTGTAACAGACCAAGTTTTTGCTGGCCTTTGGGTATAATAGTGATATTTATCTTGATTTACTCGAGGAAATGATAAATCTGGTAAGGAACCATAATCGAACAAGATATTATTCTTGGTATCTAGTACTTGCAAACGGCCTGTAAGAATCCCTTTAGGGTTTCGAACCGCTTCAAATACAATGATATTTACTCCATATTCAAGCGAAATATCAACGTATGTAGGATTGTTCCGAATAAAATAATTTTCTTCGACTAATTTATTGTTACAATAAATATTTAATAAATCTCCATCCTCTACATCCCAATCCCAAAGCTTTAATCTTAATGTATCAACATTTACTGTGATTCCTGCTATATCTGTATATGGGGTAGGTTCATACCCATAGTTAACAGATAAATCTAAAGTTTGATAGAATCCATCATCAGCAGAAATCATTGTGTTAATTCCTTTAACAAAGTAGTTCCATTGTTGCCCAGAATCCCTATTATAGACGGAAACCACATCAAACAATTGAATTCGCGGATCCCCTATCACAGCAACTGTTAATGTTCTGAACTTTTGAATCGCTTTTAAATGATAAGCTGCAGCAACTGCCCTTCTTGCAAAGAATGTTGTTGCCCAAGGTACTTCTATCATTTCCTCTCGCAAATCCCCTAAAGAGACATTTTTAAGTAAGAATGAATTAATAAAACCATTAGCATAATCTCCACATTTAATAACAATACTGTTACTAATGTCCTGATCTGTTAATTGCATATCTAAAGAGATAAGGTTTTCGCCTTCTCTAAAACTAAACTTTGCAGGCTCATTAATTGCATAGTCTGGCATTTTCATAAATGTACAACTTCCATCTGGTTCATGTTTAATGTAGTGGAATGTTGTATCTATAATATCCCGTACAATTTCATCCCACTTTTGAAACCTCTTTCCAGTTGCCCCTTCAACAATCCAGCTTTGATTTGTACCGGGAATATTTACCCTACTACCGTGTAATGTAACTCCTGCTTTTTCAAGGAAGAATTTCACTACATCATACACATTTCCAGTCGGTGCAACAATTTCATCTGATCCCGGCGTTGGAATTACTGATTTTTGTAGAACCTTTTTATAAGATGTTGTGCAGGTAACTGATATTGTGCCGCTTTCGGCATTCACCTTTACGTCAGATACAAAACCATGTATATACGGTAAAGCTTCTTCACCATAACCGATAGAAACCTTAAATTCAGTCTGCGGATATAGTTGGTTTGTGTTTGTTACTTCACTGTTGTAAAACCATTCTTGAATGGAAGAAAACTTACCATACCAGTTATCAGGTGCCATTTGCCCATATTCATTAGCAAAGGTAATAGAAAATGTACTTGCGAACTGATCTGCGTTCTCCTGCACTTCCAGGCTCACTACACGATGTTGTATTTGTACATAAGAAGAAGATTCTCTTTTTTTCATATAAACAATTAAATTAGGAGCATTATTCCCCACTTGGAAATAGCTCCCCAACATTCTGATTAAAGAAATAGATCCTTCTCTCACATTCCATCAACTCCAATACCTGCTTGTGACATAGATATTAATTTACACTTTGCTATTACTAGCGTTCCTTTACGTATTGCATCAACTTCATTAGGCGGAATAATACCACCATAGGTACCGTAATCACCTGTAATAATATGAGGGCGATATATTTCACTCATGAACTCACGCCAATGACTGATATCATTGAATAAAGCAGTAAATTCTACTTCACATCCTTTATTACCAGTACTTTGGTAACGAGGATATCCATGCATAACATTGTAATTTTTTAATCCGTTTAAGGATTTAGGCATTTTCGTTTGTTCAATCATTGCAATTGTAGGTATAGGTCCATATGCATGATAATAAACATCACGCAAATAGGCTACGTCCGAAGAACCGTAACCGATTGTTGTAAATTCAATTGTTTGTGGCCCTGCACCAACAAAAATTTCTCTTGCTTCCCAGGCATAAGCACCTCTTGCTCTAAATTTTTCAATACCATTTACTCGAACAATAAAGTATTTATCTGGTAACATACCATCAGAACCAATAGGAACTTGGGACATAAAAGAAAAATTATATGTCCCAGGCCATGAAAAATTAATAGTATATTTAATTGTACTTTTTAATTCTGTAGCATCCCATAAGAGATGATATGAACCAGCTCTTCTATGCAATGTTTTTAATATACTCATACATTCCGCACCGCCATTCCCATTAGATCGTCAGCAACTACGTTTTGTAGTAATTTTCTCATTTTCACAAAATCCTCTGCGGTTTGCAATTTTTCAACAGCAACTTTGAATGTAGCATTTTGAATTGTAACACCTTTATCTGTTTTCTTTTCAACAGAAGAGTGCCCAGCAAATGGATGTGCAGCTTTTCCAATCATATCAGCAGAATGTGCCCCCATTTGTCCAATTCGGGTAGATACATCCGTTACTAGTTGCATCGGTTTCGGTGGAACAACCGCTTTATTTAACAATCCAGAAGCCTTGTCCACAGCCGGGATCATTTTTTCCATCCCTACTCCAAGACCTTCTGTAATATATCCGCCGTACTCCATCATTAGACGAGAAGGAGATTTTATACCAAAGAAATTTTTAATTGCTTTTGGTATTCCGTCTACAACGCCTTTAGCTTTATCAACAACCCAGCCAGCCATAGATGTCATACCTTTACCAATACCAGCAATAATATCTTTCCCCCAGCTTACAGCGTCGTTTGCTATCCCTTTAACTATAGAACCTACTTTACCGAATACATCCTTCACTGTATCAACAATACCGTCAAACGCTCCGACGATAGCTTTTTTAATTGTGGCAAAGGTACTTACTATGAAATCTTTAATAGCACCAACAACACTAAATATTGTGTTTTTTATCTTATTAAAGTTATCCACCACAAAGTTAACAAATGTCCGAACAGCAACTATTATTGTTTCTTTAATAAAATTCCATGCGGTTACAATAATAGACTTTACGATATCCATTACAGTCGTAATTGTGTTTTTTATAAAATGAAATGCTGTAACCACAAAATTCTTTATGGACTCTAATACAGTGATAAAAACCGTTTTAATTACGTTCCAAATCGTAGAAATAACCGTCTTTATTCCATTCATTACAGTTGTAATTATGCTATGAATTGCTTGAAACACACTACTTACAACTGATTTTAAGAAGTTTAATACAGTCGTAAAAATTACCTTTATTCCATTCCACACTGTAGAAATGACGGTTTTTATCCCATTCATTACAGTCGTAATTATGCTGCGAATTGCTTGAAATGCACCACTTATAAATGATTTCAAAAAGTTTAGCACCGTCGTAAAAACTGTTTTTATAATATCCCAGCCAGTTTTAAAAATATTTTGCCATGTTTTAATAGCAGTAGAAATATAGCTTTTAATAAATTCTAACGCAAACTTAACAACACTTTTTATTACGTTTAGCACTGTATTAAATATCGTTTTTATTAAATTCCAACCAATTTCAAATGTCTTTTTCCATATGTTGATATACATTGTAATTACAGTAGTAATTATTTTCCATGCCCCGCTAAGTATTTTATCTATAAACGATACCGCAGATTGGAATACTTTTTTTGTTCCTTCCCAAAAACTTGAGAAAAACTTTGACAAGCTATCCCATACTGACTTCGCAACTTTAACAATAGCATCCCAGCCTTTAGAACAAATATCACTGACCCATTGTACTGCCTGCTTTGTATATTTCACAATTGAATCCCAATTTTTATACAGCACATATACTAAAGCAACCATTGCAATTATCGCAAAACCCCATGGGCTTAATACTAATGAAAACATTGATTTTCCAAGACCAGTCAATATCTGTGCAAACTCACTAAAAACTTTAATAAGTTTTAAGGCATCTTTAATAATCGCCGTAATTGCACCCGGTATTTGCATTAATGTTTTAACTATATTTACAAGGCCACCAATGATTTCACTCGCCTTAGATATAAGACTAGAAACAGATTTGATTAACTCAACCGTTTGTTTCAACGATGGTATTACTATATTAGAAATCTTCACGACTTGTTGAGCGATAGGTTGAATAGTTCCAGCCAAACTCTTTGCATCTTTTTCAGTTAACCCCAGCATATCCTGTAGTTTTTTTTGAGAACCTTCCACATCGTTAGCAAATTGTAAAGCTTTGCTATTGACTTGTTCTATCGGTTTTGTGACTTTATTTGAAATAGTGTCACCAAACGTTTGCATTTGCTTGCTAATATTCCCAAGAGAATCTGCTGATTTTTGGATTTTTTCTTGCATTGTATTAGAGGCTTTTTGCACTCTCTCTTCAAACTTTTCTACACCTTTATATGCCTGATCCGCTTTGTTACCAATCTTCCCAAAAACATTGGTCGCCCCGCTACCAAATTTTTGAATTTGGCCATTTATTTGATTAAGTACTTCTGCTGGTTTTTGAAATTTTTCTTGTATGCTCTTAGAAGCCTTTTGTAAACTTTCCTCAAACTTTGCTAAATCCTTATAAGCTTCATCTGCTTTAATTCCAATTGTACCGAACAACTGGAATACTTCTGTAAACATTCACTCCCCCCTTTCTAACTAGGAAGTTTTTTATTCCTTATCGTCTTCAAACTGAAACTCTGCAATCAGCTTATTTGCATGGTCGATACATTCCTCTTTGGACCAAACTTCCATAGTCTCATTTTCTTCCCCATCCGACCTAGATTCCGTAAGTCCAAAAGCTTGTAAATAGTCATGAAAAGTTGTTCCTTCTTCTAATTGCCTTGTTTGAAATCCGATAAAGGCCATCTTTTTCCATTCATTTAATTCTTCTTGCTGCTCTTCCTGACTAATAAAAGAAAATAAGTCCATTAAACGAGAATACGGTATGGATAAGACATAATCATCTGTCCATCCATACCGTTTTTGGACTTTATCAAAAGCCCTTAGCATATTTTGCTCTGTTTCTTCTATGTATTTATTAGAATCATTTTCTACATTTCTTGTTTGTTCCACTTGAGACTTTGAGATTTGATTAGACCCTTGACCTGATTGAAAAAAGACATTAAATCTTCACTTTCTAATAATCCTTCAATAACTGCTACCATAGCTTCTGGTGGTAACTGATCGAATTCTTCACGCTTAATCTGTAATAGACTAGAGAAAAATTCTGAGAACTCATCTTCACATTCCGGAATCATAGACAATAATTGAAAGACAAACTCTAAACCCTTTTCTTTTTGTTGTTTTTCAATTTCATTTAACTGTTCTTGTTGCTCTTCATTCATTTGGGCCAATTTAATTTTTTCATCGATTTCATTCTTTTCTTTCCCAAACTCCATAAAATCAGTCATTGCATGACGACCAACTTTAGAAATAATCTTAGTAAAACGCCAAACATCTTTTACATTTAAACGTCTCATCTTCATCTTCTGACCTGAAATTGTAATTTCTGTACTATTTTGCATCATTTTTTCTAGCATTGTTGTCATATTCAATATCTCCTTTTATAACCTAAAAATAAAACCTACAACTTATTTACTTGTTGTAGGTAATTTAGGTGCTTTTTTCTTTGGTAAATAAATTTCATAAGGGGGTGTATTAGGTGAACTTTCGCTATAATGACCAATAAATTTGCATTTAAGTCCTACAGTTCCTTTACCATCTTTTAAATCAATTTCTACAGAAGAAACAACCATTGCATTTCGGATAACAAAAATAACCGGAATATCACTTCCTGAAACTACACCTACTATTGCAATATCACTATAACTTGTGTCTTTAATTTCATTGGTTGGTTTTACAATGTTATAATCGTTATCAGTCGTACTATCTACATCTACGCCTGGTAGAGCTAACTCTAAATTCTCTTTCGTAAATTCTACAAGTGTAACCTCCATATGTGGTTCATCTTTTAATAGCCATTTTCCGCGAACTAGTTTTCCTAAAACACCATCAATATCAGCATCATAGTATTCTCTAGTAAACCCCACTTTACAGCCACCTGTAGTAGCTCCTAACATCTCACCTAGGTCTTTTACACTTTTAAAACCTTTATACATTACACCCGGTCCAATAACAAAATTATCAGTTGTACCCTCACGTACACCATTAATAAGCTTCCAACTCATTTTTTTCCCTCCTTAATATAATTCCATTCTTCCTACCCGTACAAGAAACTTAATACTAATATGAATAATTGATGGATCTTCATCCGGAACTGCAACACTGCCTGCTCGATGAATTGTAATAATACCAGAATCTCTTAACAATCCCGCTTCTCTGTCTAATAAATGTTCTATTCGCCTTGAAATTACATCCGCTTTTTCATAATCACCTTGGCCACAATATATATCAAAAGTGAGGATCATCCGATCAATTACCTCTATATCATCCGGATTATTAGATTCAATTCTCATTACCGCATAAGGCATTTTCATATCTTTTTGTGCAGTTAGAAATGTAAGAGCGGGCTCTCCTTCATATTTCGATAGATTACTTTGCACAATTGTATCTTTCTCAATAATATTTCTGATTGTTGCAATCGCTTTTGTCGTCATTGTTCTCCTCCCAATGTCCTTTTTAATTCCCCACGCTCTTTTTCAAACGTTTTTAAGAAAAAAGGTCGGGCTTCTACAGTACTTGTACCATTTTCGACATACACCGCTCTTTTTAATTGACTTCCAATCGTTCCTACTACTTCGGTATCTGTAATATGTAAGCCATATTTAATGGAATCTTGTAATTCTCCCGTTCTAGAAGCAAATGTCTCTCCTGGTTTTGAAGCAATATATGTGCGACTCGATCGTGGAATTTTATACTTCACACCATTGTGACTACCTGATACTGTTTGTTTCATTTCTCGTTGCAGTTGATTGCAAGCACTTATAATTCTTTCTACCATTATTTTATTAAGTTGTTCTTTAACCTGTTCTACATTACGTGTAACCATGAATTCCGATGTATTCGTCATTTTATTCCAACAACTCACAATACAATTCAATATGGTGATTTAAAAATGATGAATTTCTTGGTTCTCCTCTTACCTCAAATACATAATCATGAAAATAGATTACATCATTTGTATGGATGTTATGTTCTGCAGAAGTATAAATTTTAAAATTCGGCTCAAAATTTTGTTTATTTCTTTTTAACCTTTCATTATCTACCGCTGTGTGTGTTGTAACACGACACTTCATTCTTTCATAAATAATGACAGGCTCTTCTTTAAAATTTCCTGCCGGCTGTTTTACCTTTTGATTCCTTTTCACAGTTACTTCATGTATATATAATTCTTCCATATCTAATGTTCACAGCCTATTCTTTCATTCATAATGCTATTAAAGGGTTTCTACTTCGGTATTTTTTTAATACTTTTAAAACCTTTTTATTTACAGTTTCCTCATCTAGCGATTCAATATTTATTTCATATGAATAATCTCCGATATTTGCTGATTTTTTCATATTTTCATATTGTAGATTTGTTCGAATTACCGCATAACACGTCATATCGATGATGCATTTTTTCATTAAAGTCAGAAGCCCATCATAATCTTGTATTGTATACTCAAATTCATATAATTGATTCTCACTTAAACCATATACAGTGCAACCATCAGAAAAAACTGAATTGGTAACTTCTTCTCCAGAACCAATATGGATTACCTTGATCAAATTTTCTGCTCGAAAAGAAAGCCAAGCCAATTTACTTGTTCTAACTTTCTCTTTCATTGGGTTACTTGGCTTACTCCTCAAATAGTTTTTAGTAATCAATTCATATTGACTAATGAGATCCTGGATTACCGTATCGGGCATTCGTTGAACATTCACCCTGTTCTTTATGTCCTGTACAGTAATTTCCATCCTTCCACCTCTTTTACTTCTCTTTCTTTTTAACCTCTATACTATCTATTAACTTAAAATGTCCTGTACTCAGTAAATAGTTTGCTTTCTCATTTGCAACCTTTTCCTTCACTCCGTTAAAAAAAGTATAGCCATATGCAGTATATGTACCGCCTAATTTCAATTCTATAATCTTCATATGCAAATTACCTTACTTAATTTCCAAATTTATCAGGTATATTAGTAAGAATTGCTACTGCGTCCATTTCTTGAATAACTGCATCATCATCCAAATGAATAACATAGAATCGCTTATCTTCCATAACAGCAGATTTACCTTCTACAGTCTTACGAACTCGCGTGTCATACGTATTTACCGCAATAAAGTTTTTAGGATCTGCAAAAATAATTACATCATCTTGAATAGAAGGGACTGTGACAATCTCATACCCCAACGGCTTATTAACTTGATCCCCTGTACCTAATAACGCAGCATCGCCTAAGCCAGTTGAACGAGTTGTTAAATATTCAATCCATTTCTCTCTACGAGCAGGTGACATAATCCACTTTAAACCTTCATTTTTATATTTATTAGGCATTGCCTTAGATAAATTAAAGATTGAGTCTTTACTAAACCCAGCGCTAGCTTCAGCATCTCCCGTTCCCGTCACTAATTTAAAATGATCGACAATATGAGATTTACTTGATTGTTTAATTTGTTTTAACCAGCCATCATTAATTTGTAGAAATGGGTCCTCTGAAGTTACATCCCCATTCCAATGCAAGTCTTCAAGGTCAATACCTAACTGTGTTGACATTAATGTCATAACAGTATCTTCATATCCTTCACCTTCGATATTTTCTCGAAGTAGCTCCTCTGTTATCTCCCATGGTAAACGAATAGAAACTGTATCATATTCAACTTTCGACGTTTCTACACCTGCTCGATAGCCATCATCACTATTTTCCATTTTCCTACGTAAAATTCGACCACCGATTGCAATTTTATCTAATTCACCTTTTTTCGCTTTACGAATCTCTTTGCGATGCAATTGAGAAAATGGAGTTGCATCAAATACCATTCGGAAAAATTCTTTGCTTTGTTCCGGATATAATAGCCCCGCTTTCATTCCTCCTGTTGTCATTGTACTCTTTTCAATTCGTTCAATACGTGCTAATAATTCTTTATTATTCATAGATTCATTTCTCCTTATCTTTATAGATCTAATCCTACCCATTTATTTACTGGTTTTCTCATCTCGTTTGTTGGTTTGGCATCAGCCCCAAGACTTTTACGAACTTGTGCTGATCGCTCAATTACTTCAAGTCTCTTTGAAATGGGGTCTATTACCTTCTGAATAAATTCACTGGTCTTTTTAGATTCTCTGTCATTTTCTAATTCATTAGTATCATGAGTTGATTCAAGTTCTTTATTTAACTGTTCTTCCAACTCCTGTAACCTCTCGAGAAAAGGACCCATTTCTCTCTTTACAATGTCTGCAATTTCATCTACATTTTGATCTGCGTTTTTTTGTAACTTATTTTCTTTAATTTGGTTCATCAAAGAAATCATTTCATCAAATTTTTTATCATTTTTCTTATATAAGATTTTGCCTACTTCATTTACGGAATTAATGGTAATATCTTCCGGCGAGAAATCTGTATCACCACCCTTCATTGTATTTAAAATGTCCTTCATTTCATCTAAGGTGGAAACCATCCGCTTAATATCTACATTTCCCTCCCAAATCCCAACATAGAATACATCTTCAAATAAATTAAATACCTTTTGCATCTTAGAGTTTTGTTTATTATTTAATGACTGATTATCCATCTCCTGAGTTTGTTCCTCGTCATACTGTGACTTAAAAAAACTAAACATCTTACGAATTACACCTTTCTCATCTTGTGTAAACTCATCCATTTGTGGCATCTCCATTCTTTCTCCAACCCCTCCCATCGAAAAGCCTGTGATTTTCCCTTTTTTGATTTCTTTCCATGTTTCACTATCGTCTACTCGAACAGTCATAAGCCATGTTCCTTTTTTAATATTTTGTTTTCCAACAACCGTATTATTTTTAGAAATCCAGCTTTCTACTACTGTTCCTTTTCCTGCCAACTCGTCATGGTTTTTATCTATGTATCTATATTTCTCTAAAAAATTATAAGCCGCTCTTTCAATTTCCTCAGCCGTCATGATATCACCATGTGCATCTTCTATATTGGGTTCATAAACAACCCCTGTTACAAGTTGTTTTTCATCTTCCCTCTTTAAAATAGGAACATTTTTCAAAACATTAGAGCCATTCATGTTCATACCCTTCATAATTGCAAAAGGCCTACCATTAGCCCCCTTTGTTACTAATGAAACATAACTAATTTCTACATTTTTCAATTCATTTGGCATAATATATTCCTACTTTCTAGCAAGACTACTAAATCGAATTTGAATCTTCATTTAAAAACTTATCTCCTTCTAGAACTGGTTCGTATCCAATGACCTTTCGGCATTCATTTCTTGTTAATATACTCTTTTCGTATCCATCTATTGCATATTGCATATCACTCGCTCGATCATCTGTATCAATTTCATTTAATTGAAACTGCCAGTCCAATTCCCCTAATGTTCCTGTAAACTCTTTAAATAATTGTGTATTTAATCGATGTTCTAAAATTTGTTGACCCGGTTCAATAATTGATCTTTTATACATTTCATTCATTTCTTTTGCTGTCGTCTGCCCAAGTGATCCTGTCATAGCCCAACCAATTCTATATGGTGGCACCCGATGAGCTACACAAATTTCCATAGCATTATCTTGACGATATAAACGAAAGCTCGCTTCTTTGACATCAGGCCCTAATTTCTCTAAACGAGCTTTTGCTCCTTCAGGGACAGGAACAACTGCTAACTTATGATGTTCTCCTTTTGTTTCAACAGAGAAAAATGTTTTTAATTCTCTTTCAACTGAATCATCTATTTCATCAACACCCTCAACAAACAAAACAGCATCTGGAATTGTTTTACCAGTGAAATAATTAATATTGTAATCTCTTACAGCTTGTGATCCTACAATGGAACCAATAGAACTCACATAATCGGGAATACCATAATATGATGATCTAGAACCAAATTTACGAATTACAATAACTTCACCAGCTTTTTCTTCAGTGTCTAATAACGAGTTTTCATCTAAGCTATCACTAATTGTTTCTCCATCTACTAACCTAAAATCATATGGATAACTAAATCGTTTAAACCATCTCTCCTCATTATTTACAATTTGCGCAAATCGAATCTTATCTTTATGCGCACGTACCGTATGTGCTGGAATATGGTGAAGCTGCGCTGGTTCTCCTTTCAAGTTACGAACAACCTCTATAATTCCCCAACCTACAGTTTCATAATCCTCCCAAACTGCCCTAAGTATTTCGCTACTTGTCATTTCATTGTTGCAATATCTCATAAAACGTTTTAATTCTTTATATTGTTCTTGATTTGCCTCTGTCACTTCATCTAGAGGTGCAAAATCAAATCCCATACCAGCAATATCATTTACTTTTGCACTAATACATGCCGAGTGAATAGGGTTACTTTCTCTCAAATTTAATAATACTTGCATATCATATGGAGGCTTTACTAGTTCTTTATCACCGTACACTTGTGCAAATGGATCAATTGCCATTTGTTTACTTTGAAGTTCCTCCTTACGTAAAGTCATCTCACGACTCTGTAATTTAAGTACTTTCACATTCTTAATTGCTTTTTTCTCAACCATAAAACCTATGCCTCCTTTCATATACAAATCATTTATTCAATGTTTTTCATAAAAACTTTACCAATATAAAAAAGCTGAACATGTAATGTTCAGCTAAACTCTTTTTATTTTTCCACCCATTACTTTTTTTTGCTTAGTAAAAAAGTATTCTAAGGCTTGTGACGTTGTATCTACTTGATCATTATGTTTACCAGATGGGAAAGAAGCTAATTCATCTACATAATCATATACCCAAGATTGTATTTTAGGATTAGGTATATATACATTTCCAGATTGAAATTCAGGGGATATTGCCTCAGCACGTGTTTCTTTTGAACCCTGTGGATTTATAGGAATGATTCCACTTATTTCATTCTTTAATGAACTAATAATGGCAGGGCCATTTGCTTTTTTTTCAACTAATTTCGGAATGGACTTTTTAAACCCAGAATTCCGAAGAATCGACTCATATTTATGATGAAAAACAACAAATGCTTTCTTTGTTTCTAGGAAATTCATTTGCGCCCTCACTTGATCAATTAAATATTTGTCTCCACCTACTTTTCCCCAAATCTGTCCAACCACAAATGAACTTTTATTTGTAGTGTTATCAAAAGCCATATCCCAGGAAGTAATAATTTGATCAAATTGTTCCCAATTTGGTAATACATCATAATATTGAAACCAGTTCCTTTTAAAAATATTCCCTATATCACTTGATGGTTTTTGTTGCCATAAAGATAACCATGAGCGTGCAGAGGAAAACTTCTTTTTATCTTCATAATAATTTTGGCCATAATGTTCAACCCATAAGCCTCTTCCTATTATTCTGTTTAATGGATCATCCTTTGACTCTGCTATAGCAGGAATTGATAACACAGTCCATTTCTCCTGTTCTTTCTCTAACAATCTACCAGCTAAATCGTCCTCATGCCATCGCGTCAAAATTAGAATTACCTTTGCACCTTTTTGTAAACGTGTAGATAGAGTATCTTCCCATTCATCCCATAGTCGATTTCGGTATGTAATTGATTCGGCCTCTTGGCGATTTTTAATAGGGTCATCAATAATTAATAAATCTGCTCCTTCCCCTGTAATCGAACCACCAACTCCTACAGACAACATTCCACCAGAGTGGTTATGTAGTGCCCAATCTGTTACTGAACCTTGTCGCTCATCAATTCTAATGTTAAATATTTCTTTACCAAACTCTTCAATCTTAGCACGATTTCTTCTACCAAACTTTTCAGCTAAACTTGATGCATAAGATACCTCTATAACTCTCTTATTTGGATACTTTCCTAAATACCAACTTGGCAATGTTTCTGTTATAGACTGTGATTTTGAATGCCTAGGTGGCATAAACACCATTAATCTATTAGTCGATAATTTCTCTTCAATTAAATCTTGGCAAATCTTTGTTATTAATTTTGTGTGTTTTGCATGTTTATAGAATCCCTTATGTGTATACTGAACATAGAAAGGGGTAGTTCACTTTTGCCAATTCTTTAAATGTATTTTCATCTATTAACTTATGCACATTCATCCGTGTCATGATTGTAATTCTCCTCCTTGAACTTTTTCAAATAATTTCATAGCTAAATCAAGCATTTCCTCATCACACCCAATTTTCATGGCCATTTTATTATGCTCTACTTTCATTTCTCCTGAATGATTTACGTTTGCTTGCAATTGATCTTTCCTTCCCCATTTAGTTGGGAATTTTCTTTCTAATCTCCATGCTGCCGCTTTCCAATTAGATTTTGCATGCTCCCCGATTGTCTCAACGTCTCTCGCCTCACTAAATGCTAATGCCTGATCAATTTCCATGACTAACTTCACATAAATTTTATCTTTTCTCGGTACTACTTCACCTGTCTTTTCACTCGTTTCAATTGCTCTACGCCCTTGTTTTAACCAAACATAAACTATACTTCTACTAATTCCAACTAACGCACATGCGGTTTCAATATAATTCCCTACTTTAATATATTGGGTCAACCTATTTATCAGCTCATCATTCAATTTCATTGGTCGTGCCACTAGCAGTCCCTCCCGTTTTAGCTCATCATTTGTACTTCTTTTTCTAAACACTCAATACATATTGTTGTTATATTGTCGTCAACTACCTCACGAATAAACATTTGTTCACAATACTGAATTGTGATTGGAAATTTCAAAACCCACAAACATTTTTCAAGGCAAATTGAACATATTGGCATTGTATCTATATCTTGTTCTAACATCTAATCGCATCCTTCTGTAGTTTTTCATGTACTACTGCCTATTTTGTAGTAAATAAAAAGATGCCGTCATTTTTAAAATCTCTCATTTAATTTATAGATATCCTTTGGGTCACTCATTCTTTTTGCTAGTATCCATTCTTCATTTTTTATATTTCATTTAAACTTATTTTATTACTCTCTATTTATAGGTGGCACTATGGTGACAAGAATGTGTTTGTAAATAAGAAAAAGCCTTAACTACTTTCGCAGAAAAGACTTTTTCTTACTTGTTTAGCAATTTTTATTTCAGATCTATATAGAATCGTTTTAATTGTGCTTCTTGAAACATTCAAATATTTAGCAATTTTCTCTTGTGTAATGCCTCTTCCTCTTGACATAATATATATTTCTCTTTCATATTTTGTCAAAGTAGAGAGCGCATCTTCTAGTTTTATTCTTTCCCATTCTGAAATGACACTTTCTTTGTTTTCATCATCCCATTCATATGTTGTATCAGTACTACGAAAATATCTTTGCATTAACAAGGAATCATATGATTTTTCTCGTTGGTAAGCAGCTCTACGTTCTATTCCCCGGCGATTACCCGGCATCTTTGCATTCTTCATCCACTCCAAAGCATATGTGACATCACTAATCATACTCGTTAATATTTTAATTTCTTCTTCTTTTGCACTTATTTTGGCACGCTCTAACTTACATAATGTTTCCTTATATTGGATAATTAAATCTCGCATATACTATTCCCACCCTTATAACAAAGCAAAATTGTTAAAAATAGAGACCATCTAAATCTACATTTAATTTCCATTTATTTTTTCTCACCAAAAACTAAAATTATTTTTAAAAAATCTTCCTTAATACTATTTATCATTGCTACTTTGTACTTATATGATATATGTATATAACGATTCGTTTTTATCTCTTTTTCATCATTTTTTTACATAAAAATAACCACCTGCTTGTTTACACAGGTGGTTATAATCCATATTAAAAACTTATTCATTATTAGTAATCTTTACACTCCTCAACCTCAATCCCTAATGCATATGCATAGTTGTAAAAAGCAGTATTTCTTTTTCTATAATAATCTCCCTCGGATAAATTCAACTCTTTCATAACCTCATATCTATTAACTCGATTCTTTAACAAATATTTTTGAATAATTATTCTATCACTTTCAATATCTAGCTTTTCTAACCCTTTGTTCATCGCAATAATATAATTGATCCGCTCTTCTTTCGCATTTTCTTTTAATATATTTTCTTTTGAGAGTATCGTTTCGTTAAGATAATTACACTTCATAAATAATCTGTATTTCTTTATAGCTTTCAGTACATTTTCTTTTGTAGCTTCTTTATTTAATACTGGTAATTCTATATTTAACATGTTAAGCCCCTTTCTTATCATTTATCCTTAACCATAATTTAAATTTCATATATTAATTTGCTTCTAAGGCTTACATTCTTTATGTATTATTTCATATATTGTATTGCTAACATTTATTTTCTTATCCTTATGATTTTTGATTAATTTTATTAACTCATCACTATTTAATTCGTACAATTGTTTATCCTTATATTTGTAAATTCCATTTTCAATAAGTTGATTAATTAAAAATAACTTCATCTTGCTACACCACCATATCTTCAACGAAAAATTGAATCTCAATATCTTTTGAATTATAATAACAAATTGCGCCCCCATTAATTGGAACACATCCTACTACAATTTGAGATTCACTTCCACTTTTTACAATAGCCACTTTATACAATTTATTATCTCTTTCAACTACATCACCGAGTCTAAACTCATCTATTTTACGCCCTTTGATAGCGAATAATTTTGCCCGTTCAAATAATAATTTTTCACTTTTTTCAGCTTTCCTAATTTTTAATTTCGTACGCTTTTCAAAATGACCATAATTATTAGAGAACTCCTCTCCATTAATCCAGAACCAACTACCATGCTTTATTTCTTTTTCATTTTCTTTACAATATTCAGCGATAAATTTTTCACTATTTTCATTTTCAATATACAATAGTTCTCCTTTTCGAATAGTTTCTCTACAATCTATAAATTCGTTCTCAAAAAAGAAATTAATTTGTTGATAGCTTTCTTTTTTACCTAAATAATCAGCAATTACTCTTTCACCTTCTATTTTCCAACACATCGGTGTCTCTTGTACTGTTGTAATCCAATTTGTTTTCATTCGTTTAATTGCTTCAAATCCTTTATATGTTCTCATTTTCAAGATGCCTCCATTTAATTATTTAAAACATATTAAATAAACTTAAAAACTACTTTCAATGTACATACGTGTAATTTCTGATCAAATGCTCTTTCCATTCCTCATATTCTTTCTTAACTTCCGAATCACTTCACTTACTCGCTAATTAAAAGAACCAATTCATACAGTACAAATTTCTTGAACAATATGTTTTTATCTGAATATATATTTCCTACACCATATATATTCTTTTCTTAAAAAGGTAATTTTCTCTTACGCTTATCTCTTGTTTTTTTAAATTCCATGTGTCGATATGTATTAAACATACGAGATGTAACTCTTTCATCGTACGCTTTTATAATTGCCTCACCTGTTAAATTCGTTGTGATAATTGTTTTTTTCCCTTGGCGTCCATCAAATAGTTTAAATAACACACGATTTACAAATGCTGTTGCTTTTAAATCATTAATATCCATATCCCCTAGCTCTGCTCCTAGATCATCAATGACTAATAAATCCATAGAAATTAGCATATTTGTTATGCTATGCTCTGTTTCACATGATTGCGTATTAAATGTCGAACGTATGTAATCAAAGAGTTCTGAACTTGTAACATACATAACTTTATTCGAACTTTGTTCATTCATTTCATGCGCTATAGAGTATGCAATATGACTTTTTCCAGCTCCAACTTTACCCACGAGAATCAAATTAAATCGAATATCATTTAAATAGTCTGTAAGAGCCTTTTTAGCTAAAATTAAATTGTTTTCATCCTCTTCACACTCTGATATAAATGTCGAAAATCTAGCTAATTTAATAGTTTCATCTTTAATAAGACTATGATCGTAAAATATACTTTTACGTTTTCTTTCCTCTTTTTCATAACGAAAAACATTCATTTCTTTTTCTAACCTTCTATTTTCTTCTTCTAAACGACATACTGGACAAATCGTTTCACCCTGAATCTCCATCAATCTTACCATTCGCTTTCTCTCTTGCTTACATATCAGACATGTATCAGAAAGGAAGTTCATTCTCTTCGAAAGACTTTGTACTATATCTGTTACCTTTGTTAAAGCCATTTGATTTCACCATCTTTCTCTGTTGCAAATATCCCTCAAATTTAGTTCCAAATAAGGTTTCTGGTCTTAAATATTTTGCTTGTTCTGTATAAAGCCATTCTTTCGCCTTCGTCTCAATAACTTCTTTAAATTCATTTATATTAAATCCCTCTTGTAGTCTAGATTTAATTAACATTTGCGTCTTTTTAGTTGAAATACGATAACTTGTATTACATACACTGTTGAGATAATTAATTATCTCTACTATATCTTTTTGAGTGGTATTCTCTGTGTTAATCTTTTGTGTAGTCTCTGGTATTGGTTGAGACATATTATCATTTTCCATCATGACAATATGTTCTTTTCGTTGAGACAATTTGTCACAATCGTTATCTATTTCTAATTCAACTAGTCTGTTATAATTTATTGAATACCATTTTGTTTTATCAAACTTTAATTTGTTATAGTTACCACTTATCAATAAGTTAAACTCTTCAAGATTTTTAACAATACGTTTCAACGTTCTTTCATTCCAAAACGGGAATTGTTTATGCCAATTTGTAATGCTATTATAGACCCAATAACGATCATCATAATAATGTTTCGAGCGCTTGAGCCAATAATGTATTTGTTGAAGAAAAATTGCCTCGTTCAACCCAATCTTACTTGCTAATCGAGGTAATACTAATAGTGGCTCATCCTGTATTAGCAAACTACTCATTTTATCTTCCTCCATAATTTTTTCTTAAAATCAATATATTAAACTTCTTATATATTAAAGGTTTGATTCTCCAAAACTTTTAAATTTCCCAACCTATTAATATTTGTATAGCCTGATTAGCTTGCTTCCTTGTAAGATCACTCAGTGATTGAATTTTAAGTTTTTCTTTTAATTTATTTTTGATTTTTTCTTTTGATATTACTCCATCATCTTTCAATGCTATTATATGCATTTTGGCATAAATCATTTTTAACTGTTTATTCGAAAGTTTTTCCGATTCAAAACAACTAGTATTACTAAATTCTTCATTTTCATTAGTACTCTTGCTGACATATCCTGGTTTTTTTGTCACTTTAAAAACCATGTTTAATCCTCCTCCCTACAATAGACTTTCCTATAAGATTTGTTTTTTAAGACAATAGTCTTTCTTTTCTTACACCTCATTCTCTGTTAGCCAATTTAATAAAAATGCCTTCGTTTCTTTAGCCGTAAAATACCATTTTCCGCCCACTTTAAATTTTTGAAAACGCTGATCAAAAAAAGAATTCTTTTTGAATAGTCTTTCACGACATGCACGTTCTTTTTTTTAATTCACTTGTATCCCAAAATACAAATTCTGCATCTACTTCTTTAAGCTATTCTTCTAATTTTTCTAAATATAATCTTCTGATCGCTCTTTCATCTACTTGAATATTTAGCATTCTATATTTCACATCAATTTTTATATACCAAATACACTTTAGCGTTTCATTTTTTGAATCTCTTTCCTTCTTTTCTAATTTAAAACCTATATATAAAGTAACTTTAATAGTAGGATTGTTAGATATTTTGTTTAAAATAACCCCAAAAACATCCTATAATCCAGATATAAATACGTGCATTTTTGTCACAAATTATTTAAAAAAAGATCTGGGAACAACTCTTCTATAGATTTCTCTAAATAGCACGATAACATATGTGCCTCTTTCAGAGTGAATTCACTTTTATTATGTTCTTTTGCCCAATATGTACGTGGAGAAACATTAAGAAAATCAGCAACTTCTTCAATAGTTTTTCTCTTTAATTTTCTTTCTAAAAATATCATCTTGTGCATTTTTGTCACCTCTTTTCAAATTCAAATATAGTACTACGTGACAAAACAGTCAAGTATTTTTTTACCAAATAACGAAGAAAGTTGCATTTTTGTCACACCAATTATATAATCAATCAAGACGGAGGTGACAAAAAGTCATGAAATCATTCGGTTTAAAATTATCTCAATTGATGAAGAAAAATAATATGACAGACGAACAATTAGCTGAATTATTATCTGTTAGTAGAACTACTGTTTTACGGTGGAGAAATGGTGAAAGAAGCCCTAAAATGTCAAAAATATCACAAATCGCTAAGATGTTAAATGTCCCTGCAACCTACTTTATTGATGAAAATGAATCCTATTGTCCTGAAGATCACATAATTACCAAACGGGAGATTCCCATTTATGGTACAATCTCAGCTGGTAAACCAATTGAAGCAATAGAAAATGTAATTGGTGATATACAGGTACCTGATATCATTTTAGATAAATACGGATTTGAAAAACTATTAGCACTTCGTATAAACGGAGACAGCATGAATAGAATTGTACATGATGGACATATAGCTGTACTTGAGAGGACAACAAATATAAATAATGGCGACATAGCCGCTGTACTCATCAACGGATATGACGCCACTTTAAAAAGAATTTACAAAACCAATAATAGAATTATACTTGAACCAGATTCTTTTAATCCTAGTATACATCCATTAATGTTTGATTGTACAGATATAGAAAATTGTCCAGAAATAAAAGTAGTTGGAAAATACATTTGGAGTTGTGCACCAATTCAATAATATTCCATCAATGAATTAAGTTATTTTTTAATAAATTTTTAAAGCAAGGGGGCTTTCTCCCCTTCTTTTTTTATAGGAGGAATTTATCTTGGCTAGTTTCAGGAAATTAGGAGATTTTTAGGAATTCCTGGTAATATTTAAAGACCCTTATACTCAAAAATACAAATGCTCCTGAACTTGTTAAAATAAAACTCATTATATATAGAATCACATCTAATTAACCTTAATCCAGATATAGTCATCCTCATATTTAACATTTAATTTTAATCGAATCCCCTTCATATAAACCTCTAATTGCTTTATAAGATCTTCATCATCAGGGGTATCATATCTATATCCAAATATAACTTAAATATATTTCCCTTCGTTAACTCAAACTCCCATTTTAGAAAGTTATGTAGCATATTTTCTTTATTCATATAATTGTTTGCTTCCATATAATCTAGTAATTCATATAAATTATAGTATATTAAGCTACTTGGTCTAAGACCTTCACATCTTGGGCAAAATTCTCTATATCTATCTTGTAATTGCATAATCATTTCTGTTCCACATTGATTGCAGTTATACATATAGCAACCTCCTCTACTAAATAACTCAATTTCTATCCCTTATTTCCTATCCTTGAAATTATAAATTATACTATTTTATTTAACAAATATTCCCCTTATTCAACTTAAAGTATAATTTATTCTCCAAGTTAATTTCTATCTTGTTTTGTGGTTTTAATCCGAATATCAATACCCTTTTTGAGGTTTAGTTTTATGTGATGTATAATTATCTAAAAATCTAGGGAGTTATATATGGTTAATATAAAAATAATAGCTGAGGTTTTTAGGATAGGGTTACAAATTGGTTTATTTTCAAAAACTGAAGTAATTGAGTGGGCTGATCATACAATTGAAACATTAGATAGTCCTTCTAATGAAATTATAGAAGTTTCTTTATCCAGTAACGATAAGTTAGTTGATATTGTATCTAAATTAAAAAACATAAAAGGAACGTATGATAAAAAATTACCCGTAAAAATTATTCTCGGACTGTTATGGGAGAAATTTATGATAAATGAAGAAAATGTATTGAAAATACAACCATTTATATCTAATTTGGTACATTATAATTGCTGTGAGGGATTCGATTATGAAGATGAACAGCTGTATAATTTTAATGAAGAAATTAATTTAGCCGCAGATAATATATATGGGGATCTAGAAGATATTAGCCAAGAAATAAAAAGATTTTTATCTATTTATAGAGATTTTAGTATGTATTTTCATTTACCTTATGGTGGGCTGGATGATGAATAAAAACAACAGGTCTCAAAGACTCTTAAAACTTCTTGAAGCAAATAGAAAAAAGCATAAACCTACTCATGGTGCTTTATATGATGAATGCGTCTGCGTGTTAGGTGCTGAAACTAAAGAATTATCTCCTGAAAGAGGATCAGAAATATACAAATTATTAAATGACTCTTACCCTTTTGAATGGTGGGGACGAATCAGTTGGGATAAGGTTTCCCTTAAACATGCCATTGACTCCATGGATCAAATATCTCATCTTATCCCATTGGAAAGTAAAGTCTATATCCTATGGAGTACTGGACCTACTCCTGTTCTCTATACAAATTTAAACGATATATTACATAATATTGACGATGTAACGGCGGTTGGTAGCGACACTTATCTTTTTTGTCCCAATAATTTTGTTATAGAATTTTACCATGAAGGTGAAATCATGATTGGTTTTGGAAAAGACCGTATTTAACAGCCAACATACAAAGGAATTTTTTTGTTTCTAGATATATTGATGCTGATATTGATGTGTTATGTAAACTTAATATGAATACCTTATGCAATCAAAATACCTTTCATCATCTATATTCTTGATGTAGCACACTCTGGATAAAAGGTAGAGGGAGATAGACAATGAAAGAAATCATTAAAGGGATTGTTTCTACAAGTAAAAGATAAAAAGTTCAAGTTATCAAACGAAATGATGGTTTTTACACTACAGAAGTTTTTGCGTGGTTTGAGGATTACGGATATGAGTATTGGGCTCCTATTAAGCAGGGGTTATCGTTAATTGATAAAGAAAAACATGCCATATCTATAGCAATGGAACACTTAAAAGTGTATTCAGGTGAGAGTGATTAGTGGGGATCAACCGAGGTTTATTTACTTTATCAAGGTTTACTTTAGTAAATAAAAGGCTAGTTAGCTCTTATAATGGACTAACTAGCCTTTTATTATTTTTTCCTTTTCACATATGTTTCTCATACAATTTTCGTTCAAAGAATTCGATAAATCCTTCTAGATTTTGTCTTTCTAAAACCGTTATGAAAATATACACGAAATTACTATATTAACTTTAATACAAGCCTCTGAAAGGAGCCACTTATTTTACAAGGTACTGTTCTACTTCTTTTATTAATAGTTCTGCACCTTCTGGACTTAATGTTATCTTACCGTTTGCTAATGATATGTTACGATTTGATACCTCTCCTGTTAATGCACAAACACCACCGGGCTGATATTTCTGTAAAACAATGTCTTCACCTTCTACAAAGATCTCTAATGGTGCTTTTTCTTTAATACCCAGCGTATTTCTAAGTTCCTTTGGAATTACCACACGCCCTAAATCATCTACTTTTCTAGTCACTCCGGTTGCTTTCATCTAGCATCTTTCCCCATTTCATTATCAATTGTACCAAAGTTATTCTTTACTATTGTAACAAGCTTTTGCCTTATATGAAAATTCATTTACATTTGCAAAAGAACAAGTGGAACAAATAGAAAATTATTGGCATGAAAACAGGCTGAAGAATCAAAATAAAGCAATGCGCCAGCTCGTAGAGAAAGAATTTATGCCTTAAATAATGAGTACCCTTTTATTTTCCCTAAAAACCCTAAAAAACGCATGTAAAGCCTGTATTCATCTTTACATGCGTTTTTATAATAAATAAGACCTATTGTATTAATCCCTTCACCAAAACGCAATATAAACCGATTTGGAAAGCCGTTTTCAAATCAAACCTCTTTTTTATACGATTCTTCCTTATTTACCGCTTCCCAGCGATTTTTCTGTCTTATATAATTTAATATTAGGAGTTTTTAAAATGAATAAACAAAGTGCATCATCAGCGCTCGACAACCCTAGATTGTAAAGATGTTCTATCTTCCTTTGTGTATTGCATTTCTAAGATTTCCATTGCCCTTTACCCCTTTATACTTTATTTATACCAATACCCATTACTTCACCTTTTCTAAAACCATAAAGAACGTACTATCCGGTAGCGCAACTGCATTCCCAGACTCATCTTTAAACTCAATTTTCTCGCTAAGATGACTAGTATATCCATCCTGCAAATAGTTCATAGCTTGAACAATGTTTACTTTATCCCCAAAGATACCCTTTACAAAATCCTTATAGTCGTTTGGCGTAAATATTCCAAACTGCTCCTGTACCTCATGAACGAAGGAATCCTCGCCCCAGGTATACGTATATAAGAACTCCATCGCATCGTTAACAGGCATTTTGACTGTATTGTCTGCAAGTACCTCATATTGGATTATACGACCCTTAAATTCATGGACATACTGCTCTAAGAACTTCATTCCGCCGGCATCTTTAAAACGAATCACACGCATTAACTTTTTATCTTCGGTCATGATGCCATCACGAATGATAATACGACCTCCCTGCTTTAACACCTCGTAGGCACTCTGCAGCCCCTTTTTAATTACTTCATGATTGAATTTCTTACCTTCATACTCGATATAAGAGAATAGTTCATGAAGGATAGAAGAATATACAATCGTATCAACCGATTCTTTATCAAACGAGCTGCTTAAGTTGATTGCATCCCCTTTAATGACGTCCCAAGAACGACCCTCGGTCTGCTTCTTCTTTTTCAACGTTTCAATCACGTTTTCAGAAATATCGATACCGTAGATTCGTTTATCCTCGGTCTCTTCTTCGATCATGTCTAGCATGACACCACCACCGGCTCCGACATCTACAACCGTATCTCCCTTTATATAATCAAGAATAATTCGTTTATCATCCGCCGAACTATTCATATGCTCCAGATACAATTCTTCGTTATGGAATCTATCATACGCGTCCTTACGTAACCCGAAGAAATCAAACAGCAGCACGTTTGCCCGAGCATGCATCATATCTACCTTTTCCGCCTCTACACAGAAGGTAATTAACGCCTCACCTACAGCAGAAAACTGAAACGACACATACGCAGTCTTCATATCTTCATCGACTTTAACCTCAAAGGAAACATGTGTTGTATCCGGCTTCTCGTTCTCACGGTACTCCCGTAGATACTTCTCAATAACCCGTTTACGATACAAGTTGTCCTTCTTCTCGCCTTTGAAATCATAGTGCAACTGCTGCATCAATTTCTCGAAATGAATATGCTGAACCTTTCCAGTGCCTATTTTGTTCTTTAACATAATAAAAACTGTCCAGATATCCTCGAAGCTAAGAGCATGCATAGACGGTTCTACATACCATAAATCCTTATCAGATAAGAAGGTTTGAACGCCACTCTTCTCGCTCCCCATAATTATATCTTTTTCAAATGCTGACTCCTTATGTTTTGGCGTGAGTCTATGTATGCGAGAAGTAAATGGCTCCACATAGCCATCAAATAGCCCATCAATTGTAATCTTCACATCGTTCTTTACTTCACTCCACAAGGATTTTGATACGCCCTCAATAATACATTGGTTAAGATAGTATAGAATCTCCTTTAACCTAACGTCTCCGTATTCTTCTTTATATGTGTTAATCAAATCAACATGAGAATCTAAACGAGCCTCCCCGCGGATATACTGCCCGATTAATCCATGTGTTCTAATTAAATCTCGAACAAACAAATACTCAGTAGAATTTAAGTTTGTCTCTATACGTTCGATAAACTGAATATCACTAAAGATATCCGCAGAACCTTCGTTATGTACCAATAGGTTAATCCCGTTTTTCTTCCATTGCTCCCGCTGTTTTAAAGAGCCTACCTTTGCAAGCTCACTATACGTTAATACCTGTTCAATAATGCGATACGCTTCTTCATCTAAAGACAATCCCTCTAACACTTGCAGCGTACGGTGTACATAGTACAACACCGCATCTGTTTTTAATGCACCAAGTACCTGTACATTCTCATAGTTTTGATGTATCTCCTCTGCCTCGATTAGATGCTTTAACCACGTAGGGAGAGCATCAGAAAACCCTTCAATGTATGTATTTAGAACTTCAATGCTTTTCAACTTATTTACCCCCATATATAATCAATATCCTCGTATTATCCTAACGCCCGTAACACATTAAGTCTATTCTCTGTTAGCTTTACCGCACCTTTTTTGCAATCCTCACACCCTGTACTTTGCAATTAACCGTTTATTAAGCAGCGATTGTACTGTTTGTTGGGACCCCATAGCTCAGCAGGGAGAGCCACCAGAGTCATACAACTACTTTCAAAACAGTTTATAACTTATAAAAATCCATCTCATTATTTCTTATTTCAGACCTTAATTTTTAAACTTTAAGCATAAAACTCCTACGGTTGGAAGATCGGCCGGGGCCCACTTTAACTCCAATAAATTATTAGCATGAACCCATATCAACTCGGCATGCTCAAGTGCTTTAGGTATACCGGACTCTATGTATGCCTTATAAGTAGCAAGATGAACTATAATATTCTCATATTCATGATCCACTTCTTCTATTTTTTCACCAACAGCAATTAAACACCCTAGTTCTTCTTTAATCTCACGCACCAATGCATCTTGCGGCATTTCCCCTTCATTAATTTTCCCACCTGGAAATTCCCAATAGTTTGGTAATGACATTTTAGGAGAACGTAATGCACATAGGATCTCATTTTTCTCATTAAAAATGACAGCTCCAACAACCGATACTTTCTTCTTCATGAATCTTCACTTCTTTCACATCTTATTTAATACTTATACTCTCTACTTCTCTTCTTCTTGTTTATACCACTTTATCTTTTTCACTAATTTGGTAACATCTTCATGTAGGTTTAAAATATGCAACTTTCGATGACAGTTTGCGCATATTCCAACAGTGTTATAAATTGTATCTTTCCCGCCTTCTGATAGTCATTCCACATGATGTACTTCCTAAGTATGGAGTCCCTTTTTTATCTTGGAAAGGAGCATGCTATTTACATAACTCCCATTTATCTTGCGCACATCTTTTAGCTAGCTCAGCTACATACTCATTACTTTGATATACGGTATATTTTGTAAAGCACCTATTATAACCATGAAATACTACCTTTGTAGCTCGATCCTTTAATTTATTTTAACTTACTACTCCCAACAATTTTTTATCTACTTAAGCCTGAAATTCAATCTCTCTATGCCATTTCATATATTGACGCTGCATTTCATTCATTTGGATCTGTAACTTATCATGTATATTCAAGAAGATTTTTAAAGCTTCGTCTAAACTGTTCGAAATTAAAATTCTCCCGTCGTCTCCAAAACTAATAAAACCTTTATCAAATAACGCATCATGGTTAGGACAAAGTAGTAGTCCATTGTTTATATCTAACCTTTCCCTATGATTAGATTGGCTCCAAGGTTTAATATGACTTGCTATTAGAAAACGTTTATCAGAGACTCCACATAGTTTACATTTCTCTTCATTCTTCAACAAATTCTTTTTAAAAATGGATTGTCCAATTCTAGATTTTATAACTTGTTCTTTTTCAGTTTGATCTAATACATACGACAAAACCTTCTCTATTTCTTCCAGAATAGTTTCTTCATCACTACTTCCTATGTTTGATAGCTTGTTCCAAGTATCCCTATTTTTTTCTTTAACTATTGTTAATAAATAATCAGCAAGTTCTAGAGTTACTCTAAATAGGTAACCAGTATTACCACGCCCAATCTTATTAAATGGAGCGTATTTTTCACCCTGTAGCTTTAATATGTTTTCTATAAAATCTTTATATATAATAGGAATCTCCAAATCATGGTATTCCACATTTACAATCCATCCTTCTTTTTCCCAGAGCTCAGTCTGTTCCAGTCCAATTGGCTTATCATGAACCTTATAATCTTCTTTTGCAACCAAAATTGATACTAGCCTTCCTTTAAAACTATTAAAAATGATGTCACCTTTTCTTATCATTTTCATATCTGTCCAGTGATGAAATGTTTGTCCCTTGTTATTTTTTTGTGGCGCCCAGAGAAATCCTCCCTCCCTCTCTTCCTTATAACTTTTATTTTGAAATACAAGAAAATAATTCATTTTTCTACTCCCCATATATTAGATTGGAAACTTATCTTATTAATATTTAAGTAACTGTTTATATTCAAATAAAATATTATCAAATCTAGTACTCTTTTTCACATGAAACATCTAAATTATTCCTTATTGCTTTTTATGGTACTTCATCTCATGCATAAAATAATTTAAATCACCTTGTCATAGAAAATAAAATAACGAAGTAGCAAATTTGAAATTAGGACCGAGTGAAGCAATTGCTGTGAATGGGAATGTAGATTCTTTTGAAGTTACCAATAACAAAGTGCATGATAACAACATTGGTATTGTTCTTATTGGACATGAAGGAGTATCTCCAGTAGCTGCTTTAGATCAAGCACGGAATGGAATTGTTCGTAATAATATCGTTCATCACAATTCATTTTTCAATAATACTAGTTATAATGAATATTCAGCTGATGGTATTTACGTAGATGGTGGGAAGGAAATTATCATTAAGCAAATCAAAGCTATGAAAACGACCTGGGCATTGAAGTAGCTAGCGAACATGCAGGAAAGAGCGCAAGCCAAATTACTGTTAGGGACAATACAATATCCAATAATATAATGAGTGGAATTGCAATTGGTGGATACGACAGTAAACAAGGATATGCTGAAAATAATACAATTACAAATAATATTATTTTTAAAAATGACACAAAAGATCAAGAGAATAGCCAAATCGAATTAAATTATGATATTCGAAACAATGTGATTACCAATAACCACATCTATGCAAGTAATAGCCGTATTTTTATTAGCAATAATTTTAATAAAAACACAGGAAACAAACTTGATTACAATCATTACTATGGTGAATTCGATCAAAATAATGGTTTGTGGCAATGAAAAAAAATATATATAAAGGATTTTCATCTTATCAAGCAAGTATGAATCCAGAAAAAAATGAACAACATAGTGTATTTACCAAATTATCCATTCATTCAAAGTAAATTTAAAATAACATAAATCTACTAAAATACCTTATCTTCACCCAGTACCTCTCCCCTATAAGACAGAAATTATATATAAGCCAAAAGCAAATGAGTAATTATGTAACTGGCGAGTCTTATCCTCCAGTAGACAAAACATTCGAGTTAGCAAAAATAACCGATTGTAGAGTCTATGATTTATACGAGGTACAAGAAAAAGACCCCGCTGATTAATTACTTGCAGGGTTTAGCACGTATTGAGGTAACGGATGTCCCTCAATGGATTCCATATACATTTCAGCCAATCTTGATCCATCGATTAGCTGTACATTCAGTTCTTCAGCATAGTGCTTTGCATTTTTTGAAAAACCACCTGTTGATACTACATAACCGCCTTTTGCCCCTTTTTTCGCGATGTTACTATGCACCAGTGCAATTGCTTTATAGGACATGTCGCTACACAAACACTTCACCTGACCCAGATATAATTCACCGTTTACCGTATGTTCAAAGTCTACACCATAATCACCTGTAGCTACCGTTACTAATGCAGAACCACCATAATACTTTTCAATTACATCCGCAACAAAAGCTTCAAATTCCAACGGTGTTTGACGTATAAATACTGATGAGCACTTTTCATTTTCCAATGGCTTCATAAATCGATAATAGAGCCCCATTGCTAAAGTACGTTTAAACTCTTCATCTTTGTTAAAACGCGTGATGAGCTGGTATAAATGGTGGTCCTTTCTTCTTTTGTAGACATACCATGAAATGTAAAGTACTCCTGCCATGATTAGAAAAGTATATAACATAGACACACCTCCATAGAGATAGTGTTTCTTACAAAAGTTACTTTTATTAATAAACTTTATGTAAAATCCCCTTTCAATATCTGATATACTAAATCTTGAATTTACAGTACATAGGGGGATAAAAATGGCAAAGTCAGCAAATGAGAAAGAAGAAAAAAAACGCCGAGGGTGCGGATGCTTTGGGTGTTTAGGCATTATTATTTTATTAATTATTTTAATAGGTTCTTGTGCTAAAGGTTCAGATGATGATAAAACCGAAAAAGCTACTACTGTTACTAAGCAAGAGGAAGCAAAAAAAGCAACGGAAGTAAAAGAAGAAGAGAAAAAGAAAGAAGAAACTGAGCAAAAAAAACAGCAAGGACTTCAGAAGCAACAAGAAGAACAAAAGAAACAAGAAGCTGAACAAAAAAGACAACAAGAACTTCAGAAGCAAAAAGAAGAACAGCAAAAACAACAAGAGTTAAAGAAACAACAAGAGCAACAAAATCAAATTAAACAAAACGAAGCAACTCCTCAGCCAAAAACTAATCAAGCATCAGAACAGAATGGTACTTGTAATATTAAAGGTAATAAAAATAGTAAAGGCGAGAAGATTTATCATATGCCTGGTCAACAGTTTTATGATAAAACGAATGCTGAAGAAATGTTTTGTTCAGCAGCTGAAGCACAAGCTGCAGGATATAGAGCCTCAAAAAGATAGCACTAAAAAAACCGTCTCTATTTGAGATGGTTTTTTCTATTCACTTCTTCCCTCCTCACTATCCACACAAACCCCATGTTACTGTCCAATCCTGACTCCCACTCTTCGCATAGCATGCACTAAAAAGAAGGTTCATGCTTATTGTCAAATCTCTTATACTTTTATTATTCTTTTCTTTATATGTGTTCATCTTCTCTATATTATTGGAATTCACTTGAATGAATAAACTAACAAACATTTCTTCCATTTTTCACCCCTTAAAACTATCAAAATATTTATAAGCATCCATTAATACCTTTTTTTAGTTTTTGGATTATCCCCTGCCTCAATCATTTCTCTATAGCTTACATTAAATTCATTATCTATATCAGTATTGTATACCTCAAGTCTTCTTTACTTTCTTTGCATATTATAAATTTTGGTATAAGGCAAACCAGAACTTGATGGTGAAAATTTTTCTTGAGCTTTCTTTTCGCTCTAATCGTATCACCCTTTATAGCCCATTCATTTTATATAGGATGATGCAATTGTATTTGATTATCAGCAGCTATATTTTTATTTCTTCGATCAGGATTTACAACTTATTTTGTGAACCCAAAATATATATAATATTGATTACTATGCTTTTCTACACTTCTCCATAATAAAAAGCCCATGAAAGTACATAAGCTTCTTAATCTTATATTTAATAATGTCTTAGTTATTAGTTCACATCAATAATCTCACTTAATTATTTTAGAATTTCTTTATGCATGCTCTTCTGAATCCCATATCTCTACAAATTCGAAACCTTTTAAATCACTTTCTAAAACTGCATTTCTAAATTCATCTGATACGAAAACAGAAGGAATATGTAATATTTCATTTAAGTAAACTTTAAATATTGTTTGGTTCTTAACCATATTAGGTAAGAATGCGTATTTTTTGAAATCTATTACTAAGCCAGATCGTAGTTTCTTTAGTATAGCTTTTTCATAGTCAATAGCGTCTATTGCATTTAAAACGCTAATTATATAATACACTTCTCCCTTCACATTATGAATTAGGGGAAGAAATTCTACATTATTACCAAGCATAGACTCTAAGAATTGTTTAGCTTTCTCACTAACCATTGGTGTACCAACTTCTCCCCAAAAATGAGGAAAATCACTTTGATTTCCTTCTTCTACACATTTAATACGTATTTTTCCCCATGAATGAGATGCTTTTACTGCCGAGTCAATTTTCCCTTCAAAGTACTTTTTAGAATCTTCTTCTAAACTCAATAGTTGAAAGGATTGATAACCATCAAATGAACTCTTTAATTCCCAAATTTTCATTTTTACTCTCCTTTGCTATTTTTCTAGTATAAATAAGGTTACTCTTTCTTCAGTTTATTTAATTTTAATTCAACATTTACAATGGCAAAACATATTATGTAACAGCAAATGAAGCCTATGTATATGTGAGGTAGTAGGTAGCAAAAAAGCAGAACCTGATGAAAGCTGAGGTTCAGCTTTTTTATAATGTCTGTCAGCTTTTGAAAGTCAATTTAACTACATATTTGCTTCTGAATCCCATATCTCTACAAATTCAAAACCTTTTAAATCACTTTCTAAAACTGCATTTCTAAATTCATCTGATACCAAAATATAGTTCGGGTGAATCTTTCCATTTATATACAATTTAAAAACCATTTCATTTTGAACAACACTAGGAATAAATACAAATTTTTCACAGCCTATTATTAAACCTGAACTTAATTTTTCAAATATTGTATTATTAATATCAAGTGCATCTAATACACGTAAAACGTGAATAGCATAGTATTTTTCGTTTGCTGCTTTGTGAATTAGTGGTAAAAATTCAACATTATTTCCTACTAAAGATTCTAATACTGACTTAGCTTTCTCACTAATTATTTGTAAACCCGATTTCCCCCAAAAAATAGGACAATCACTTTGATATCCTTCATCTACAATCTCAATAAATTTAGCTGTCCATGAATCTAATAAACTTACTGAAGAATTAAAATCGTTTTTAAAATATTTCTTGTCCTCTTCATAATTTAATAATTGAAAAGTTTGATAATCATTGGTTGAACTTTTTAATTGCCAAATTTTCATATGTAAATTCTCCTTTACAATTTGTTAACTGCTATAAAATTATTCTTTTGGTTCATTTAATCTTATCTTACCTTCTAATAAATCTTGTCTTATTTTGTGCAAAACTTCAGCTACATCAGCTTATGTACCACCCATTTCTATAACACTATTTAGTCTTTCTGTTACCTCTCTTATATACTCTTTAGAATGGCTACCTATATGTAAGACTTCAGTAGTCACATATTCATTCACTTTATACGGTAAAAATACCCCGTTGGAAGCAGAATCATGATGTATCTCAATCTCTTTTAATAATTCCTGTGCTTCCACTGCCCTGCTATCATTCCAAGGTACAATGTGATGTGCTGCATTAGAATATGGGGGCGGTTCAATCCCTGCAGCCTTAAGTTCTTCACGTAATACTTTGGATGCTGTATACGAATCGGGATAATCATTTTTTACATTTACTCTATCAAGAACTTTATCTGCATAACCCTTTATTACTTCTTATACATCTTTACCCCTACTTCTTCCACCAGTTTGGGTAAACATAAATGTTTCACGAGATTTGCGTAAAACTTCAGATGTTTTTATTTGATTGCTTCCAAATCCACTTGCACCTGCAAACACCAAGCGATCTGTCAGTAGCAATTTATTTGTGAAAGAAGAGATTCCTGTAGAGAATTTTACACCTTTTGCTAATGTAGTTACTTTACTTATTCCTTTATCACCAATGAGTCCAAGCCCAATTTGTGTAACAGCATAACTTCCCCATTTATTACATCATTAATAAATGAATCTGAAAATGCATTATACATAGTACTAAGTGTATCAATAAGATGAAACGCAGCATTCCCCATGTTTTCCCACGTTTTCAGATCCTTCTTTGGTATCTTCAACCGCTTCCCATGCACCAAATTCTGTGGGATTATATAAAGTAAAAGTAGACCGTGAAGCAAAAACCGCGCTTTCTTCATTTTCCCCTAGGGATTGGGATAGAGTACAGGTACTTAATTCTATCAAAGAAGCATACAATAATAAGATTCAAGTCGATACAGTTAGATATGTAGGACAAACATCTCACGGATTTAAAGTAGAAATGATTATAAAAAATAATGAGATAATAACCGCATATCCTATTTATACAAGGAGGTAAAATATGAAATATACATACGAATTTTATCGTGATAGACTTGGCGGATTGAGAATACGTTTGCCAAAGGAGATTTCTATAATTTCTCATTTTTTAGAAGATATTTTAGATGATGAAGCAGATGAGTATATACAGATTTTGGATAATGTAGTTGACCAAACAGTTCCGCAATATGAAATAGAAGGGAACGTAGCAGCAGTCTACATTGAACCTAATTATACCAGTGCTATTAACTTCTTTATGAGTGCCCCAAATAACCAATGTAAAATTGAGACCTCTGAATTTAGAAAACTACTTGTGTTGTGGAGAGATACAGTGGTAGCAGAGGGGAAAGATATAGAAGTATAAAAGAAAACCGCCTGAAATGATATGTACTCGAATAGTAGTACATAAAAAAATACAAATAACAATAAATTAAATCTCGTTAAAACAAAAAGGAGATGTCCTAGTACCATGCCTAGGACATCTCCTTTACTTATCTAAATTTCTAAATTCTATACAGCACTACCAATTATACAATTATTAGATATATATTCTACCTAAAACATCGTATTATCATTAGCCGCTTCACTTGGAATCTCTTGAATTACATCCCAGTGTTCAACAATCTTACCATCCTTGATACGAAATAAATCCACTATAGCAACTCCCTTATCTTGAGAATTAGTACGAGAATGTACATGAAGAGCAACTGTATCTCCTTCTACTACTACACGTTTGATCTCTGCAGAGGAATTAGGATTTTTAACAAAATCCTCCTTAAAGAACTCCATAAAGGCTTTTCGTCCATCAGCAACAAAAGGATTATGTTGCTTATAATCTTCGCTAACATATTTAGGGATAATATCGATATTGTGTTTATTAAAAACTTCATTATAGAAATCAACTACCATTTTTTTATTCTTCTCATTTTCTTTCACTTCTTTTGATACAGAAGCAACATTCTCACTCTTTATTGATTTACCTTTGTTATTACCGGTGGAAGCTTGATATACCAAAGTCGAAACTACTCCTAAAATAAACACAGAAATAATTGTTATGATTAAATTTTTCTCTAATTTCATATATACCTACCTCTTCTACTTAAATAAGTTTTCTTCTATAAAAAGCTTGAAGAAGGAGAAACCTTCCCCAAAATGTAATGTAAGGGTAATGTCAGGAAAATTCTTTTTTCCTAACACTACTCCTTATACAAGATATGTTAGTAACAATTAACTCTACCTTAATACCTCATTAACAGTTGCACTGTCCACAATTCGAATAAACTTCTTAACCTTATCGTTCTCATCAAATTCATAAAGATGACAAAAATCTGCTATGAACGATTTCCCTGTAGCTGTATATGTTCCACTATATTTTCCATAAACGATAACAGTATTGTTATTAAATGCATAAATTTCATCTTTAGCGCTATAATTATCCCATTCCGTGCCAAGGCGTTCATGTACATTTTTCACTACTTCATCTGGACCTATATAAGTACCTGCATATGGAAACCCAGCAGCTTCTGTCCAAGATACATTTTCACTTAAATACGTTTTGAACGCGTCCAATTTACCTTCGCCAGTTAACACATACGTTTCATGTAATAGTTTTTGATATTTATTCATGGCATTAGCCCCAAGGCATTTCTTTTGTTACAACTTTTGCACTTAATTCTAATACACCTTTATTTGCATAACCTGGATATGCTGCTTCAAGTTTTGCCACAAAACCTTTTGAAGTTTTACTTTCCTCAGAAGCTTGAACCGCAGTTCTTAGGTAATCCATAGTTGCAGTAAGTGCCTGATTATTTAAAGATTTTTCAATTGATCCATGGCTAGGTACAATTATGTCAGCATGTAATGCTTGTAATACTTTCAAGTTTTCAATCCATGCCTCCATTGCCGCTTTTGAGCTAGTATCCGCTAAGAATACATGTATTTCGTTAAATACATCAATACCACCAATTAATAATTTTAGCTCTTTATTAAATAAGCTAGTTCTGTAATGATCTAAGCCTACTAGTTCAAATGTTAACCCTTGAAAATCAATAGCTTTTTCTTTAAACACTTGAGGTAATACTACGTTACTTGGTGCGTTTTCTCCTAGGGCGTCTTTCCAAACTTTTAATTTACCTAAGACAGAATGAACAATATGTTCAACAGTAGACTCTGTAGCATACGCTATTGCTTCTGGGTAAGCTGCTTTAATACTTTCTAATCCAAAGTAGTAATCAGGATCCCCATGAATAATAAAGATTTTATCTAAAGATAAATCGTTTTTTTTCAGATACTCAACAATTTCTTTCGAATCAGACTGAGTAAATTTTGAGTTGATTAAAAATGCATGTCCCGCTTTCTCAACTAAGGTTGCAGTGACCATAAAACTTTTTTCGTCTGAACTAAAAACCGTCAATTTCACATCTTTTTGATTTGTATCGATTGTCTTAAACATAGAATGTTATTCTCCCTTGTTAAAGTTATTAAATGGTTAACATATTCTTATCTTGTTCCGCCAGAAGTTCCCTCTTCAATTTACCTGAAAATGTGATAGCACCATCAAATAGACCAGAGATGAATATCAGTTGGCGTAAGCTAACATGTTTGCTACTATAGTCTATAGAAAAATTAAAATTGGACTCTTTTTAAAAATAAGTTAAAACTATGACTGTTATAAAAAGGTTTAAGTCCATCCACTTCTAGCCTTTTTTTTAATGTTAAATGCAATATACTGTTGCTTAAGATTGATTAATATAAACTTTTAAAACGCGCTTCGATTTTATCTGGTGTCATCACCCCACCACCAATAGGAATAATTTGATTCTCCTTTTGTAAAAGTAATGAAGGATAACTATTAACACCAAGCTGTCGAACTTTATTGAAATCATTTTGGACATCTAATAGTGTTTCTTGAGCGTTTAAACGCTCTAGCACTTGTTCAGGGTCCAAACCATGCTCAATTGCAATCTTACGATATGTTTCAGGATCACTTAGACTTTGTCCCTCAAAATAAAACGCTTTTTGCATAGCCGAAGTGAATTCTAACAAACGGTCTGGCGCTAATGAGCGTAATGCTGAAAAACCAATTGCAGCATCTTTCGAATTCATTTTAAAAGTACCTTCTTCCACCAATTTTTGATATGAAGGACCGAATTCTGCACCTGTAAGTTGATTAATTCTTTTATTTCCCTCTTCTATATATGAGAAGTTTTTCATTGGTAAATTATCTAAAAATAACCCTCCACATAAAACTGTTAATGGTACTTCAGTGTGGTTTTTGTAAAATCCTTTAATACTTTCTGAAAAGCCATAGCACCATCCACAATATGCGTCCCATACGTAAATAAGGTTATCTTGTTTCGTCTCCATTTAAATCTCCTACCTTTATTTTTATTATCCAGCTCAGCTAACTTTTTGGTTTATATAAGTACTTCTTTTTATACCTTGTTCTTTTTGAGATACCTTACTATATTCCCCAAAAACTAATATTTCCAAAGAAAGATTAACCAAGGTTTTTAACAAAAGATAACGTTGCACATTATTACCCAGTATTAGAAATTACTAAAGTTGGGATTATGCATTTTGAATACGTTAGTAACTTTCTACACAGGGTGGCAACGTGTGTACCACCATTCTTAATTAAATATATAAATCATATTTTTATTTTAAGCAGTCATTAGTTGTAACTGAATTGATTACATCTTTATGTAACCATTTTAGTTACAACTAATGTAGAAGTCAATTCTTTTTTCCGAAAACATTAAATTTCAACCCTATCGTTTTCAGAATTCTAGCATTAAAAACTTTCTTCTTGTTCTTAAATCTTTCAAAAAACTTAGTAAAGCCCTTAAAAAATATATGCTACTGAGTTGATAAGAAGCTACGTTATCCATTACCCCTGTATTTTCTACAGGGTCTTTATTGATTAGTTTTATTTTTAAATCGTTTATAACCAGCAATAAATTCCCAAAAAAGCTTTTTGTTACATTTTTTAAGTATTCCATGCCGAACATGATAGTTAACAACATATAAATAGTGTTAACTATCTTAATTGAATATTAGTAATAGTAAGTTAAAACATTATCAATTTACTATATATTACATATGTGTAAAAATAATAACATAAGCTTTTTCAAATCTTTCACCTAATAAAGATTTGAAATTTGCACTTCATTACTCTCCTTACTGTTAATATGCCTGGAAAAAGAACCCCATAGGGTTCTTTTTCTATTAATAATATAAAATCTTATGTTATGAACAGAAAAAAGAAGAGGGATCTCTCTCCTCTTCACCAATAAAATTGAACATATTTAAAATTAAGGAAGGGTATACATTCATCAAGAGATGAAAGGAACAACAATAGTTCACCTAGTGAATTATAACATAAATTAATTCCTATTAATAGATAATATTAACATTTATGGAATGTTTGTGGCATAATTGTTAAATATCTTAATATTAAAAGGCTTTATATGTGTACAACTAGAAAGTGAATAGTGAAGGGATAAAATATAAGGGGGATATATCATGTTTACAAACAATCAAAAATTAGTAACAACCGTAACAGCTTTAACATTAGGATGTGGATTCACTTTCGGATTAACACCAGCCTTTGCAGATTCAAATAATTCTTCTGGAAGCGCTACACCTGTTCACTCTATTCAAAACCAAGAGCAAGAACCTTTTACTGGATATGTTATTTCGGTAGACAACAATTATTTAGTAGTTGCAGCTACTTCTACAAAAGATGAAGCACTTGCTTATCAAACTGATTGGTGGGAACTAATTTCCCAGAATAAGATTCTAAGAGTTCCTGTTTCCAATGGAGAAGATTACACTTTAGGTGAAAAGTTAAACATATATGCAGCTGCATGGACTAAATCTCTACCACCAATCGCTGTTATGCCTACAATTGAAAAAGTATTTCAGTAGGTAATATTTCCGATAATATATCTATCCCATTTAAAAAGGAGTCTTTATTCGACTCCTTTTTCTTTTGACGTTTTCCAGAATTCTTTCCCCTCTCGTACATCTAATATTGGATAACCCACTTTTTCCTCACTAGCTAAAGCAGTTTTCATCTTATACTCTCAATAACACTTATCAAAAAGAATATATAAAGAGTGCTAAAAATGGTCTATGGGTACGCTCTTGTAAGTGCACAAGATTAAAATCTAGATACACAGTAGGAAAAAATCCGTTCCCATGTAAAGTTGCTTTTGGAATTATGGTAACTTTTGAATAGAAGTTTTACTTTGAGATATATTATGTAGAACATAAATGAGTTAAACAAAAAGCCTAGTTTTTACTAGGCTTTTTGTTTGAAAAAATACCATTTTCATCTTAATACATTTTTAATTTCACTCTATTCTATACAAATTTTTATAAAAAGTTCCTAAATAAACTTTTGAATAGAAGTTTACTTTCAGTTTCAGCAATAAGAAAAGCCACAACAGTTGCTGTGGCTTTTCTTATTGCTCTGACCCAAACTATGTTGTAAATGCTCATGGCATTGTATGTTGGATTCCAATCATTTGTTCCAATATAAACTTTTAAATATTAGTTTACATTCATATCCCCTTAATCATTGTCTTAATCCCAATTCCCCTGATATCCTCTAAATTAACAAGGAAAGTATACATTCAAAATACTATAAATAAAGAATCTAAAAACTATATGAATAAAAACAAACATCTCATTGATATACAACTGATCCAAAGCAATTCACATCACTCTAAGGACTATCCAAAGTAATAATGACCCATACTAAAAAGAGATATAAATGCTTAAATGAAATGGGTGATCAATCTGTATATGCCAATGGAACAAGAGGTTAGAACGTATTTAGTTAAAGGTTCCTGTCTTGTAATTATAGTTTCTTTAATACTTCTCATTTATTGGCTCATTAAATACAAAGAAAAAAATATAATCTGGTTTATTGCACACTTCTTAACACTTCTTAACACTTGCTTTAAGTTTATTCTTTCTGATAAATCTTCTAATCGGACCCAACTTTTCTAACAACTATATGGCATCAGAAGAGAACTCACTTCAGTTCGCCTTAATGGGAATCACTTGGATAGTAAGTATTATTTTCCTCTCAAAAGGAATTTTAAAATTTATTAAACAAAACGTTCGTAATAAAAACAGGACTTAACTCCATCTAATTTAAATAGGGTTAAGTGCTGTTTAGTTACCATAACCCCACTTCTCGGTAGTTCATATATCTAAAAGCATATATAATTTGAACGTAAAAAACCTTCTTAAGAATAAAAGAAAAGGCACTCGAATGAGTACCTTTTTTTTACTTATCTAACCATGCTATAGGAATTTTTTTATCTTCTAATATTTCGAACTTAATTTCTCCATTTTCATAATATACCCGCTTGATAATTGGTATACTATTCATTTCATTTTCTTTTTCACTTTTATAATGATTTTTAGTTTCAATATGAATGATATTCATCAGACATACCTCCTTTTTATTCACAACAAAACAAAGAACATTTTTTCTCACAATTGTAAATATATTCTCAATTTTTTCTTTTATTCTTCTAATCTTTTCTTTAAAAGGATTCCAACCACATGTCCATCAAGCTAATATTTTTAACTACCCCCATTATGAAAATTTTATATCTTTGCAAATTTTATTTTTTCGTATGTTAAAAGCATTATTTCACTTCTTATTAATAATCTTCAAATTTATCAACTACTAGATAGAGCTACTAGTGAATCTATGTAAGAAGAGATGTGATAAAGTATGAATCCATCATTGGCCTAAAAGTTAAGAAAGGAGACAGTCAAGTTCAACCTTTTACCTCTGGTTCCTAATATTTAGAGCTTTAGGCTGATAAAGTTCGAATCTAAACTAAAGGTTTATTACTTCCTTAATTCAGTAAAGCTCTGGACAAAAAACTCCCGAAATTTACGTTCCGCCACGGACATATAGCGCCCTTCAAGCCATGCGATTTGATAGGTACGCTGACAAATAGGATTATCAATATGCACTAAATGAAATGACGTCTCTATTTTTTCTATTAAGGTTTCCGGCATAAAAGCAATACCAATTCCCATACGGATGAAATAATTTACTGCAGAATGTTCGTCAACTTCACATATAATATTCGGAGTAAATCCTGCTTTTTGACAAAATTCATCCGTCATTTCTCGGAATGGATTCCCTTGCTTTATACAAATAAAAGGGTCATCAGCAACTTCTCTCAAGTCTATATTGCTCCGATTAACAAATCGATGTGTATGAGGAACAGCTAGTAAGATTTTTTCAGTGAGAAAAGACAATCCCTCTATCCCCGTCTGCTCAATAGGAGGGAAAGTGATACAAAAATCGATATCTCCATTTCGGAGCTGTTGCACCTTTTCCCTCTCTGAAGCTTGAGTGATTTGAAGTTTGATATCAGGGTGCAAGGATATAAAAGTACCTATTACATCAGAAAAGCATTTATGAGTTGTTGTTGCTAAAGAAACACGCGCTCTTTCCATTCCCGCAAGATCTTCAACTTCTCTTCTGCCCTCTTCAAGCAACATGAGTGCCTTTTCTACTTTCTTTAGATACGCTTTTCCAAATGAGTTGAGTCGAATCTTCCTTCCTTGGCGATCAAATAATGGTACACCCAAATCCTCTTCCAACCTAGCGATGGTTTTGCTGAGAGCAGGCTGCGCGATGCGAAGCTCTTGCGCAGCCTGCGTCATATGCTCCAACTTAGCGACTTTTAGAAAATAATGCAGTTGCAGTAGTTCCACGTTCATCACTCCTTTATTCATATACTCGAGTATATAAAGAGATATATTAAAATGTCTTTTTATTTATTAATAATCAATTATAGAATAAAACATGTAAGCAATAAAAGCTTTCAGAGATTTTAAAGGATTATACTGTTTTGATTATGAGTATTTTTTCTTAACTACTTCCCATTTTGGGAGGGCATTTTTAAACAGTGAATATAGGGATGAAGTTATTATACCTATAGAGAGGAAGTGGAACCTTTGAAACTAAACCATATCAATCTAACGGTCACTGACGTTAACGCTGCTCGAAAGTTCTTGGAGAAATATTTCAACCTACAAACTAAGAGCACACATGGCGATTCATTCGCCGTACTATTAGACGAAGATGGATTATTGCTCGCTTTGATGAAAGGTACTCAGGTTAGTTATCCGAAGTCCTTTCATATCGGTTTTTCACAGGAGAGCGAAGAACGGGTGAACGAGATCTATCAACACTTGAAGAATGATGGATTTGATGTAAAACCGCCAAAAAGGGCCCATCGCTGGACATTCTATGTTAAGGCCCCGGGTGGATTTACCATCGAGGTTCTTAGTTGAATGAAGACATTCAATGATCGTTCAATAGCAGAACATGTCAATTCGTAATCCTGAGATTACATTTTAAAATAATGTAAAGGGATGATTATCTATGAATAAAGATCAGACGATTCGATCAATTAATCTTTTCAAACAAGAAAAAGAGATTTTAAATTTCGCCTGTCTGGGTGGTAAAAAGTTTAATTACCTAATTCATGCTCAATTCCGCTCCACCATAAGCTGGAACCCCTACCTTTTAAGCAGGGATATAGCATGAAAGCCGCTGCAATTTCTACTTCTGGTCCTCCAAATGTTTTGAAAGTAATGGAATTTGATAACCCTCAGGCTGGTGCAGGGCAAGTTCGTGTCCGGGTTAAGGCTGCTGGAATCCAGCCGTTCGATTTGGCGGTGCGTAGTAGTGGCTGGGCACCTCCCGGTTTGGCAGTGCGGTATCCACAGATTCTCGGTAACGAATTCGCAGGAATTATTGATCAAGTCGGGGATAAAGTTACACACTTCTCTATCGGCAATGAAGTACTTGGATGGGCTCTACTGGCCTGCTATGCAGAATATGTGGTGGTTAGTGTTGACCAGATTGTGCATAAGCCACAGAGTATGCCTTGGGAGGAGGCTGGTGCAATAACAGCATCTGGTCAAACCGCTTACACCGCATTACAAGAACTTGGTGTTGACAAGGGAGACACCATATTGATTCACGCTGCAGCTGGTGGAGTTGGTACATTCGCTGTACAACTGGCCCAGGCATGGGGAGCAACTGTCATCGGTACGGCCAGTGAACGCAACCATGATTACCTTCGATCGCTGGGTGCGATCCCTGTCACTTATGGAGACGGCCTTGTTAATAGAGTTCGTGCTCTAGCACCGGATGGCTTGGACGTAGCCTTTGATGCCGCTGGGGACGATGCTCTGCGCGCATCGTTGGAGCTTGTCGAAAACAAAGACCGAATCGGCACAATTGTTGCTTTCGATCTTGTAGAGGAACTTGGTGTTCGCCCTATACGCAGCCAAAGGTCCATGGATCGGCTTGCTCAGCTGGTAGAGCTTTACTCCAAAGGGAAATTGCACATCCACATCAGGAAGTCATTTCCGCTACACCAAGCCGTGGACGCACATCGAGAGATCGAAAGTGGCCACGGCCGAGGAAAAGTGGTTCTTACAATTGGCTAAAGCGTACTACGGAAATGGATTTGGGAAATTTACGAAGAGGCTTCTCCCACTATTTGGTGGAAGCCTCTTTTTATTACTTTTTAATTTAATTCTTTGCTTATTACCAATATCATCCTTACACTTTCTAAGCAAGAGTGGAATAGCTTACAATCTGAGGTGAAGGGCATCTTATTTCCAGTTTTACCTAACTATATAACAACTATATTGATCTCTGATATTCAACAATCTGGCCCGATTGCTGAATAAGAAAAAATCCTGCACATCAACACAGGATTTTGATCAAACTTTTTTACATATTATCAATCTTTATTTTAAACGATCAGACTTTTTTATAAATTATCAAACTTTGTTTTAAAGCCACACCAAAACAGGTTCTTTTTTCTATTTATAAAATAATACGGTTCTGAATTCTTTTACACTAATTAATTATAACTATATGCTGTTAATTACCTTATTTATTTCTTTATAAAAATAACTCTACAACACCCCTTCAAAAGGTACACTTTTTGGGAGTATAACTAAGCTACTATAATCCCCCTTTCAAAAGGTATAAAAAATATTTTTGATACACTTCAAAAATATTTTTTATACCTTTTGATCTTTTCTAATAATATATCATTTACATCTACTATTGAATAATACCCCGCAATTCCGTCAAAACTATAAATAACCAAGTCTCCAATTCCCCTGGAGCTGAGCAGTTAGTTCAATCTAACTGCTCTTTTTCTTTTTATCGTCACCTTTCCATTGCACATCCATATGTTGTATAGAGATATCTCCTTTTAAATTGTCATTGATGCCTCTTTCAAGTCCTAATACACATGTTAAAAAGAGCACTTTACAAAAGTGCTCTTTTTACTTTGCCAACCACTGAACCTATAATGAAGTCAGATTTTAACTTATGAATAATTTACGGAATCCTTTCCAATAATACGAATAGATTGGTAACAGCCAATCTGTATCCATAATGAATCTCTAATTTTCTTGAATTCTCCCTGAGACAAGGTAGCTATTTTTTAGCTACCTTCTTGTATGAACTGCAAACATATGCACATACTATTAACGGAATGCTTGAATCATTGTCATTGAAAATGTTCAGCACTTCCGCTCCTTAAGAGAACAGTCCACGCAACTGTTCTCTTTTTGATTTTCTTTTTCTATAAATTTCAAATGAAAAAGCATAATTAACTCCTCAACGATCAATAGCATTGCAACATTCTCAATGTTTCCTCAATAAATTTTCAATATTTTTCATGGACAATAGCACACTTTCTCAGCAGTTTTAATATCTTAATATTAAATACTGCAAGGAGGTATTGAAAAATGACTTGGTTTATTATCTTAGGATTTTTGCTTATTTTAATTATAAGCGGTTTTCATGCACATAGTATTCATATCATTTTCAAAATAGGTTCAGATACAAAAGCTGTGCCAAGTTGGTCTTTCGTTAATAGAATAAACTTCCAAACATTTAAAGAATTAATAAGAAGACCGAATAAGGATAAACTCAAAAACCTTACAATAGGAGAACTTGTTATTCCTTTAAGTTTCTTTAACAGATTATTTAGCAAAACATTAATTTTTCTATTCCTATTCTTTTATTCCCAGTACTTAAACTAAACGCAATATGAGATGAGTTAAAGAATAACAATCACTAAGCGTAGCAATCCAACAATCAATTGCCTATGATGAAATGGACCCAAAGAGTTAAACAAAAAATTAAGCGGCCGTTTGAATGTGAGTCCGGTATTAAACTGGACTCATTCCTTTTAAATGTACTTTAATTTTTTTGTGATTGTAATAACCTATATAGTTAGCTAATTCTGTCTTAAAATAATTCATACTTTCGAACTCTTTAAGATAAATTACTTCCACTTTGTCTTGTTTTGTAATTCCTTCTCTTTTTGAACTAAGGCCTTTAACTCTTTTATATAATCGATTTCCATACGTAAACATTCATTTTCATCTTTTAATGCCTCTATAACAACTTCAATAGCTACATTATCTAACTTTGATCTTGTATTTGTATTTCCCATAGCTGGATCCCCTTTCTTCTTTTATATAGGAAATCCATTTCTAAACATTTCAGATATCCCCTTTGAATAATCCCCCTATATTCATTCCATATTTCTCTCCTAAATGAATCGTAGTACATATTATCCCCCAACACATTTATAGGTTTAATAGTATTTTCAACAAAATCTTCTTGAATTTAAATAGACATGCCACTTTAAACTGTCAACTCCATCTATATTGATAAATATGAAACACCTAATATATTTGACGTTTTAATGACTTATAACAGGAAAATATATACATCCAATGAAACCTGATGTATCTTTGCTTTGTAAGTCATAGTTAGTTGGCCAACTTTCAATGCAATTTAACAATAAAAAATAAGGGGGACCTAAAATGAATCAAGTATTAAAGAAAAGTAAGAAAAAAATGATGTATCTAGTTGGTTCACTTCTAATTTCTCTATCAATGTTTTCAACTACAAGCTTTGCAGCTACAGAAGGTGCTGTAAAAAGTGTTACAAATAGTAACTATACCGGGATTGCAGCTGATATAAATCTACCAAAGTCAGTTGTTGTTAAGGATGGATATGTAAATTGGTATTTAGGTATTGGAGCATCTAAAGTTGAAGGTGGTATTTCAAAAACATCAAGTGGATATAAAGTATTTCTTAATTCAGGATATAATGAATCCGGTCAAAACAGTAAGTATTGGAATACACAGTATGATACATCAATTAAAGATGGTGATCGAGTAAATCTTAAATTAGTTAATAACGGAAATGGTACGGTTACTATGTATGTAAATGGAAGCCCTAGATACGCAAATCAGCCTGTATATGGTACATTTTCTCAATATGAACCAGTAAAAATGGTTCAGGGTGTGGAGGATACTGGACGTAATTCTTTTAGCCAATCTAGCTTTTCAAACGTGCTACTAAGAGCAGATATGTCTGGATCTACCTACAAAAGTTGGAACAGTTCAATTTCTTCTTCATTCTCTAGATACGGTACTTATGGTAGCAATTTCACAGTTTATTCACAAGTACCATTAAGCGCAAGTTTACGTTAAGTATGCTATTTGCATAATAATGTTTTTGAGAAAAAAGTAGCTGTACTTTTGTGCAGCTACTTTTTATATGCAATAAATCAGTAATAGATATTCGAGCTGCAATAAATGCCCCTTTTATACTTTGGCTTCCTCGAGTTTAATAGCACTTTATCGCGTGCCCTATCATTAAACTTAACGTATCGAGATTAACCTTCTACTTACTTCAATATGTTTTACCATTATTGGATTATACCTTCTAACGATTAAGATAACCACAATATGTACACGCATTAGGAAATAAGAATCATAATATAGAGCATTGCCACCTAATTGTATGTTGTATCAAAGAAGACAGGCCTTTCAAACATGATTATCTCTTTAAAAGGCATAGGTTCTAAAAATATTTTTTTAATACAGTATGTAATCAACTTTATAGCCCCCATGAAAAAACACATAATTTTTGATAAAGGAAGTAAAGCCTATGTTACCTTGCCAAGGTACGTGCAATCAACATGTAGATTTTGAGGTTTTAATTACAGCTCCTGAAGAATATATAATTAATGATACGAATTACACCGTTGCCGTTACATGGAATACAGAGCGATTCAAATGTACATTTGAACCATGTACACTGCAAACACCGAACCCTTGCCTACTACAAACCAATTCACCAGATGCTTCCTATCCAGTACACAGTGTTCGTATATATGGCGTACTATTTCTCCTGTTCAAAATCAATATGGACAAGGACCAGCAGCTTTTTCTAAATGGCACAAATTCTCCATTAATGAGATTGTTTTTTACACAACTGATTCTAATTGCTGCTTTAATTTTAGTGGGTTTAAACTTAAGAGTTTAACAGTCACGCCACAAGATGAAAATACATTTATCTTAAATGGAACCCTTTCTCTTTCACCTAATCAACCCGTAGCATTGCTAGGAAACAAAACAACCAATGAAATCAATATTATTGATACAGCACAACAACTATCCACAGGAACGATTTCCATCAACAATCCAGCAGACGCTACATTTACACCTGATGGGCAATTCATCTATATTGCTCAGCCGGAACAATATACAGTTACAATTCTTAACTCCGTTGACTATACCGTAAATACAGTAATAACAGTTGGAAAATCACCTATAAGCATTGCAATATAAAAACTCTACCAAATCACTAAAGGAATCTCCTTTTCCCTATCGAATTATTATAGAGGAAAGGAGATGTATGCATGGAAATCCTAGGACTAGATACCCGCGCATTAGCGACGTTAGGTGCACTTGAATACACAAATCGTCGCAATAAATTAATAGACGACTCAGAGAATAGCATATACGAGTGTAAAGAAATGAAAGAAATACTTCAATCACTTCCTAAAGAGAAACGGATTGAGGTTCTTGAGAATCAAGCATACTTTGAAGCAGTGGCAAAGATGATTGAACAAAACAATTTAATTCTTTTAGAACAGATGAAAGCTTTACAACTAATTCAGAAATAATAAACTAATGATTAATTAATTTTACATATATTCCTATAATAAATGTACCTTTATCTATACAACCAGCCCCTACTTTTCAGGGGCTTTTGATAAGTTCTATGGAAAATAAATACGTAGACCTTATTTAATTACACTTCTTTGAAATGTACAGAAATTATATGAGCAATATTTTCTTATCTACACAGTAATTCTTACAAAATGAAATTATTATATATAAATAAAAAAGTTCCTTACTTTATAAAAGGAACTTTTTTTTGCATATTATTAACCTGCAAACCTAAAATTACTACAATCCGACAAGCTTTAGCATTTCCAATATAATAATATACTTCTAATCCTTTTCTTTCTGTATGGAGTACAGTTCTTCTCAATTTTGATAAATGCTGTGAAACAGTAGATTGAGGGAGCCTTATTATTTCCGTTAACTGTGTAACATTGTATTTTTTATGATGCATTAATTCATTTACAATTTGTAATCTTACTGGATGAGCCATAACCTTTAACAAATCTACATTCTCTTCCGAAATTTCTTTTATATCCCAATCATTTTTTAATGCTATCATCTCACATTCCCCTTTATTATTTATTTCTATTTTCCTTATACATAGTACTTATAGATGAATACCTCCTTTTATCCTGTTGAGAAAATATTTCTTATCTGCTTTGTAGCCTAAATAAGAGATTATTTTTACAAAAATAACAATAATAAATACTATTTAAACCAAAATTAAACCGAATTTAATTAATAGAATATTCCGTCTTATGTTGAAAAATGCTGTTTGATAGATTTTAATAGAGGAAAACTCTGCTATGATACTAATTGCTATATAGTATCTATGGAGAGGATGAGACTGAACAATGAATGTTCAATTAAAGGGACACGAACAAATAAATCATTTATTAAATGAATGGTATCAGGAAATTAGAGCCAGACATGTAGATGCCGCTCAATTACTGAAACAAGAAATCGAAAATAAAATCCAAGATATGGAAGAAAATCAAACCATACTATTATACTACTCACTTCTTGATTTTAGACACCAATATCTAGTTGATAGTTTAAGTATTTCTAAAGATAGTTTTAAACAATGTGATGCTTACGAGACTCCTACAGATGACTTCCTTTCATACTATTATCACTTCTTTAAAGCAATACATTCGAATGTTACGGGTAATCATAGTCTTGCAAGAATACATTTTGATAAAGCTGAAAGTTTATTATCAACAATACCTGACGAAATTGAATACGCTGAATTCCATTATGAATTGGCTGTTTTCTACTGTCATACACATAAATCGATCTTATGTATTAATCATGTTATGAAAGCTAAAGATATCTTTTCAAAACACATGGGATATGAATTAAAAGTTGCTTTTTGCAATAACTTATACGGGCTGGCATGTACTCATTTAAGAGAGTGGGAATTAGCCGAAGAACATTATATTTCAGCGATGGATGCATTCCAAAAAGAAAATTTAGAATACAATATTTTAATTGTCCGTCACAATCTAGGATTTATGTATGCTACACAAAACCTTTCTGAGTTAGCATTACGATATTTATCTGAAGTTAATCAAAAACTACCAAGTGATTATAAAGCTTTATTTATTGAGGCAAGAGAACATTATAAATTAGGAGAAAACCAATTAGCTCAAGAGCTAATTGAAAAGGGACTACAACTTTCCACTCAGTTATGTATTGAAGGTTATATACATCACTTTAATATTTTAGAAAAAATGAACCTTAATAGTTGTGCAAGTGATGTAGAAAAAGCCATTTTAGAAGGAATTTCTTATTTTGAACGCGAAGAACTATATGAGTATATAAATGAATATACTGAAAAATTAGCAACCCAATTTTATAAAGAAAATAATCATGTAAAAGCAAGCTATTACTTTTATGAAGCTAGCAAAGCCAGTGAAAAAAAGTTTAAAAAAGGAGCATTAAAATGAGAAAATTAGCGGTTAGCTTACTTGGTATCTTAATTGTTGTCACAGTAACTTTTGGATCGAGTTCTTCAACAGGTACTCAAAGTACGGTAAATATTATCAAATATTCACATGGACATACTGGATAAGAAAAGGAAGGATTACACCTTCCTTTTCCTTGTATATTCCCTTTATAAGCCCATTAAAATTGTGGATATCAAAACAAAGACGTTAAAAATCTAAACCTGCGTAAATGGGACTGCCCTTCTTGTCGTACTCACCATGATAGGGATATTAACGCAAGTATTAATCTAAAGAATAAAGCGATAAGGCTTCTAACCGCAAGGACTGCGGAGATAGCCTAATAAATTAGAGTTCGATAGAACTCTTTACTTAGGAATCCCCCTCTTCTAAATGAAGTGAAAGTGGGGATAGTTCAATAGTCTAAGTATGAATTATAAAGTATGTTCGTTTAAAATTGTCACAATATAATTTTATATTAGACGTTTTTAATTACTCGTGAAACATTTGCAAACGTTTTAACCGTTATTTATAAGATAAATACCCCCTCTAAATATAAGATTTACTTATTTTAGATTCTTTCTCTCATAGTAGTAATGTCGAATAAAGTCGAATTTTTATATTTTTTCTTTATTTTCTGGTTGTAAACGTTTTATTTTCATGTTACCATCTTAATCAAACATTAGATGGTAATAAAACTTAAAGTATTTCTTTCCCTTAGAGACATATAAACGTTCGGTAATACCATGAAAATAAGGCCAAAGAAATATGAGTTACCTGATAAAAGATTTAATAGGATTTTTACCACCTTAATTTTCTGTTAATTCAGAATGTACAACTTTAACATTTTGTCCCTAAACAAAATTTAAATTTAAGTGTGGTAAACTCAAAAAGCTAAATCACCCACCCAAATTAATAAATGATATATCCTATTATATCTAGCGATCAGTCATGAGAAATAGATTTCTTCCTAAGAAAACTTAGCCCATTATTAAAAAGTGTCTGAATTTCTATCTTTATTACCATCTATTGTTGATAACATATTTACCAACTATAGAAAAGAACCTATTGAAGGTTCTTTTTTATTATAATCATTAGCATTTCAATTATTGATAATCATTGGTGATAAATAAATTATGGATGAAGCGCCCGGGCCATCGCATCAAAATAATTCTGACTGGCACGCTGACTCACTTCGGCTTCAGGCACAAGTACTTCAAAGCAATGGAAGCAGCCAGGGTATAGATGATATTCAACGTCTACTCCTGCTTGTGCAAGTCGTGTTACATATTCAATGGTTTCATCTCGGAATAAATCGAGTTGACCAACACATGTATAAGTTGGCGGTAGCCCTGCTAAGTTGTCTGCTCTCGAAGGTACGGCATAGGGAGATGGTTCGTTAGTATCGTTCTCCTTGCCCAAGTACATACCCCAAGCCATCAAATTGTTTGCTCTATTCCATGTTGCGTTGTCTTCTATAATCTCGTAGCTTGATGGTGTTATGTTGCGGCTATCAAGCATTGGATACAGCGGCATCTGAAAAACAATAGATGGACCTCCTTTATCACGAGCCATTAACGCAAGTGCTGCTGTTAGTCCACCGCCTCCACTTGCACCGGCGATTGCAACACGATTCACATCAATACCAAGCGATTCTGCCTCATTTGTCATCCAAACCAAGCCTGCATAGCAATCTTCAATAGCCGCTGGATAAGGATGCTCGGGCGCAAGTCGATAATCGACAGACACAACAACGCATTCAGCAGTCTGAACAAAGCGTTCACACAAAACATCGTCCATATCAGGGTGGCCCATTACGTATCCACCACCGTGAATCCACAGCATAGCTGGAAGTTTATCAAGATTTTTCTCAATGGGTTCGTAAATTTTAACTAACATCTCGCCGGCTGCGCCAGGAATCATTCGCTTGGTCATGTGTACAAGCTCTGATTTTTCCAAATGTGGATTCGACAAGAGACTTCGACTCGCCTCCAAATCCCCCTCTAATTGAAAGCCTGGAAATTGTGAGAAAGCCTGTTTTAATTCTGGTAATACTCGACTGTCAATTTTCATATAAATTCCTCCAATTAAATAATGAAACTTGATGCAATCTTTATGGATTAATTAACGAAATAGATGTGTCTCCTGTTCTCCTTCAGCTTCCCATTTGGCAATTTCCTCTCTTACACGAGGGGCAACTTCTGTTCCTAGCAATTCTATGGCACGCATGACTTGATCATGTGGCATGGTACTTAATGGTACATACATCATAAAGCGTGTAATCCCTACATGCTTACGAAGATGGATGATTTTTTCGGCGACTGTATCTGGATCACCAACATACAACGCCCCTTCAAAACTTCGTGCAGCATCAAAGCTGGAACGATCATAATAAGGCCACCCCCGCTCTTTACCAAGTTTATTCATGCCTGCCTGAGTGGAAGGGAAAAATGTATCTGCTGCCAATTCCGTATTCTCTCCAACAAATCCAATCGAATGAGATCCCACCTGAAGTTTTGAAACATCATGACCAGCGTGAGCCGCCGCTTTCTTATATAGCTGTACAATTCGTGCAAAGTGCATTGGGCTACCACCAATAATCGCCAGCATAAGTGGTAATCCCAGAAAACCGGCACGGATAGCAGATTCCTGATTCCCACCGCTACCAACCCATATCGGTAAAGGATTTTGAACAGGTCTTGGATACACACCTAAATTATTGATTGCTGGTCGATGTCCGCCTTCCCAAGTCACTTTTTCGGACTGACGTATTTTGAGCAGTAGGTCCAAATGTTCTTCAAACAGTTCATCATAGTCCTTCAAGTCATAGCCAAACAGTGGAAAAGATTCGATAAAGGAACCACGACCCGCCATAATCTCTGCACGTCCATTTGAAATGCCATCCAGTGTAGAGAAATCCTGAAAAACACGCACAGGATCAGCTGAAGAAAGCACCGTTACTGCACTCGCAAGCCGTATCTTTTTCGTTTGCGGTGCCGCCGCTGATAGAACCATCGCTGGAGAGGATGCTGCATAATCCTTCCTATGGTGCTCACCAACACCAAACACATCAAGTCCTACTTGATCAGCAAGAACGATTTCTTCAACAACTTCACGTAATCGCTGTGCGTGACTTATCACTTCACCGCTATGAACATCTGGTTTCGTTTCTACAAAAGACGTAATACCTATTTCCATTTGTTATCTCTCCTAGTCCAATCAGATTTTAAGTCAAAAAAATTAATCATTTCCTTTATGGTAGTAACATGTTTCTCATATTGGCTAACACACGTTTATTTCATAAAATCTTAACTCGTCTGGTCATAGCCCAAAAAAGAAGAGCGAAAGCACTGACAGAGGCTCCGAGTAAGGAAACCCCTCCCCAGCCAAAGTGTGCGTATATTTGAGTCGAAGCAATTGAACCACCAGCACTGCCGATAGAATAAAAAACCATATATCCAGCAGTAAGTCGACTCCGTGCTTCTGTATGCAATGGAAGAATCATGGTTTGATTCGTGACATGTATTGCTTGTACGGCCAAATCAAGTAGAACTATCCCTATCACTAATGCGATTAATGACTGCTCCATATAGCTGATGAACAACCATGAAATCAATAATAGAGCTAAAGCAATGCCTGTCGTTCGTTGTCCGTAACCTTGATCGGCTAATTTCCCTGCCCGTGCCGCAGCTAAGGCTCCAGCCACACCTACAAGACCGAATGCGCCAATTGCACTATGAGATAGAGCAATTGGCGGTGTACTAAGTGGCAGTACTAGTGAAGTCCACAAAATGCTGAAATCAGCAAAAATCAGCATGGCTAGAACGGAGCGAACGCGTAACGTTCGTTCTTGAATAAATAAAGTAAACACCGATCTAATCAACTGAGGATAGGATAGCGATTTTACCTCGCGCTCAACATTGGGCAACATCTTTATAAACATAAAAACCATCAAAAGCATGAGCGCAGCAGAAAATAGATATACAGAACGCCATCCCGCAACATCTGTTAATATACCAGCAAAAGTACGTGCGAGAAGTATGCCAATAACTATCCCACTTGTTACAATACCAACGACACGTCCTCTTTCTGTAGGGGAAGCGATGGCCGCTGCAAACGCCACGAGAGTCTGTGTCACAACTGCAAGCAGCCCCACCAAAGCCATACCTGCGAAAAGTACCATGCTGGAGGAAGCAGTACCAACTATAACCAGAGCTGTTGTAGATAATAGCATTTGACCGACAATTAGACGTCGCTGGTTTAGCAAATCTCCAAGCGGTACGAGTAGCAGTAAGCCCACTCCATAAAAAATTTGTGTAACGGTAATAACAACACCAATAATGGAATGGTTAATACCAAACTCATTAGATAGTTGATCAAGCAACGGCTGTGCAAAGTAAATATTGGCAACAGACATTCCACAGGCAGCCGCAAACAATAATGCCAAAGCGTGAGACATGGATGGCTGTTGATTCAAATTAGGTTTTGTTATGGAAGATTTATGACTTATCTTAGTGTAGAGTGGATCATCATCTATATTTGTCTCTGTTTTGAACATACCTTACCCTCCAATCACATTAGATTTTTAACAATAACATACCGTTCAGTACGATATGATTACTGGTAAATATAACTTAGTCTTATTCATGATGTCAACGATTTTTGAACTGAAGTTTATGTTGCATTAAATGAATGCAGCTTGATTTGACATAAATAATGGCTAATTATATAATAATTACATACTGTTTGGTAATAAAAAAAAAAAACAATTGTATTTACCTACACGCCTATCCTAAAACAATTAATAAAATCAAAGTTTGAGAAGGAGAATTCTTAATGGCAAGAACCCGCGAATTTGATGAGGATCAAGTTTTAGATGCAGCAATGCAGTTATTTTGGGAGAAGGGATATGAGGCTACCTCATTAAGTGATCTTACTTCTAGAATGGGCATTCAACGCCCTAGTATTTATTCGACCTTTGGAGATAAGAAAGAATTGTTTGAAGCCGCACTTCGTAGATATACAATGTCTCGGGCCTCTGATATACGAAATAAGCTTCAAAGTCACTCCTCTGTAAAAGAGTCATTTTCTATTTTCTTTGCCAATGTCGTCAATGAAGAATACGCAGGGGATCTTAGTAAAGGTTGTTTTTGTATCAATACAATGGTTGAATTAGCACCTCATGATGAGAGATTTGAAATTTTGACCAGAGAACATCAAATGTACCTCGCCGTCATTTTTCAGGAGACGATTGAACGAGGAATCCAATCAGGTGAGCTTGAAGTCAACACAGATGCAAAGTCTTTGGCACAGGCACTGATTGTAGCGTTAATCGGTCTAACGGTTATGATGAAATCCCGCCCCCAACGTACATTTGTCGACAATGTAATAGCAACGACGCTCACATTACTTAAGTGACATAATTGTATATGAAAGTACGAAAACTATACCTTTATAAGGGTAGCGTCATATCTCCATCAAGCTAAGAAATGCAAATACCCCTAGAACGAAATTTAGTACAAAATTTCGTTCTAGGGGTACTATAAAATTTTAGCTTGATAGCGATGTGGTAGGGCCCTATATTTGACTCTTTTTCTACACCTAGATATTCTAGAGTTCGTTCTAACATAAGTGCAACCTGTTGACTTGTGATTGTATCATATGGCGTAAACTTAGTAGCTTAAACACCTCGGATAATTCCTGTATCGTATAGGGCTTGTACATCATAATACCGGCTGCGAACGTATTTACATCAAGAAGATTAATGGAGCAAATGATGATTGCCCTGAATTAGTATGATAGCTGTTTTTGCAGAGTTTGAGCGTGATATTATTCGTTGAAATTCTCTTCTTAAAGATAATACGTAAATACAAACAAAACCAGCAAAACACCGTTCCTATGTCGTACTGGTTTTGTTGAAGTCCATCTAGAATTGTAGCTAGTTCAACGTAATTGCAAATTCTGAGTTCGGTGCCCCAGCAATTACAACCGTTCCATTCTTCGGCAGTTTTACTTTGTTATTGCCGCTCACAATGGTAAAGTTGACACATACTCCATTCTCATCATACACCGCGAACGCACCCTTCGATGGCAATGTCACGGTCATCATTTTTCCTGCTGCCGCTTGCGGGATCGTAAACCATTTCGCATGCCCATTTGCTTGCAGCGTAACTTTGGTTGATTGGCTAGCATCAAGTGGTTTTACGTTGGTTCCACTTACGTATAACAACCCGGCCATTTCCATATATTCATTGCCGCCTTCTGTATAGAAATGCGTTTCCGTCGTATCACGGCCATTCATCACGGGGATCTGGAGCTGATGCGTCGCGGTGTTCGGACCTGTAATTTTTCTGCCCTCCCAATAGCCCGCCAGGCCTTCCTTACGAGTAATTTGTGTGGTAATGAGTTTCGGTTGTACGAGATATTCAATAGAACTAAATTTCTCATTCACGAGATAGAACTTGACACCTTCCCGCTTCGCCCATGCGGCAGCGGTTTTCTTCGATAGCACATTGTCTTCTAGTTTCTCGGCTAAATAGTGAGTCATCGCACCTTGCCCTAAGTCTGGTGTCGATTTATATGTGCTCTCCCTCAAATAAGTTCTTCCATTCTTCTCGGTGACAAAGTTGAGCTTAGAAGTACCCTTCTCATTAATAAAGCTTCCATCTGCAGTATATACATATTTTTCTTCTCGATTAGATGGTAAGAACAGTTCTCCATTCTTCGTAATTTCAATTTTGAAATGAGTTTCGCTATTGCCATAAAAGCCCGCTTTCTTTGCCACGTCTTGAGGCATCTTGACCTTGACCGGCTTGCCAAAAGATTTGTTCGGCTTAATGTTCTTAATTGTACCCTTCTCTTTAAGCACGGCGAGCAGCAATTCAGTTGCCAGCAGTTGATTTGTAGAGCTTCGTCCACCGGATGACAACACAGCCGCTGCCATTTTCTGTTCCGGAAGCACGACCAGTATAGCATGTTGCAGGGCAGTGTCGCCGCCCTTAGCCAAGCCTTTTATCCCATATTCACTGAATGGGTATAGTTTCACACTATCCCAGCCAAGACCATAGTTAAAAATATTATCTCCATCCCCCGGCCACATTCCTTTTTTATATTCCTCTTGCTCCATCTCCTTGACTACCTTATCAGAGAGGATCCCTTTTCCCTGTCCCATAAATAATTGTGAGAATCGTACCATATCTTCTGCCGTGGAAGAGACCCCTCCCGTACCAATCACATTCACCGATTCACTTGGAAGCTGCCCTTGGTACGCCGAAAAATAAAGCCCAGCCCGCTTTTCGTCTCTCCATTTGTCCTGCGGCGTTTTTGTATGATTCATCTTTAAGGGTTCTGTAAACCGTTGATGTAGAAATTCGGTAAAGCTCATACCGCTGACTCTTTCCACCAAAATTTCGGCCAGCGTAAAGCCATCGTTGCAGTATACCGAGAACGCGCCAGGGTCTGCTTTCAGGCTCTGGTTGGACAATTGCTGCAACAAGAAATCATGGGAATAGGTATCATTATCGTTAAATAAAAATGCATTACTTAACGTGGAACCTTGCAAGCCGGAGGAGTGATTCAACAACATACGCGGGGTAATGCGTTTGTACCGCCCATCTTTCATCTTAAAATCAGGAACATAGTTGACCACAGGAGCATCCAAATCGACTTTTCCTTCGTCGACCAATTTCATTACAGCCGCTGTTGCATACATTTTACTGACTGAACCAATCCCGTATAGAGTATCTTTGGTTAGCGGCTGTTCCCCTTCCATATCGTTCTTTCCAGCCTGCCCCGACAAAGTAAGCTTGCCATTATCAATTAGCGCATACTGCACGCTAGTCGTCCCATGGGACTTCGTGAGTAGCGCAGCCTTCTCTGTTGCAATCTTCTTCAGCTCTTGGCTAGCTACTTCTGCGTTAGATACAACTGTAGTCTTACTGTCAGAAAATGCTTTCGCCCCTGTTGGTAGAATCATAGTTAGCGCTAATGTAGCGGCTAATACACCAGTTAGTTTATTTTTCATGAGGGAATTGCCTCCTTAGATAAGTAATCAATTTCATCATTTATTTGTTTAACTATGAAAATATGATAAAAATTATCCGTTCTTCCTTTTGGCCTACTTACTAAATTCAGCAAGTAAAATATTTTTAAAAGGATCAGGACTATCAGCTTTAAGGCTGTTCAAATTGACGGCCAATGTATGCTTACCTCCAAGTGCGCCCCCAGCAAAAGTTAAAAATCCAGGAATGGTTCCTCCATGCCCCCATATCGATACACCGTTTGAAAGCTTCATTTTGAAAATTCCAAGCCCGGAATCGCCAAGTTGATCTATTCCTGTAGGGACTGTTGTAAGCATTTGCTTTAGTTCCTGTTCTTTCAGTAATTTACCCCCAAGTAAATAAGAGAAGAATTTGTTTAAATCATCAGCTGTAGAAATCATATCTCCGGCCGAGCTCCCCATACTTGGGTTATAATCAGTAACATCTTTTGGCTCACTTGCTCTGTCTAATTGGATATATCCACGGGCATGCTTGTTTCCTGGAATAACACTTGAATTTCCGGGTAAGAATGTATTCGATAATTCAAGTGGTTCAATAATTCGATTTTCAATCTCTTCCGCATAGCTGTTCCCAGTTACTTTTTCAATAAGAATTCCTAGTAATACATATCCTGTATTTGAATACGACCAGTTCTTTCCTGGAGCAAAATCTGGAGGCATGGATATTCCCATCTTTACTAATTCTTCAGCAGTATAAGATTTTTTTGTATCCATGATATTAAAATCCTTTGACCTTGTGTAATTAGCGATACCACTTGTGTGGTTCAATAATTGCCGGATAGTAATCTGTTTATCATCATATCCATTTCCCTGAATGACACCAGGCAACCATTTTTCAATAGAATCGTCTAGATTCAAGCGGTTTTCTCCTGCTAGTTGAAGTATAACTGTTGCCGTGAACGTCTTCGTCACGCTACCAATGCGAAAGCGAAAATCTGTTTTCATTGGTTTCTTGGTGTTCAGATCCGCTACCCCAGCGGCATACCCCCAAGTTTTTCCACCCTCAGAAGTTTTAGCAAGTATCCCCGGGAATCCAAGTTGCAATGTATCCCGCACTGCTTGCTTGACAGAATTACGATCTCGTTGAGTATTTGTTTGTACCGAACTAGATACACTTTGAGTAGGTTCTGCTTTTACAATTAAAGTTGGCGTTGTGTATAACAGGGAACTTCCAGCTATTAAAAGGGCAAGACTTGCACATGTAATTTGACTACGTGTTTTCATAGGGCATTTCTCTCCTCTATTCATATTGTATAGGTGGTTTCTTGCTATTTCGTATTAACCACACAGCTATCATCTCCACCAAAGAAAAAAGTCAACATTGAATTCGTAATCATCTTCATAATTATTATTTTTACAAACGCCATTCTGTCCTGGATAAATCCCTCTTTTTCCACATATATGTTAACCACATAAATTACTTCTTTTCCTTGAAACAGTCTTGTTACTGGTCTGTTTTTCATATATAAGTCATATCTGTTCCGCCTTTCACGCCTCTTTATATTTTTATCATACAGAATGAAAATTTCTTTTTTCTTACCGATTTCTTACAAATTACTTACTTTCAAAATCGCTTTTATAATAGGAGAGAAGGAGCATCTGTGCCGGAAAGTTCAGTAAATATATTAATCAAAAAGAAACACAGAGGTTTTTTACTTCTGTGTTTCTTTTTTCTATCCTTTTAAATATTAAGAGTCGATTTACCCTTAACAGGATGAATTCTGGCTCTTTTCTAATGTAATTTTTCTTCTTGCAATACAACACAAATGACATTGTGCTGCATGGAACACTCCTAACGTTGTTAAAATCACTTGTTTTTAAGTCAAAATTTATTTAACTTAGGGCGGATATTCCATATCCATCAGCTTAAGAAAAATAAACGCCACCAAAACAAAAAAGCCCCAAATTTTTCTTGAAAATAAGTTGGGGCTTTTGAACCAGAAAAGTATATTTTCAACTATGAAAACTATTGTAAATTTTTCCTTTTTTCCTACTTGCTAAATTCAGCAAGTAAAATATTTTTAAAAGGATTAGGACTGCCAGTTCTACCCAAACTATTCCAATTGACGACCAACGTATGCTTGCCTCCAAGTTTACCTCCAACTAGAGTTGTAAACCCTAGAATGCCACCTGAGTGTCCCCATATCGAGACACCGCTTGGAAGCTTAGTTTCATAGATTCCAAGACCATATCCATCGATTCCTTCTTTTCCTGTAGGAACTGTAGTAAGCATTTGTTTTAGTTGCTGTTCCTTCAGTAATTTGCCACCGAGCAAGTAAGAGAAGAATTTATTTAAATCGTCAGCAGTAGAAATCATATCTCCAGCAGAGCTACCTGCACTTGGGTTATAATAAGTAACGTCTTTTAGCTCACTTGCTCCGTCTGGTTGGACATATCCACGGGCATGGTTGGTGCCTGGAATAACGCTTGAATTGCCAGGTAGGAATGTATTCGACAATTCAAGCGGTTCAATAATCCGATTTTCAATCTCTTCCGCATAGCTGTTTCTAGTTACTTTTTCAATAAGAATACCCAGTAATACGTATCCTGTGTTTGAATAAGACCAGCCCTTTCCTGGGTCAAAGTCTGGGGGCAAAGAAATCCCCATCTTCACTAACTCTTCAGCCGTATACGATTTTTTTGTATCCGTGAAATCAGCGTCTTTTGACCTTGAGTATTCAGCGATACCACTTGTATGGTTCAATATGTGCCGAATAGTAATCTTGTTACCATCATATCCATTTCCTTGAATGACACCAGGCAACCATTTTTCGATGTAGTCGTCTAGATTCAGGCGATTCTCTCCAGCTAATTGAAGTATAACCGTTGCGGTGAACGTCTTCGTCACACTCCCAATGCGAAAGCGAAAATCTGTTTTCATTGGTTTCTTGGTTCTCAGATCCGCTATTCCAGCGGCATACCCCCACGTTTTTCCACCCTCAGAAGTTTTAGCAAGTATCCCCGGGTATCCAAGTTGCAATGTATCCCGCATTGCTTGCTTGACGGAAGTACGATCTCGTTGAGTATTTGTTTGTAACGAACTAGATACATTTTGAGTGGGCTCTGCTTTTACAATTGAGGTTGGTGTTGTATATAACAGGGAACTTCCAGCTATTAAAAGGGCCAGACTTGCACATGTAATTTGACTACGTATTTTCATAAGGCATTCCTCTCCTCTATTCATATTGTATAATTGTTTGCTTACTGTTCCTTACTTCCTGACAAGACTTAGGGAAAGGCCCTCACGCATATAGATTAAAGCTCCAGTACAAAGGTATCTATTAATACCAACAATTTGAGCCATTTAAATCTCCATCCCTTCTATAACAAAATTATTCAAAGGTATGAAAGCATATTATGTACCCTTAGTTATTGTTAGGATTAACACAACATGAGACATAACCCCAACCCATATTTTACTTTATTTATCCATAATATGTATTGAGAAAGAATACAAATTCGAATCCTTTCCGTAACCCAACTATTAATCGTTTTTTTCACCTACTATAAACTCAACAGAAAACTATTCACTTACGCAAATGTACATCAATATCATCCTTGAATTTCAAAATACAAATTATTAATAAAACAAGTAAAGTAGCTATATTAAGAACATTGAAGATATACCCAAAAAACAACACGCCTGTCAGTACATGAGATATAAATCATTCTCTGATTTTTTTGAAGACAGCATAACTTTCTCTAGTATAAATATGCTAATGCAAGAAACTCGTTTTATATATAGCAAACACGTTATAATGATTACTGAAATCTTGTTGAATATATAGGTATGAAGAATGAAAAAATGGAACTCATTAAACAAGAAACAAACTTAACTCAAAAGATGCGTTTTCAGCAATACAAATAGGATTGTACCAAATCGCAAAATGTTTACAACAAGGAGAAAAAGTACAGTTACTTGGTTTTTGAGGACATCCGAAGTCCAGGAACTTGCAGAGCGTAACGTTCATAATCCAAAAACAGGAGAAGCGATGAAGATTCTCCCTTCAAAATTACCAGGTTTTAAAATCAGCTAAGAACTTAAATATATGGTAAAGTAAAAAAGTATTTCCCTACATATTAGGAAAATACTTTTTTTAAAGGAACCTCAAAACTCACACATACCCTATACAGTAAAGGAAGTTTGGTACATGCAATTTTCTATAGACGCGATTCGTAATTTCCTCATACATGATATGGAATCCTATCGTGAAATGCTCCTACAAGAAAATGATTATGACAATATGAAATGGAGCTACACTACATTCATCGATATGAATAATTACCTAAAGAAAACAAATATGGATCAAGAGGAAATTCAAGAGTTATTATCGGTGAGCCGTGAAGGGATCTCTTTTGGATCGGTAACAAAACGTGATATGCTCTTTATACATTCTCTTACTAGTCCAAATCGATGTTTGGAACTAGTGGAAACCTATAAATTGATGGAACGAACAAACGAATACGTTCCCAATATGAAAGAAGAATTGCAATGGCTCAAAGATCGATGGGAAAAAGGGTTTTATATTTTTGTTAATCAATAAATATGTTGTATTTATAAAAGCGCTTACCATAGCAAATGTAGAAGATTCAAAGAATATGAATATAGCTTAGAAAAAAGCAAATCTTCTTAAAAGGGAAGCTTGCTTTTTTCTTATTTCCCCTTTTCGAGGGGATGAGCAAAAACCACCCTTAGTGAACTTTATAATTTATGTTTGGTACTTGTTAACAGCAAGAGGAGCAAAATAGGTGTTAAAGAATAGTTATTTTATTGGAATTTCCAACTCGTGTTGTTTTAGTATGTTTATCCGTGAGGAATGAAGACTGGTTTTTATTTAATATTTTTCGAAAATAAAAAAGAGACCTACTAACTAGGTCCCTTTTTATTCTACATTTAAGTTTCATTTCTGTTTGTTTTTGAAATTGTAAGGTATAAAATTGTATATGATGGTGTTTTCTTAACCTTACTATCAATAGCTAATTCGTGGATTTCAAAATTGCTTACTTTCTTAGCTCTACTATTCTGTTCCTTCCCCTAAAATTCCAATATCCCCATAACTTCTTTCGTAAATAATTTAAAATCAGTTAAATGTTTTTCAATAATTTGACGAACAATATCTAAATTTACACTTTGATAATCATGAACAGCAATATTACGAAATCCCACCATCGCCTTTAACTTATTTGCTAGCTCTGCGCTAAGTAATCCTGCTGTAACCAATAAATCAAAAGCCTCTCGACTAGATTGGGGTAATCCTAATTTTTTCCCAGCAACAATATGCATTGCTAAATCAATACTCGCTTCACAAGCTCTTTGTATATTCAATATTATTGAATCTTGCTTTGTGTAATCCTCCAAATTTTCAGGGTCATTTCCATATACATCTTGGATTCTTTTTATACAGCGCTCTATTGTGGAAATTTTATTTAAAATAACCTCATTCTTCATATATAGAACCTCTTTTCTTTATATCATCGAACACTATCTTGCGTTCCTCATTCAATTTTGAATACATTTTTAAAGTTTTCATTTCAAAAATAATTTTCCGTTCTTCATCAGAACAAAATATTGTCTTTCCTGTATGTATAATCTGAGCTTGAAAAACTGTAGAAGCTTCGGATAAATCAACTAAATCAACATCTCTATGAACAATGTTAGCTAACTCCTGTGCTAATAAAAAACGTTCATAGTTCCCTAAAGTTGTGTCACTTAAATAAGCTATATCAATATCACTATCTTCCCGTTCTCTGTTCTCAGCCGTTGATCCAAACACAATTATCCAATAGGGATTCACCGTCTCTTGTAATTTTTCTATAATAGCTGTTATCATGCTTTGAAAAATCATTTAATTAATCCCCCTTATTATACTTGAATTTTATTATATCATAACCATTACAAAATCCATTAAGCTACAACAAGTACATAAACAAAATTAACCTTCTTAGTACTTAAAGCACCTCAAAATTACGTGCTTATCCCTGTAAAAGCAAAAGACTTACAATAACTGTCAGTCTTTTGCTTTTTAAACTCTAAACAAATAGGGGCTATATTTCTCTATCAATGGCGTCTTTTATATGTTAATTCACCTTTGATTTTTCTTTTACTTTTGTATACAGTTCGTCTTTCTTAACCTCTTCCAACTTTTCATAAACGTAAATGACTTCCGTTGCTCCTTCTACATACTTACCTTTGGCATTTTTTTGCTTTTCTATCAACTTGTAGCCTGGAATTTCTTATTAAAGAAGGAATCGAAAAAAATGAAACTAAAAATGATATAGATGTTATGTCACTTGCTTCTTTCCTATCTTCTTCAATGAAAGAAGCTATTATAGCTAGTCGAATATGAAAAAATAATATACACCATCATTATTTTATAGAACAAATAAGACATCTTTTTAATTCATATTCTGCATAAAGAATGCATAAGAAAACTCAAAAAAAATTAGACTCTTTTTTGAGCTCTTTTCTTTTCATAATGCAATTTATTATTTTAAATCTACGCAAATTCTATCCTTTAATGCAGGGTAGATTTATAGCCTGTGAAAATGTTATTTCATTTTTGAAGACCTCTTCACAAAATCCTTAATATCCTTTAATTTTTTTCCACTAATATTATCTTTGATGGTTGAATCTATTTCATTTTCAATATAAAAAGTTTTCTCTTTAACCTTTACCTCAAATTTATATTTATTTTTATTTTTATCCCAATCTATTAAATTGCTTTTTAGTTGCGCAATATCCCTTAAATCAAACTGAATCATAAAAGGTTCTAAAGCTGGATAAAAATGTCCAAGTTTACTATTCTCTTTTAAAAAAACTATATATGTGTCACCAGATTTAGGTTTTATATACAATGGATCTTTATTTTTTACTTTTTTTGTAAACACTTTCGTAGCACCTTTCAGAATTATTCCATTGTCATCAATAACTTCATTACTTTCCTCTAATACAAGGCTTTCTGAGTATCTATGATTTATTAAAATTTTATTCTCTACAGAGTCCCCTTTTAAAATTTCTTTAACATGAAAATTAAACAGATGGCCTTCGACATCTTCATCTTGAATCTCATATGATGAATTGTTTGCCATATTCCATTTAGAGTGTAAACCGTCATATTTACCTAGTACAATTACATCTGCTTCTTCTACCATTTCACTTAAATGATTTGTAGTTTTGAATGTCTTACTTAATACTATAGTTTCAGAATTCGATGAAACATTAGACACTTCTGCTATGTCTGTATTTGACCAAATTGTCTTACCAATAATAATTAAAAAAGTAAATATTAATAAACATAGACTCCATTTTATTACTTTATGTTTATACATTATAATAACGTCTCCTTAAAAGATATTTTATACCATTTTCTCAATATAAACATTCCGAATTTTTAAAAAATATTAATTCAAAACAAGATAATGATGCTATAATTCTCTTGTTAAAAATAATCTTTGGAGGGATAATATGAATTTTAGAAAAGGGATTACTGCATTTTTATTAGGTAGTGTGTTTGTCTTTTCCAGCGTTGGAGTTTCAGAAGCTTATGTAAAAGAAGGATGGAAGCTACCTTCAAAATCAGCTACATATAAGTGGGGAGACAGATTAGACGATGGATCCAGTATCATTAAATCCGGTTGGCAAGCTGCAGATTCAGCCTGGTACACTGCTTCTCGTATTAACTTTACAGTTTCTTCTTCTTCTGTGAACAAATTAAACTCTTGGTTTGAAAGTTCCTCTACTTATTATGGAAGAATGAACACAACTTATAATACATCCACTAAAAAAGTAACGAAATTCGCTGGTGATATTAATGCAGGGAATACAAATATTACAAAATCTAATGTTGCTAAAAGTACAGGAGTACATGAGTTTGGTCATGCAATAGGAATAGGTCACAACAGCGGCACTTCAATTATGAACAGCAATCGTAATCGTACTACTATGCATGTCCCTCAAACTGACGATAAAAATGGTGTGAATGCAATCTATTAACAGAAAAAGGAGATGATTTCTTAATGTTAAGTAAAAAAGCAAAAACTATAGTAATTGCAATTCCTTTAGCTGCAATGATTGGTTTTGGAGGATATTCAGCATATAATAGTCACTTCTCCAATGTTGCTGGCGGAGATAAGAATGCTGAAACTGTCATTCTCAGTAAAGATTTCCCTGCTACAAGTGATTTAAATCAAATGATTAATGAAGCCGATCTAGTTGTAATTGGTGAATATGGAGGTCTTGACTCTAAGTGGAATATGGCACGTAATCCAAATAATCCATCGGAAGAGGACAAAGAAAATTATGTTGAAGGACATCTATATAATTTTAATATTTCCGAAACAATTAAAGGTGTGAATGAAAATAAACAAATAAAAATCAATCATCGTTTCGCTGAAACAGTTAAGCTTGAAGATTCTAATGCAGTTGTTGCACCAGATGGCACAGTTACAAAACAAGCTACTAAGGTAACTACTAAAGAGGTTCAAAATAAGGATCCTTTATATATCGAACCTAAAGTTAATAAAAAATATATGATGTTTTTAAAGAAAGATCAATTATTTGGAAACTACTACGGAGCAATTGAACCATTTGCAATTACTTTTGATGAAAATAACAAAGCTGACCTTCAAACAAACATAGAAACTATTAATGAAAGTAAGATGTCTTCCAAGGCAGAAATTGCAGGTAAAACAATTGTATTGAAAAATGAAATACATGAAACTATTACTGACAATATTAGCGGTAAGACCCTTAATGAATTAAAAGATCAAGTAAAACAAAATGTTAAGTAATAACCATAACTTATAATAATTTATCCTAATTCATACGATAGTAAAAATTAATTTATTAAAGTTGTCAAAAATTAAATACAAATTATCTTAAACTACCCCTACTTCCACATTCGTTTCCATCACTCTATACAGCAATTTCTATAACAATGGATTACCTATTTCAAATAGTGAAAACTACAAATTAGTTGAAAAATTAAACGTTTATGCAGTTGGTTGGACTGCACTATTACCACCAATTGCCGTTATGCATATAATTGAAAAATAGTTCATTTCTAAATTTATAAAGAGGCTACACTGAATATTATATAAATGTAAATATAAGACACTTCACTACACTAAAAATATATCCAGAGGTACTTTCTACCTCATATGATTAAAAGTACAACAGATAGGCTCTTATGCTATTACACATAAGAGCCTATCTGACTAGTATTATTACCAACTATTTTTATAAAAGTCTTTCATACTAAATAAAAGATATCTCTACAATTATTCTGGGAAAATGAAGCTAGAGTTCCCTTCACTATTAGCTGAATCCTCTTTTGGGAATGTAATAGTAGATCCTTCATTTCCCTTATTTCCTTTATTTATTTCTTGTTCCTCAGGAAATACAATGGAAGAATCATTACTTAAGTTTGGTGAAAAACCAAGTTTAGATAAAATGGCTTTTAAGTCAGGTAAAACACCAATTTTATCAGAAGTTGGATCATTAGATTTCGTTCCAGTACTAGAATCACTTAAAATATCCCTTAGCTGGCTTGGTGTATATACTTTCCCCTGATTATTTTTTGCGATCCCTTGAATTGATGCAGCAGCACCAGCAATAATAGGTGATGCACTAGACGTTCCGCTAAAGCTAGATGTATATAGATTTGTCATAAATTCACTTGGTTTTGCATCTGTTGTGTCTACTGCATTTCCCCACCCATAAACATCCACTCTACTACCGTAATTAGAGAAATATGAACGTTTATGAGGGACCCTTGCAGAAGCTGCCCCAACCATAATTGCCCCTGAATCTTTAAAATCTGGACTATTACGATTTAAAACTTGTTTACCATTACGGTCTCTAAATTGATCCAAATCATTTCCGCCGTTTGCACCTGCTTCAATAATAATAATTCCCTTATTTGCTCCTATACGAATTGCATCAAATATATCTGGTTTTACTTCTACAGGAAGATAGTTCTTATCTCCATATCCATCATATGTTGCTTGGGCTTCTAATAAAAGGATATCTCCAGCTTGCATATTGCTAACTGCACTTAATATAGCATCTGCTGTATTATATCTACCGTTATCTCTAATCTGGGATACAACTTTTACCTTAGCTTTTGGTGCAATACCAATTCCGCCTATGTTATTATCTTCTGCCGAAACAATCCCTAAGACTGAAGTACCGTGATCATGGTGTTCACTCTTATTCTGTCCTGATATTAATTCGATTTTCTGATTCACTAAATCTTCATGCGTAAATAACCAGCCATACTCCATATCTACAAAAGTTGTTCCTTTTCCATCTCCACCTTTTATACCCCAGGCATAAGGTGCATTGATTCCTAATGGTGCTGGTTCAAGGTAACCTTGCCTTGTAAGTCTAGGCTCATCATATGGATTAACAGATAAATTCGGTAAACTCTCTTCTGGTGGTGCTTCTTCTTCCTGTAGATATGCCGTTTCAACAAGAGATGATTTCTCAAATTTTACAAGTAATGCTTGTACATCGATATTACCTTGGGTTTCTACAATATAATAATTTAGCAAATTAGAAGAAATATGATCCGAATCTTTTATTTCTTCACCTAAATTTTTAATTTCTGTAGGGTTTAAAGAACTAAAAAGTCGATTTATAGTTATATTTGGGTATTCCGCTAAAATTTTAATTAATTCAGGGTCTTGTTTTTCTTCTTTAATGAATTTTTCTACCCCATCCTGATATGGTAAATTTGCTTCATTTTTAAATTTCAAAATTAATTGTTTAGTAACTTGCTTATGTACAGTAGAATTCAATTGCTTATTTGAATAATTGTAAGTAGCGGCGTAGGCAACTTCTGATTTTTCGCTTGGAAGTATACCACCTACCCCATTAAATGCTGTTAACGCAATTGAAGAAACTAGAATTCCCTTAAAAATTTTCAAAATGTGCACCTCTTTTAATTTATATATGATTATAAAAAAATGTATATTACCTAACTTCTTTTCTTATACAAACGTCTTAAATGTAGGCTTATATTTTCAACTCCATTCATTTTTTAATAATTGCTTATACATCACTAATACAACTAATTCATGTCATCAAATCTATTAATTCAGTCGCTTAGCTGTAACTATTATAGTTACAGCTATAGTGAATAGTCAACCTTATTTTTTATGCAATTTCGCATTTTTAAAAATACATACTTCTAATAATTTGCTCCTAATTATCTTAAGAGAAGTTGAGCTTCTATCATTTTAAGTACTTACATATATATAATAAAAAGCATATAAGGGGGATGGAAACGTGGTAATTTCAAGACAAGATTCCTGGACTAACGATAACGATTTACTTCTCGCAACAATAGTGCTTCAAAATATTCGTAACGGCGGAACACAATTAGCTGCATTTAAAGAAGCGGCTAAACCATTGGCCAGAACTCCTGCTGCTTGCGGATTTCGTTGGAACTCTTACTTGCGAAAACAATATGAAGAAGAAATACAACAGGCAAAACAAAATCGAAAAGTGGAAAATAACATTTCTCCCTCCCAACAAAAAAAAGAAACAAACTCTTTATCTATTAACTTAGATGACATTATTTCATTTCTACAAAATTATAAAGAAATGGATGAATTGACAACTTTACAAAATCAAATTGAATATTTAGAAGCAGAGAATTACTCTCTTTCGCAACGTTTAGCTATGTATGAAGAAGAGTATAGTATGTTACTTAATCATATCGATAAGAAAAGAAATTTAATTGTAGCCAATTAAATTTAGAAATAGATTAACTTTTATAATTTCTAAACCGTAGTATTAGTTAAAAATAAAATTTGATTTATAGGCAAGTCTAAAGAGCATTTTTTGAAAATAAGATCGATAATCAGATTTTGTTATAAATTATCACAAGGTAAAGCAATAATTACTTTACCTTGTGATAATCTTCCACTCTTATTAAGAGTTAGTAAATCCAATAAATTTCCCGCTTTAAATTCATTTAATCCATATAATAGGTATACACATTATTTTATTTCTGTTTTTTCATCTCTTCCATTTCTTGCTGCCATGTAGCACCCACACCTCCTGATGGCGTATTCCAACGGTCCTCTTGTCGTTTAATCCGTTCCATGTCTGCATCACTCGGCTTAAATTCTTCTACTTCCTTACGTTGTTGTTCAACTTCGTTATTATTAGGTTTATGTTTGGTAGTAACTTCTTCGGGCTTATCATTGGCTTCAACATTCTTGCCTTCGTCCATTTGAGACTTGTGATTATTTGACTTACTCTCATTAGATTGCACGCTTATGTTTTTCTCTTCAGCCCAACGATTATTTTTGACATCCCATCCGACAGGAATAACTGAATACATTTCCTTATCTTGGCCAACATAATCCGCACCAAATAACTTACCGTCCTTAAATTGAACTTGTATCACCGCTTCTGGCGCCTCATAAATATATTCAATTAATTCAGTATCAAACTTCTTCGTTTTAAATGCACTTGTCGCATTACGGTGTAATGCCTTAGCTACTTCTTCATATGGCATACCATGTTCAAGTGCTTCAAAGTAATCGACAGGCATTGTAGAACTACTTTCATCTACTGGAAGCTGATACTGCACAATATCAACTTTATCCTCATTTTTTTCCGTATCAATCGCTTTGTTTTCGTTATCCCTTGGCACATTATCATCCAAATTTTCCGCGTCCTTTAATTCATCACGCTTTGTTTCATCTACCTTCTTATCGGCTTGCGCGTCCTTCTTCACTTCCTGCTCACTCTTAGGAGTTTCTTTCTTGGTAGAGGCGTTCTCCTGACCACACCCCACTAATAAACTTGACAACAATAATCCTAATACTAGATATCTTTTCATGTCCATTCTCCCTGTTTGCGCTATATTTATACAATAACATTAGCGTATTTACCTTATATTACCTTATTCCCTTCGTAATATTATAACAATATATTAAAATATACAACAATTTAATTCTCTATTATGCTATCTATTACGAGATATCTAACGAGTTTAATTCTGTCAATCATGCTATGGCTTTCTAACACTTCTTTTGCACACTTTCTTCTTCCCCCCGAGATGCACCTTTAGCGAAAACAAATGAACAAAATTTCGTTAACCTGGTATGTATAGGTACTTATACAAATCAATCATTAATACGTTCACAGTATTGACCAGTCAGACATTTCAATTCACCCCAATATTCACCCTAACATGCGTTTCTCATTGTAAATAAAAAAACGGCGAATCCTCCATGTAAGAGAATCCGCCATCACAAGTAACTAATTATTTCATATCTGTTTTTTCTTTTGCTTTCGTTGGAAGCTCGTCTCTCTTCACTTCCTCCCAAACTTTCCTAAGTAGTATACACGAAGGGGTGCTTCTTTAAGAAGATTCAAGTTGTACCGCTTGTATCATTTCACTGTTTATAAAATACAGTTAGGATCAAAATTCTTCCACTTGAACAACTTTTTTGTTTCCATACCAATTACAAGCCTTTTTAGAGTAGTAGTATCGGTATATCCAAGCTTAATAATTTTTTGCACCAGAACCCACAACTATATTTGGTTCAACTGTTCCGATCACTACCATATCTTTATCAGTGATTATCTTCACCGTTTGATCTTAAATTATAATTTTTTCATAATATATGCAGAAGAAATATAACCTACTAGTTTTTGATCTGCAGTTTTAACTGGATACCATACAAACTGATTGCTACTATCTACAGATTCATCATATGCAGCGTTTCCTTGAATAATCAAGTTCGTATTTTTACTTAACGGTTTCCCACTTGAAGCGGAAGTAGGTTTAGATCTTAAATTTACTCCATCTCTTGTTACAAGGACTTGATCACCTGTTTTTAGGTGATAGATAGAAGAATGTGGATTTGTTAGTATGTACTCCTTCTTTTTAAATACAATATTTGTGCTCGTGTTAGGATCATATTCGAAATCAGCTGTACTGAAAGGAAACTGCCCCAATTTTGTATCATTTAAAAAACTGTATTGTTCTAGAATAGAAAACACTTTTTCTTGGTAAGCATTTAAATTTTTTTGACCGGTAGCTTTATACAAAGGACTGTTTGCAGGTTTTGTTCCATTATAAGCCATAACGGAGAAGTACCAGTTTTCGATTACTTCTGGTCCAGCAGCTTTTACCTTAGGTAGATCTGTTCGCTGATACATGCTACGAAGAACTTTAACACCTGCTTCAATATTATAATTAATATCATATTTTAACTTTTGTTGATCGAACTGAGTTTGATTGGTAATTTGCATAATCCCAATTCCACCATCTTGTGCTATGATTGGCTGGCCGTTTCCATCAAATTGTTTCCATCCACTTTCTTGTGTAGCTACAGCTTTTACAACTTCAGGAGGAACATTTTCTTTTAATGCTGCGTTCGTTAGTAAACAATTTATGTGCTGACGAGAGGGATTTTTGTTAGGCTTAATTTCACCATATGGCTCACACGTAGATGCAGCAGAGACATCTTCATAGGACCAACAAAATATCATGAAGCAAGCCAATATCCCTATTCTTAGTAATTGTACTTTCATTCTAGTATTCTCCAATCTATTTAATAATTTATAGTTATACACATTTTACCATAATATATTTCTAATATTCTATTTTTTAAGAATCCATAGGGTCAATCACGTGAGTGGTAATGGGACACCACGGTCTGGCACGTCAGCGATAGCAGAAATGGACTTCGCCTTTGGTAGCAAAAATCCTACTAACGTTAGTCACTTGCCTATTTAGGGATAGGAGTTTGAATTTAAATAATGAGTTCTGAGACACTACTCCTCTTCTAAAATAGCGTAATAATATTCATCCCACCATTCATTCCCATGTGGTATACACTTTCTGAAATAGCCTTCTCTTCTCATTCCAATCTTCTCCATCACTCGATATGATGGGATATTTTGTGGCTGACATGTAGCGATAATCCTATGTAATTTCATTTCCTTAAAGCCATATTTCAATATAGCTTGTGCTGCTTCAGAAGCATATCCTTTATTGAAATATTTTGGATTGAACACCCAACCAATCTCATAAGTATGCTCACCAAAATATTTATGAAAAACTATATGACCAATCAGGATATCTTCATCTATTAATACCACAGGAAAATTCTTAGCGTTTTTACCACTGTTTTCATTCACAAAGCTCCTTGTATCTTCTTCAGTAAAAACCCCTTCAGGTATGTATTTCATAACATTGATATCTGATGTATACTCATGGACAGCTTGCCAATCTTTGAACTCAAATTTCCGTATTAATAATCTTTCTGCTTTTACAAACATGTACCTTTCCCCCCTCAAAAAATTGTAATTATATTTTAAATTCACATATAACCCTTAAAACAAAAAGAACCTGTAGGAATCTCTACAAGTTCTTTTTAGTTTCAGATGAATATACGGGGCAAACAAACTATCTTACAGATTCATCATAGAAACTACAGGGGTAATGCTTTGACAAATACATTATATAACAAATATTAGCATCCACAGATTTTAATTTTGAAAATTATGTGAATTAGGAACAATAGTAACCTTTTTCTTAACTATTATTAATTTCATTTACTACTAACTTCTTTTTACTTAAATAAACTGCTCGATCTGATATTTTTGCAACTTCTTGTGAATGCGTAACAACAATTACACATTTATTCTCTTGATGGGCGAGCTCCTGAAACAGCTCAATAATCTCTTTCGCTGTTTCTCCATCAAGGTTCCCTGTTGGTTCATCAGCGATTAGTAAATCGACATTACAAGATAGCGCTCGAGCAATTGCTACACGTTGTTGTTGCCCGCCACTTAATTGCAAGACATTTCGTTTCGCTTCTACTTCTGTGAGCCCTACCTTCTCTAATAATTCTAATGCTCTTGCTTTTTTATTTTGTACCTTCACACCTGTAATTTCCATTGCCGTTAATACATTCTGAAGAGCAGTCATATAGGTAATCAAATTATAAGATTGGAAAATTACAGATACATGTTGATTACGGTATCGATCCAAGCCAATTTTTCTAATATCCTTGCCGTTATACAGTACATAACCATTTTTAGGTATATCCAGCCCACAACCTAAGCTAAGAGTTGTAGTTTTACCAGATCCAGATGGCCCTAAAATCGTGTAGAAATGCCCTTTTTGAAAAGAAAAATTCACATTATCTAGTATCGTTACTTTTTTTCCGTTACTTTCATAATAATAATCTAAGTTTTTAAATTGTAAAATTGTCTCCATATCCATCCTCCTTATTCATCTTTTAAAAGAATTTGTTTTGGATTTAAGCGTAGGATAGATAATGCCGGAAGAAGCGTTGCTAATATAGCAATAGTCAGTCCAATTCCCCCCATTTTCCCTAAATCCTCTCCTGTTACACTTACATCAATTTTATCAATTGGATCTTCATTTTGGTTTTGTGGAGTACCACCAGCCCCAACCATCATTACACTACCATTTTGTGAATTGTCTTTTTCTTCGCTTGCTGTAGCAATTTCACTCGAAAGTAAGTTATCCCCTACGAATTGAGAAACTTTAGCTCCTGTTGTTAGGGATAATCCAAATGCTAAAATAGCAATACATGCTACTTCTACTACGAACTGCGCCATCAGTTTCCATTTTTTCTCTCCAATAGATAATAAAATCCCCATTTCCTTACGACGTGCTTTAATCGATAACATAATGATTAATCCTAAAATAATCGCACCTGCAATAGATACCATATAGATAATCATTTGAGACGTAGAAGCGATATTTTCGATAGGACCAATCATTTGCTTGTACAATGAATCATGTGCATCTAACTTAAAATAATTAAAATCAATATCAGATTTTTTTGCTTCTTTTTTAAATGCATCAATATACTGTGGATCGTTCAATAAGTACACGACCTGAATGCTACTCATACCTTCATCTGTTTCTAATTTCTTTAAAGTAGAGTGAGGCATATATAGTTTATTAGCTGGATTCATCATAGGAGGGGGGTTTTGACCCATTGGTTGCTCATTCGTTTCATAAATACCAATAATTTCAACTTCAAGAATTTCCTTCTTATCCCCTGATTGAATTTTAACCTTATCTCCCACTTTCAAATTATTTTGTTCCGCTAATCGTTTTTCCATTAAAGTTACATTCTGATCTTGCATCTTTTCTGTAATTGGTTTCCCATCAATGATTTTACTTTTTCCATTTTTAAAACTTTCTTGTAATAAAGTCTTGCGAACTCCTTCTATCATAAGAGAAGAATTCATATCTATTTCTGAACCTGAACCTGATCCTCCAACCATTGCAACGCTACCTTTTCCTTTTCCTTCATCTTCTCCTTCTGAAGCTCCTACTAATTTAAATCCATCTGCAATTCCGAAATTATGGGTTATATAATTATAGTCTTTAACATATTTGGACTTCGCTAATTGATCTGTTTCTTTTGTATTGAGCTGCGGCGGATTAGGCGCTTCTCCAGTTTCCCTTGCTTGTTTTCCTAATTTATCAAAATCAAGACTTAAAGTAACATCAGCACCCAGTTTTTTTCTTGCTGAATCAGCAGCCTTTTTTGATGCATTCTGGATTGCAAATCCTGCCAGCACTAAGTTTGTAACAATCAGAAAGACCGCCATCAAAATTAATGATGTTCCTATTCTTTTTTTCATACTGAGAATTGCGCGTTTTATAAAATTCATTTTTCCTAACCTCCTTGATAGTTGTTATTCTAAATACACTATCTGGAGTTTATATGAAGATATTCAGTAGATTATCTAAAGATATTAGGGCTTATCTGGAGTGCATATGTAGTGATTCGTTAATATAGTCAAGAAAAACTGGAACACAAATTAAAATACGTAATCGATTTTGAAAATTGGTAGAGAGCCAGTTCATTAATGTGGAGTGAGGACGAATGGAATGATCGTACATATGAAACTAGTAAAATAGAAAAAGCCACCAAAAGGTGGCTGTTAAGTGGTACGTGTTTGTTCCATTAATTTCACGGTTTTTGTTAGTTTTTCACCATTTCGATAAACTGTTACTTTAATTGTATCCCCCAATTTTTTCTTTTCATATAAATATTTACGGAATTGAACGACATTTTCTATTTTTTGTCCATCTAATGCAATCACAACATCATATTGTTGCAATCCACCTTTTTCTGCTGGTGATTGGTTTGAGATATTCCTTAATACTGCACCATTTGATATCTCTTTTGGTAATTTTAATTGATGGCGTGCAGAATCTGTCATTTTCTCCACATCTAATAACTGTACACCCATCATCGGACGCTTAACTGTTCCATCTTTCTCAAGAGACTCCAGGATCGTTTTGGCTATATGAATCGGAATTGCAAATCCAATTCCTTCAACAGCTTGTTGTGCAATTTTACTCGAATTAATTCCAATGACTTCACCCCGTTCATTAAACAAAGCTCCTCCACTATTCCCAGGATTAATAGCTGCATCTGTTTGAATTACCTGTGCTTGCCAATCCACTTGTTGATTTCCGAGGGTACTAACAGGTATTTCTCGTTCCTTGCTACTAATAATCCCCTTTGTTACACTACCTTCTAGCCCCAATGGATTCCCAATGGCTATTACCGTTTCCCCTGTACGAATTTTTTCTGAGTCTCCAAGTGTTGCGACTCTTTTTACATCTGCCCCGTCAATTTCTAATACCGCTAAATCTAATAATGGATCTGTCCCTACTACTTTAGCGGGAACCTTTTTACCATTATTCAATTTCACTTCTACTTTATTCGCACCGTCTATCACATGATTATTTGTAACAATGAAAGCCTTATTGCCGTTTTTTTTATATATGACCCCTGATCCCGAACCAGCTTCTTCTGATTGATCTTGCGTATTAAATGAATCTGCATTTTGTTTATAGTTAATGACACCTACGACAACTTCTTTTGCAGATTCAATCATATTATGAGGATTGCTCACATCTTCTGGTTTGTAAGAGATCGGCGTAGCCTGATTTACTTCGTTATGCTTAGGAGATTGACCTGCACTTCCTTTGATTTCATTTATATAAGGGGTGGTCAATCCAATGGTAATTGCACCAATCACTGCACTAATTATTCCTGTGAAAAAATACCCTGTTTTTTTATAGGCTTTATTCCTATTGCTTTCTGTTTGATTTGTATCATAGTGTCCCATTGTGAACATCCCTTTCTCCTTTAATTTACAATTGAATATTTTTATCTTGATATTTGAAATACGATGTATGAATGTAATATTTAAGAATCACGATTTCAAAAAAAGAAAATTTTACCTTTGGTCATGGTTTAAACATAAATCAACTGTTTTTTCGTAGGGGTAACATTATATTTGAAATTCCCTATGAATATATGTATGACGATATTCAAACCCACTTCGAGCTTGTCTCTAAAAAAAGAGCCTAGTCGGCTCTCAACAAATAGGGTATTCAATGTACAAAGTAGCATGCGTGTTTATACAGGTGTTTTACAAAAAGTGGAAACAAGGGACAATAAACATCCATTAGCCTATTTATTCTTTTGTTATAAACTTAGATCCTAGCATTCTCGTGAGAATGGATGGTAATAGGTTTGTGTGTAAATAAGAAGGAAGGGATAAAATTTGATAGATTGTGTAAATCGTCAACATCATGTATCATTCCTCTCTATTTGGTACATGTATCATACAAACTTAATCTGTATTCTATATGGAGTTAATCTAGAGTTATAGTAAAGATTTTCAGTACCTAATAATTGAATACAAAAATAGAGAGAATCAATTTGATTCTCCCTATTTTTGTTCACTAGACTTATATAGCTTTCTTTTATTTACACTTGTGTATTTGTTTAAGCACGGTGCTGGTTTCAATTTTTGTTTTTTCTCTTTTATGCGTATATTATTCGAATGAGGGACCATCCACAGTTGTACATCTAATAAAGAAAGAATGATGTTTGCTTCCAGTGACATCTTAATTACCTCCCTCTGTCTTGTTATGTATATAACCTATCTCATGCATCTGGATCTGATTTGAAATACATGTAGTTTTCTTGTGAAGTTTTTATGGTGTTTCTAATACGTCTCCATATCAACTCCAGATTGGAAGGTTATAATGACTACAAGAGGTGATATTATGAAGAACTATCACATTCTGGTGGTAGAAGATGATCAAGAAATACAAGAATTAATTAAACAATTTTTAATGACACAACAGTATAAAGTTATAGTTGCATCAGATGGATTAGAGGGCATGAAACAATTTAATAAGCAATCCTTTGATTTAATTCTTCTAGATGTGATGATGCCAAACCTAAATGGATTTGAAGTTGCCAAAATGATTCGAAGTCAGTCAAATATACCAATTATTATGTTAACTGCGCTAGAAGAAGAACAAGATCAAATGAAAGGATTTGATCTTGGAATCGATGATTATATTACGAAGCCTTTTTCTTTTCATGTTTTGATGAGACGAGTCGAAGCAGTACTGAGAAGAAGTAATAATCAAAGTACGGATAATCATTTTGTATTTAGAGAACTACATGTCGATGGCGATGCATATAAAGTATATGTAAATAGGGTTGACGTTCCCTTAACGACAAAAGAATTTGAAATTTTGCAACTACTACTTCAAAATGAAAAAAAGGTACTCACTAGAGAAAATATCGTAGAAAAAATTTGGGGATATGAGTATGCTGGAGACACACGAATGATTGATACGCATATGAAAAACATACGAAAAAAATTAGATATACCCTATATTAAAACAGTAAAGGGCATTGGTTATAAAATCGATGAATAGGATTGTAAAAATCATGAAGATGAAGAGAATTACCTATAAACTCTTTATGACTACATCTCTCATTTTGTTAGCCTTTGCAGCCTTAATTTATGTAACTTTATACTTCTTTCTCCCTAAATTTTATGAGAAATACAAAACAGATCAGCTTCAAACGGGAATCGAAGAAATAATTGATAAATCTAAAGATCTTACGCTTCAAAATGCAACACCACTTGTTGATGAATACGCACAAAAAAATAATGCAATGATATATCTTCAAGATAATGAGGGAAGGCTTATTTATTATCCTTATCTTCGAAGTACTATTCAAGGGAGTACTATTCAAGAGGGTACTGTTCGGGGGGGGACTGTTCAGGGGGGGACTCCAGCAAAAGGTTTTGTTACAACAGTACCAATAAAGGGTTTGGCTCAATCTCGTAATTCATATGAGGCTACCAAGCCAATACAATTCCAAGATGTTAACTTAACGCTTGTGGTGTTCGCAACATTTCAACCAATCGATGAAGCTTCACAGGTCTTGGTACGTTTTCTACCCTATATTAGTATCATTGTACTGGTTATTGGTTTAGGAAGTGCTTATCTCTATTCAAGGTTTATTACTAAACCACTTATTTATATTAATAAAGGTGCACAAAAGATGGCAAACTTGGATTTCTCTGAAAAAATTGAGGTTCGTTCTATGGATGAATTAGGGGAATTGTCCAATAGCTTGAATGATATGTCCATAAATTTACAACAGGCAATTTTTGATTTACAAAAAGCGAATCAGCAATTAAAAAGTGATATTGAAAAAGAAAGAGAAATAGAAACAAAGCGAAGGGAATTCTTTGCTATTGTAGCACATGAATTAAAAACTCCTCTTACTGTTATGAAAGGATACATAGAAGGGATGATATATAATATCGGCCCTTATCAAAATCGTGACCAATATTTAAAGAAGAATTTCCAAATAATTGAAAGTCTAGAACAACTGGTTCGCGAAATTTTAAGCATGTCAAGATTAGAACAACATACCTTTAAACTTCAAGTGGAAGAAGTAAATCTTTCGAAATCAATAGATACAATCACAAAAAACCTCGAATTTTTTGCTTCTCAAAAAGGCATTCAAATAATAAAAGAAGTCGATTCTGACATTTTTGTTTATACGGATTATGTTCTTTTAGAAAAAGCTTTTAAAAACATCATTCATAATGCGATTATGTATTCACCGTATAACGAAAAAGTCTATATAAAGTTAACAAAGGATTCTAAACAAAACAACATCCAAATACGAGTTATCAATACAGGTGTCAAAATAAAAGAAGAAGAAATACAACATATTTTCAAACCATTTTATCGAATCGAAAAGTCAAGAAATCGAAATACGGGAGGGAGTGGTTTAGGGTTATATATTGTAAAACAAATTTTAGAATCCCTTTTTATCACGTATTCTATGAGTAATACAAAACAAGGCGTACAATTTTTGATTACCATTCCATTATCCATAAAGTAAATAACAAAAGAGTCTCAATCTTATTTCACCTTATTGAAATAAGATTGAAATTTTTTATATAGGATACCGTCACATCGATAAAAAGACGTTATTTTTTCCAATGATTTCTCAGAAAGAATAACGTCTTTTTTTATTTTAGGGGATATTTTGTATTGTTAGCCTGATAGCTATATTTCGTGACCCCTATTATAGGAATACTGCATCAGAACATAACAAAAATATAAACAAAAAATAATTATTTAAAATATAAGTTACATTCTAATATTTTATTGTTGATGACTGACAGTATCATTTTACAGCTTATTTAGAAGGGGCATGTACATTTCGAAGAAGTTCCTCAATAAGTTTTGTTTTTTCATTTACCTTTGTGGCATATGTGAAATCACCATAACAATATGGATACCTAAAATTATTTTTATTTCCACCACAAGTGTACATCGCTGGATTTTGATCAACTTTCATCTTAGAAAACTTTTTGGCCGAATCTTCCGAGTGTTGTTTAACTTCTTGACTGGCGATAAAATCAATATACCCTGGTCCCATATTATAGCTTTGAATAATTGTCTCCATGCTAACATCTTTTTCCGTTCCATATTTGTACATTTTTGCAAAGTGCTTTACCCCTTGTTTAATGCTCAAGCTTGTCTCTTGAATTTCATTTGGCTTTAACCCCAGTGATTCAGAAGACTGCATAGGGTCGTTGCCCTCACCTCTACTCTCTTGGTACATAATTCCTAATAAAACTGCTGTTTTCTCTCCTAAATTATATTTTTCTAATTCTTTTTTCAAGGTGAGCTCATATTGCAAAACACGTTTTTCGGTTGCGAGCGCTTTATTTTTTTGAATATTGGTTTTATGATTAAGATATAGTATTCCAAGTATTGTTCCTAAACCTAAAATACTAATAAACAATAAGATAATAATTCGTATTTTACTCGTATTCTTCATATATTCCTCCTCGTATAAGAAATTCTATTTTTCAAAGATAATTGGCTATTCACAAAATATGTAATGAACATCTATCTCTCGCCCCTTTTTAGACTCAAACATCAATACTTTAAGGTTTATAGTTTAATATAAAAATTTAAAGATAAGGTAAAGATAAGATAAAGATAAGATAAAGGGCATTTTTTATGCGTACATTAGTAAAGTATTGGTACAAACGGATATGTGGGAGAACTTGTTGATATGAATGGGTTTAGTGATAATTGAGAGATTATCGTACAAGTTATTAATTTTGGAGATATCATTTTAGAAGAAGATTTACCTTATCTTTTTAATATACTTTATAGAGAAAACTAAGAGATAAAATATAATAAAAACGGCTAACCCTCCACGTAAGAGACTTGGCCGTCACAAATTACTAATTATTTCATACTTGAGATATTATCACCCTTAGCGCTATACAATGAGATATTGGCTTAACCATTGAAAATTATTTAAAGGTTTACTTTTTTCATTTTTTTACTATTTCATAACTTGCTTCAAATTTAATCTTCCGCATTTATTGCCGTCTAACAATCATCATCACACATGACTTAATACATTATTGAAAAGAAACAGTTCTACACTATGCAGGCTTTCTTTATGATTTTACCGTTAAATTATTTATAAAACTCTCTATAGAATTCGCCTGGAATACACGAAAATAAGAAGATTGAACGTCATAATGTTTGTCAGTAATGATAAGGATTGAAGGAAAGAATTTAGAAGTTTTCGGTTGCCAAGATTCATTATGCCATTCTTGGCTATGGAAGTATAACTCATATCTATTTATCTTATCTTGCATTATCTTTTTACTGTACACTGACTTTTGAACTTCAATAAAGAATGGCGATCTACGCCATATTGTAAAAGCATCCGGTTCCATATATTCTTTCCCATACTTTGGTTCAACTTCGAATAGCTTAGGATTTTCATAATGAACGAGTTGTTTGTATACGTCCACAATACCAAGGAAATGAGGAATTTTTTGACTCGTTTTTTTGATAGAACTGGGTTGTGGAAAATAAATGTATGGGTGCTGTAATACGTTAGCATCAACATGCCCATCTCTTCTTAATCGTTTCATAACTGTATTACAACAAGTTATTGCATTCTTTAATCCTTGAAAATGTAAATAAATAATATCGTCACGAGACATACACCTAAATCGTTTCAAGTCATTCAAAATCCCTATATCTCTACTCTTCATCATCTAACACCCCAAATAAAGGCATTTCTTTTTGCAGAGGGTTTTTAGATTTTTTCTCCTCTTTAGCCATACGATATGGCTCAATAATTTGTTTCGCTTTACATAGTGACAAGTAAGGTGCTTGCACTTTCTTTAATCCATTTCTTTTAAAAATCATTTGGCCAGATTGCTCTAAATGCTCTGAACCAGGAGTACCCATGATATTACTATTAATCACACTATCACATTTAAAGCCAATTCTTACAGTCATATTAAGTTTTAACTTACCATCTAACACCTTGGCATCTGGTCGCTGCATACTAAGCATAAGAAAGACTCCAAGTGATCTCCCAACTGCTGAAATCTTTTCTATTGTAGCCATACACTCTTTTTCATCTTTAAGCATAGCTACCTCATCGATAGCAAGTAGAATATATGGTTTTTGATAATTAGGATTTATTTTGTTGTACGCATCAATATGATCAACTTCATATTCTTCCATAAGTTTTCTTCGTTCTCTGATTTCCTTCCATAACTTTTGAAGCATTATTTTCATTTCGATTTCTTCCATACAAACTTCTTTTACATGCTTCACTCTACGCAAAAAATGAAATTCAGAGTTTTTTAAGTCACCAAGATATAAATGCAACTTTTCAGGAAACATATATTGAATAAGTGTGGATAATATAACACGTACCATACTACTTTTCCCACTTCCCGTTTCCCCTGCAATTAATAAGTGTGGTGAATTGGAGTCAATCATATCGTACGCAATCATCTTTCCAAATTGGTCCCTACCGACAACAACAGGTAAACGGTAATCTTTTAATAGTGGTTTCCATCCTTTATAACAGTAATTGTACGATTTTAGCCCAGCGTTCGAACGGAATACATGTAGGACAAATTTTTTCACATCACCTTCAATCGTAATATTTCGTCCTAATATTTGTTGGAAACAAAACCACTTCTTTTCAATCTTCTGTGGATCTAATCCGTTTGGTATGGTAAATACATATCTCACGCTTTCTGCTGAAGAAGAAATATTATGTACCTTTGGATAAACAAGCACTTTCCCCCCGCGTGTTTGATATTCCGTATATAGACCTGCTTTTCCAAATACCTCTATAAGTTGATTCCTTAACCTTTGTTTATGAAGCCACTTCTTAATCAATTTCATATACTCCCCCCTAAAACATGATTACGATGCGAATAAATACATATCCAATCAAACAAACTCCACCAATTCGCATGCCGTGATATATTCCTTCACTTACAAATTTAGCTGCGGATATATAGTCATGTCGTACCAAATATTTTTCTAACATGACTGCCCCGATTAAAACGGTTCCCATTATGCCTAATGCAATGTAAGTATTGAGTACCTGATCCGACATATGAAGGAATGCGAAAGGACTTAATGAATTGTATTTACGTATTTTTTTTTCTTTATCTTCATATGACTGATCCATAAATTCACGAAAAGAAATTGTTTCCTTCCTACCACGCATTTAAATGCCCCCTCTATAAACAGAATGAACAAACTAGATAAAATATAGGTTTTATACGCTTATTACCTTGATAGCATTATCTTGACAGTTAAGGTGGTAGATACTTTGCTAGTTCAAAGGCTAGTTGATTTGGTATCTACTTTGGTAATTAGTTTGCTAGATACCATGGTGGCTACCTTGATACATCATATTGCGTGGGGCTTGTACATTATTAACACTTTTGTTTAAAAAAATCATGCTTTGGAGAAGATGTGATTAATAGAGTATTTAAGAATAGGAGTGTTCACAATGTTTGGCTTGGGGAAACCATTATCAAAGTTTGGTAAATTTTTAAGAAAAAATAATATTACTCAAACCGAATTAAAGGAATGGAGTGGAGTTAATCAAAATACAATTAGTCGTATTTCTCGTTCAAACACATACAAGCCTTCATTAGGGAATGGCCAAAAACTAATTAGGTCCTTAAAAAGAAAAGGTTACAGCGTAGACTTTGAGGATTTCTGGATGTAATAATCAGCTCGTTAAACCGAGCTGATTATTTTTTGAGGATTTCATCATTATATTAATTGAATTGCTGATGATATTAAAAATGAATTATTATAGGTAGGTTTCAAAAGAATTCGATAATTCAATTCTCAAACAAAATTTTTAGAAAATAGAGGCTTACTTTAATTGTTTAAAGAGAAACTAAAAACCTACCTTGAGGCTATAAGGGTTTAAAGTCAACTCGAATAGTGTTCTTTTATTTGATTTTCCATAAAACATTTTTAAAATTCCGTACCATTGGAAATACCTATATAAAAAAATAATTAATTATTAGGAGTACCATAAATGTCTGATGTAATCCGTTTCTGTATTGGGGTAGTCATTGCCTTATTTTTATTTTCTTCCATAGTAATGGAGTTTAAAAAACTCAAAATGATATGTTTTGGTTTTCGATTGAAGTCTTATCTCTCCTCGGAGTTTTACTGCTAATAAAAGAGTTTTTAATTAATCATATAACATAACCCCTTGAATAAAATTCAATATTCCGTCAATAATGTAGACAACATTATATTTTCTCCATTTCCCCTTGGAGATGAGCAGTTAGCTTTTGCTGGCTGCTCTTTTGTATTTTTTTATCCAGTCTTTAATTAGCAACTTTTTCTATTTATCCAATTTCATTAATTTTCACCACAAAAGGTTGATTTTAATATGTAATATTGCATATCTTGTACTTTCAGCCTTTTAACATGCAATAATTTATTTATAAAAATATATGATATTAGTAAGGATGATTTATATGAAAAATTTCCATAAGAAGATGATTCAATCTTTACAAACGTTTTGGGGATGCTTAGCATTTGGTGTATTTATGTTTGCCATCTTCTTGATTATGGATTTATCAGATACCTCTTTAAATACATTAGGCTGGAGAGACTGGCTGGGCTCTGCAGTAGGTGCTGTCATCTTATCTGTCGGTATGTTCACTTTAAGTAAATTGGATTTAAAATAAATACTCCGATAATACTGTAAATAGGCCGTATATCAAAATTCATTTAAAGTAGTTTCCTCTGTATCTCCTTGTATTGAGCTGTTACCTTTTCAACGAGCACCTTTGTATAAGTGCTCTTTTAATTAAAATAACGATCTGTTTCGTTCATTATTTTAATAAATTTCTTTCCTAAGTGCTTTTTCTATGTGCTATTCTAATCCCTAATTAATTGTAGAAAGAATGATAAAAATGAATGATAGATCCTCAAGAAGATGGATAATGCAACAAAAGTTAAGAGTACTAAAAACAAAAATTAGCAATGATACAAACCCTTTATTTAATGAATGTCTTGAATCCCTCGGAGACAAAACGATAATTTTCTCCCAGGAAAAAAGCCAGCAGATTACTACTAATTTAATAAAATCTTTTCCTATAACTGTCTCTGGAAGAATAGATTGGGGCCAGATAGATAATCAATTATTAGTTACAAACAAGGAAAAATTAATTTCACTAATTAATATAAATAAACCAGATTTTGATGAACAGATTTTTATACTATGGGATAACTATAAATTCCCTGTAGTAAGTACAAATCTTGATAAAGTATTCCAATCACTAGTTGACATTGATGCAGTCAGCTTTCATTACTGGTTATTGGATAAAGAATATAAATTCATAATTGAAATAGAAGATGAAGAGATGATTAGAGTTGGGTTTTGCTAATAATCCACTCATTTTTTCTCATCCTCCTTTTCTATAAAATGAGCTGTTTCCATCGATGCTATGACTTTGTACCTCTTTCAATTCAATGGGCCTACATATTTGCTTCTTTAGGTACTTCATTGTTTATCAGCAAGCGATCTGACTTCTCCGAGACAGCAACTGCACTGCCAGCGTCTAAAAACAATGTATAATGTTCCTTATAAAACATTTGAATCTCTTGATATAATTTCTATCGAGAATGAGAATTACCTCTCGCAACCTGTATATTGTCATGTTATTTGCTTTCTACCTAGTAAATTGTAGCGAACGACGAGTCTTTTGTTTTATACTTCTATTTTCGTTCATTAAGGTCGATTGTTTTTTTATCCCCATATAACTCATCCTGTTTCTAATCCAATTAAGAAAAGGATAAACCCTATCCCGATAATTTTTAATATAACTTTCAAAACAATTTCACCCACCTCGTTTATCTATATAGCCATCATCCTTAACAACAAACAAGACGCCACCCAGATTACGGAAGCGCCTACAATACTTGCTATAAATTTTACAAAACTTATTTACCTTCACGTCATTTATTTCTTTGCTTCCATACCCCATTCTCTTTACGATAAGTATTCTTTCCATTCATGAATCCCGCTGCATTACCAGGAATGCTATATTTCTTATTTTTAGCCTTCCTCTTCATCCTTTTTTCTTCTTGAACAGCTTGCAAATCCACCTTCCATTGTTTCAACAAATCCTTTTTACGCCGCATCGAATTTGTGCCCCTCAGATTGAAATATTAACCCATCAATCATATTATATATATTTATATATAATTTTCAATAAAAAGAGAGCACCAATATCGAGGTTGCTCTCAATATAAATTGGGGTTTATCCTGAGCATTGAATAGGACACGAAAAACTCGTCCTATTACATAATATGCTTGTCCTTATCATAATGTGCAATAAAAAAAGCACCCTCGCCCAGGCGCCAAAAGATACATATACGTTGAGGTAACTAATACGTTAGAAAAGACCCTTCCATATCATTGTATGATTATCGCTTATCTTTATACCTAACAGACTCATTAAATACATTTAATGTATAATTTCAATTGATTTAACCCTGCCTAATACTATCCAATTCATGGTTAGTATTCTAAATAGACCAACGATGTATTATAATCCTTTATATACCCAAGGAGGTTCACCATGCTTAATTTTCATAAAACATTCCCCATCTTAGGATTATTTTGGTTTTTATACAGTTTCATCGGTCTCATCTTTTTATTACTATTCCTTAGCGTGTAGTCACAACGCATATAAATCTATGTTTAATGTGTAATTTCTATATAACAAAGAAAAAAGCACCCGTTGTGGATGCTTTTCTAGTTTCATTTTAAAAATACCTCTTTATCATCCGTAATAATTTGCTGACTCTCATCATCATTATCAATTTCTTTTCTTTAGTATTCAAGGGTAATTTCGATTTCTTCCTTATTCTCATAATAAATCCATTTTGTACTTTTAATTTCTTGGTCTAATTGTTTCCCTCTGTCTTGAAGCGGATTGATTTCTGCTCTTACGAAAAGTTTTTTCCTTTCCCCTTCAAACTTTTCACTCACTTTTTTTAGAATATCAATTTTTTTCATCAGAGTAAAGGATTCAAGTTCTCTTTCTTTTTCCACTTTTACAATCGCTTTATACTTTTCTATTAAATTTTTTCCCACTTTAATAATTCATCAAAAATATATTTATCCATCTCCTAATCCCCTCCAAATTAATTCATTCGATAAGAACCATAAATATCCTTTTATTCGAATAGGCAAAATTATATATTTTAAATAAAAAGCCTAAATAGGATATGGAAAAATAAATGAAAAATTCACTATTAGTTCAAGGCTGAGTACTCTCAACCTTCTCGAACCCACCGCATCATATAATTTTCTAGCTCATATTAGCTACGCGCTTTACGTTCGGTGACTAGGAGAAGAATAAGAATCTTCTCGTTTATACTCCATAGAGTCGGACAATACTTCGGCTGTCGCATAGCCTTCACTGACCAACTGTGTTTACACAACGTGATTATATCCAAGACGTATATCTTTCTTCCAACGCCTTGTTTAAACCAATACACTAGAGGGACGGAAGGGGAATATTTCCGCTGTATTGGCTCAAACAAAGAGTGGAACTCTTTGCCCTCGTTTTGGTCATTAATAAGAATCGTGAGTAATTACTAATGTACGAGATCACGTATACTTTTTTAGATTTTTAGAATGCAAGCGTCACCCAATCATGAGCAACCACCCCCATTCCATCTTCAAGAACCGACATACTAGAAAGAAATAGACTTATATTTATTATCAACCCAGAGGACGCATTCTGGGCTGAACACTAAATACAATAAAAACAGCATGACGAATGCGAGTCATCTCACACCCACCACTCTGGAATATGTCATTGTTATACATTGATTGGTCTCTTCGTCTTAATGCGGCTTCTTACCGCCTTGCCCGCCCTACTATGCGGTATACGTTACCGTGACATTCTCGCATCAGAACGTTTCACTAATAGGTGTACTAATCCTCTTCGATATGTTGTTGTCAAAGGGCTTGTACCTATACTTTACTGCCGATTTCATTTGCATAATTCCCCTTATTTTATCGGTTTTTTGTTGATGTTTTTTATTCCATAAAAAAAGCATCCCAATTTTCATGAGATGCATATTTCTTATAAAGAATCTTGCTATTAAGTAAAACAAAAAGATAACATTTCCTTAACGATTATATCTTTGATTGAACTAGCTCATAAAATGAATTCGCTTTTGATGGGGTAGAAAAATTATCAAATACAATAAAAGCATCACCGGAATCCATTGTTATTTTTTTGATAAAAGGGATACTAGACATCTCTAAAACTACATCATTTGTATGACTGAAGTTATTCACCTCAGTGTATGCATATTCCCATTTAAGGCCTTTTCCAAACATATAGTCAGCACAAAACAATAACTTTTTATTTGTAGCAGCTAAAATTCCAGATCTACTAATATAACCAAGATTTATCGCACAATAAAGTGTAGAAATTACTTCTTCATTACTCTGTAAGTATCCTGTTACCGTTTCCAAGTTCGCCTTCACTAGTAATCCTCCATATTTTTAGTATTAAATTATCAACAATATAAATCTATTTTATTATATATTACATTTTAACACTAACACGAAAGCATTCCAACAAAACCCCTTATATTTAAATCATCCCCAATGAAGTAGCAATCATTCGAATTGCATTTTTCTTCTTATAGTAGAAATGATCTTTCTTCATTGAGAGTTCTGTATACATAAAACTATCCTTTAATTTCTCTCCATTCAAATACTTCATCTTGATAATTTCCGCCTCATCATAATCTAAAACGTATTGTAAGGCCTGATTAATTTGTTTGAATTTGATATTTCAAACATGCCTTGTATTCCTTATCTCAGAAAACAGACTAATTCCCTCTTGCTGTAGCTCCACTTCATTCTCAAATCGTGCTTTTAAAGCGCGGTATTCCTTTAGAATTTTCGATTGATAAGCTTCTCAAAAGCCATTCCTCTGTTCCCTTGTCCCATTGTTATTTCTCCTTTCTATTAAAAGGATTATTTTATCATTTTAGCCAAGAAGACTCCTTCCTCAAGGAACGCTAAGTGAGTAGGTGGGAGATGAATTCGCTTCGGACAAGGGATGGCAGGGAGCCATCTTAATTGTTCGACATACATAAATTGTTACTTCACTACCTACCGAATGTATGTTCGTTATATAATAGATACATATCGAAATGGAGGTGAAATGAATGATGATCAATAAAGCATATAAATTTCGTATCTATCCAAATAAAGCACAAGCGACTCTAATCAATAAAACGATTGGCTGTTCTCGTTTTGTATTCAATCATTTCCTATCTCTATGGAATAATGCATACAAAGAAACAGGAAAAGGTTTGACATATGGTACATGCTCTGCCAAACTTCCTGCCATGAAGAAAGAGTTTGTTTGGCTAAAAGAAGTGGATAGTATTGCGATTCAGTCGTCTGTTCGCAACCTTGCGGATGCTTATACACGTTTTTTCCAAAAACAAAACAATACCCCGCGTTTCAAATCTAAGAAGAACAACGTACAATCTTACACCACAAAACAAACAAATGAAAACATTGCTGTTGTAGGAAACAAAATAAAATTGCCAAAACTAGGTCTTGTTCGATTTGCCAAAAGTCGTGAAGTAAAGGGACGTATTTTAAATGCTACGGTTAGATGGAACCCTTCTGGTAGATACTTTGTTTCATTGTTAGTTGAAACAGAAGTGCAAGAACTTCCGAAAACAAATTCTTACATTGGAATAGATGTAGGACTAAAAGATTTCGCCATTTTGTCAGATGGAACAACCTATAAAAATCCGAAGTTTTTTCGATTGTTAGAAGAGAATTTAGTAAAAGCACAGCGTGTTCTTTCTAAAAGAATGAAAGGATCTTCTCGCTGGAATAAACAACGAGTAAAGGTAGCTAGAATTCATGAATACATGGCAAATGCTAGAAAAGATTACTTGGACAAAATCTCAACTGAAATCATCAAAAACCACGATGTTATCGGTATAGAAGATTTGCAAGTATCTAATATGTTAAAGAATCATAAGTTAGCAAAAGCAATTAGTGAGGTATCATGGTCACAGTTTCGAACTATGTTGGAATATAAGGCAAAATGGTACGGTAAACAAGTCATTGTCGTATCGAAAACATTTGCTTCAAGCCAATTATGTTCTTGTTGTGGATATCAAAACAAAGACGTTAAAAATCTGAACCTACGTAAATGGGATTGCCCTTCTTGCCATACACACCATGATAGGGATATTAACGCAAGTATCAATCTAAAGAATGAAGCGATAAGGCTTCTAACCGCAAGGACTGCGGGGTTAGCCCAATAAATTAGAGTTCGATAGAACTCTTTACTTAGGAATCCCCCACTTTCACTTCTAAACGAAGTGAAAGTGGGGGTAGTTCAATAAATTGCTTATACTTTATTTCTCAACCACAACTTATGGAATTATAATGAAATGAATGGTAATATATAGACATCTCAATTACGTTAGAGCTTGTTTCCTTGCAAGCTCTTTTTTTATTAAAATAGCGTTTTTGTTCAAAATGATGACCTTACCCATTTGGACACATTTACCAGTATTTTTACCAAAAAATTCATGATATGGTTATTTAGTCGAGTACGTCATTACTTGATGATTACCCTTAGAAGCCCCGCAGACAATCGGGGTTTCTTTTATTTAAAAAACGATTTTATTCACTTTTATAGCTTACTATTCCTCATAGTTGTGTTTTTCTTCTAGGACTTTTATAAAGTTAAAGTGTCCATCGAGATAACAATCATTGATATAACCCCCAAAATATATTACATTAACTTCGCTTAAAGTAAAATTTTCATTTTTTCATTCAACCAAGTTCATAACATATTCTTTTCCTCCGGTAAAATAATGATTAGGTGCCCCACGCGCATTTTATCCACTGGAAATAACACCTTTTACGTACTTAACTATTAGAAACTTCATTTCTGCTTCTTCTGCAATAGCAATTTTGTTCACTTTTTCGATACATTTATGAAACATTCATATGTTATCTTCAGTATGTTCTATTCTTTTTATAAAACCGTGTGAGATATACCAAAACAAGAAGCCCTAGAGCCCTAACTCTAGGGCTTCCTGTTTTTAAATAAGGATTTTGTTAAGATTCACAAATTTATTTCTTAGGTGAAAACCCTTCATAGAACCACCTTATTTGGACAAATTTACCGGATTAATTAACAGAAATTTCATGTTATTCTTAAATTGTTGAATAACCCAATACATTCAACAATGCTCTTGACCGCATACTTAGTATGCAACCATCCATCCAGATACCTTAGCGAATACGTCCCCCAAATCGTTGTTATTGCTAAGGTATCTTTTTAGATGCCCTGTGTGCAGGGCTTTTTTATTTCAGTGATAATGCTCTTTTTCCCCATATAATTATCTATGCTTGTAGCCTCATTTCTTAACAAAATTCAAATTTGGTCTTACTTTATTCCAGTCGATCCAAACTCAAGATTTCCTCTTTCCGATTCTGATAGCTTGTCTACTTCAAAAAAATTAGCTGTTATTACTGGCGCTATTACGCCTTGAGCAATCCTTGTTCCTCGTTCAACCACATTGGCTTGCATATTTAAACTTATTGGTCTTTCAGTGTGATCAACCAAGACTCCAACTTCTCCACGGTAGCCACTATCCACCGTTCCAAAAGCGACCCTTAACTTTGTATCACGCGTCATACCGCTACGTGGGCGCACCTGCACCACAGTTTCTTTTTTCATTACTTTTTTCCCTTTGCTCCACTAATTAACTTCGTGATCTCGTACATACCGTTCTCCACTTCCATCATTCTTGATACATTCCTTTTATTAGATTCCACAACTCTTTTTCAGTCATCTCATAAAGTTGTCGTCCTGTCTTTTCCTCTTTATAAATTCCTTTTTGCAGTAATACATCGATGTAGATTTGTTTCCTATCCATGTTTCCTCCTAGCTTCTTTTCTTCTCAGGTCTCCTTGTAGGTGTAGTTGCTGCCATTTGTGGACTCCATCCTCTTTTTAATACTCTTGTACTAAATGTGCTATATGAAATACCATTCTCTTCAGCTAAATTGACCATATCTTCCATTGTTGCTCTCAATTTCTTTACAGGCTTTTTCGCCGCTTCCTCTGGTGACATCCCTTTATAAACACGAGTTACAAATGTCATTTTTTTAATCCCATTTTCTAACGCTAGTCTCAACCACTTTTGTTCCCTAAATTGATATTTCCGAGGTGGTGTATTAATTGCCTTATCAATATCCCATCCCATTTGATATACCCTACGATATAACATGTAATAACCAATTCCGTTCTTCTCGGCTGCTTCATAATCTTCCTTTTCAAGCCATCTATTTATCGTCATAGAGCTATGCCTCCTAATCCAAATTCATGATTTCCTCTAAGGTTCTATCCGAAATATAAGTAGTAATGATTTGTATCTTTCCGTATTTCTTTTTAGCCATTTCTATAGCTGTGCCCTCGGACTTAGACTCAAACCAACAAAGCTTCCACTTCTCGTCTTTATCGTAAAATTCTACTGAGTACGTCATAACGCTATTACTCTTCAAAAATCTTTCTGCTGTACTTGTTGCGCTATAATCAAAACTTCCTACTACATCCTCCAGTGTTAGTTGTTTCATGCCCCTAACCCCATTGGACGAGATTTAATTTTGTTCTTATCTGCCTGATCCATGATTAAGGCGGCTATTTCTAATTGATGCCTTCCTAGCTCTTTTGCTATTTCAAGAATATCTTTATCCTCAACCCACATTTCTCGTAATCGAATCACTTCACTTTCATCAAACAATAAGTCCAACTCTTCTAAAGCGATATATAAGTTACGACGCGATTTCTTCATGTACCTTCCCTGCTGCAACGCCATTGTGTAATTCTCCTTTTCCAAATCCGTTCCAAGTCGTGGCATCCCATTTCCCCTCCAGTTGTAATTGATGAATTTCTCTTAGTTCCGCCATAACAGCATGACGTCTTCTATCCACTTCTTCAGGACTGCGATTCCCTGCTTCGCAATTCCCGGCCATAATCGTGTTAAACACTTTCTCATTGAGGTAATCCGTTGCAATGACCTTTGCGATTTCAAGGTTCTTCGCTCCTTCCTCGCTAGTAGGTTGGTAGTTATCAAAATTAGCTTTCTTAATGTTGCTATCTGCAATCATGCTTTGTTGATGAAACATGAATTTCTTCTCATTTGCTTTATCTGCATCGTATTTCGCTTGTTCTTGCTGCTGAAGTTTATTACTTTCGTTTTCAAGGAAACAGCGAGGGCAAACAACTTGTCCACCGAACTTCATCTTATTCATGCCATGCGTATCGCACACATCAGAATCCATAGTCATATTCACCTTTTTTGGCTATATTGGTTGGTATTGCTAGTGCCGCTCTCTGCATTGTTCTTCGCTCCTTTATTTCTTTGGTATTCATCTTCTAAGGCTTCCACATCATCTAAAGTCTTAATGTTTCTGTTAGCCCATTGTTTTAAGATGCCTTCAGCATAATTCCATTTCTTCTGTTGCTTTCATGCACGTTCCATAGCTGCTATAACAAGTTCTTCACTTGTATCTTTAATCCACTGATCTATGCCATCTACCATGAATGGATTTAAAACTCCAATGTTACTTTCGTAGAATGAGAAGGGATTCTTCTTACTACTACTTATTGTTAAATTAGTAGTAGTAAGATTAGTATTGTTAGTGTTCAAATCGTGAACGTCATTGACGTAATAAACATTGGACATACCATCCTGTTCTTTAGATGAACGTTTCTCTTTTGTCACATAACCCATTTCAATTAAAGCGTTTAAAGCCTTGATTACCGTATTCTTTGACATCCCGACTTTCTTTCCGATTGTTGGTAAAGAAGGGAAGCAACTTCCCGTTTCTTGATTTAGATGTCTGCAAAGGACCATGTACACTGGCATTTCTTTATGAGAAAGCCTTGCATCGTCTACAATCTCGTTATCTATCATGAAAAATCCACGTCTTCTTCTATCTATTAATGTCATTTAGTTCACCTTCTTCATCCAACATTCATAACTCACATTGTCTTCCATGCCAGTAAAACGAACCTTGTCTCTCCCCCTGAATTTACCTTCGTGATGGAAAGTTCTTTCTGCTCTATATACCCGCTTAATTGGTGTTACATAGTCATAACCTCGTTTTTCTAAATCACGAACTGCTATTAACATCTCTTTCATCGATCCACGCCTTACAGGTATCTTAAACATCACGCATTCGCCCTTTCGCATACTGCTATGTCGCCTTGAACCTTAATTACTTTGTATCCTGGATAGCGATCGGGAGTAATGTACTCAATCGCCTTTACTCTTGCTTCTTTTTCGTTCCGTGCGCCCTTCCACACCCACTTCGGAAGGACGACTTTAGATTGATTTTTATCTAACATAGGCTTAGCATCTCCTTAGTTTGTCTGTTCTATTTTTTCTGCTTGTTCTTGTTCTTCGATTTCAGAAGTTTCTTTTTCAGCCTGTTTAACCCACTTTGTTGATTTCTTAAGTACTTCTTCAGCTTGTTTTAATGTCAATTCGCCAACTTCTTTAATACATAAGTGTCCTTTAATCGTGTCTTCATCCACTTTTCGAAGAGTAGCTAATTTTTTTATGTTTAATTTGATTGCACCAACTTGTTGAGCAGTAATCATTTCCTCTTGGATCTCTGGTAAATCTTCACCTGCATAGATGTATAATCCTAATCCGTGAAGTTCAATTGCTTTTACTAAGCACCGTTGGATACTCATGTTAATGTCCAAGCTGTTAGGCTCTGCAATCCGCTTGTTCTGATTGTTTAGTATTGGGTGAATCTGACTTAGTGTTATTCCTTGTACAGTTACTTCACCCTCTACAAAGTAACCACAATCTGTTTTGAGATAAGGCGCTCCATCAAATCGTTTTACTTCCCATGTTACTGTTGGATCTACTTCACGAAGTTTTTTAACTGCCATGCGCATGATAAATAGTTAAAGCGCCCTTTCTTTTCAACGTGTTCCGTGCAATCTATTTGAGCTAATTTAGAAAAATAATTTTCAGTTGTCAGATGAATCTTCCTCCCCTTTAAAATGGTGATATTTCTGTTTGTTTACTAACTTCATATACTTCCGTAAGTACCTGTAATCCGTATTCATAAGCTACAACCATCGATGCAGCGTTAGGTTCATTACTTTGCTTATATCGTTCAACTAAACTCTTCATAATTTGAATTTCAGCTTCAATTTTGCTTTGCAGGCTCATTTTACTCACCTGCCACTTTCATAACTGAATGATCAACTACATACTCTTCAACACATTCCATTGAGTTATGTATGTAATCTCCATCAAAATCCAAATACTCTTCACCTAAATAAATCTCTTGAGAACACCCTTCGCAATTTCCGATAGAATCATTGGCTGATGAATCATGATGATTGCCAATTAACATTGGATTTTCAATCATTTCCACATTCCTCCTTATTTACTGTAGGAGAAAACACATATAAATGGGTTATTATATGTGTTTTCTCCAAACCGTCTTAGGGCTAAGGCGGTTTTTATTTTTTCAATAGTACTTACTGAGTATTTTTTTTAATATTTAGTTACCGATATGTGTATCAACCGGACTGTGCTTCTATACGGGCTTTTTTGATGCTTTTGAGCATCGAAATACCCAGGAATCTATCTATTAGGTGGGTTATCCTATTAGATTCTTGAATATTACGATAAGTAAAAGCTTGTCCTATTAACTCTATAAAGACGCTATTACAAACATAATCCCTCATAGCTTCTATGGATTATCAACTTTTTTCATAATTTTTATCCTTGTTTTTTTATATTCACGATTTCGTAACATCTCTATATAATGTTTTATTGAATTTCGTGTTAAACTTATAACATTCCAAGAAGTCCTTTACTTTTAGAATCGACAATTCTTCAATACCCTTAGTCTTGCCCTACATCCCCTGTAGGGCTTTTATCATTTAGCTAGAGTGATATACTTCTTGTATGTTTCCTCAACCTTATCTGCGCCGTTATGTACACCATTCGCTCTTAAATCCTTTACGATCCACAAGATTTTCTTTCGTTCGTATTCATCTCGCTCCTGTTTATCCATTACTGTTCATCCTTCATAAACCTTTTGTCTATCCGATCCATTATTAACTTTTGAAAGAGGACGCAACCAACAAGGATTATTTATACATCAAAATTACCTTCAGAGTGGCGAATTTATAAAAACCCCTTACGTTGAAGGTATACAAAAGATTGTGTCGGATAAAATAGTTGTCATTAACAATAAAGAAAAAATTCTTGAAAAGCTTGATTTTATAGGGATTAACGAAAAGTTTATCTATGGAGATTACGATCATATTGCTTCTTACATAAGAAAAAAATTTCAATAAGATATAAATTCGAATCATATTTCTCAATGGACAAAACAATTTAACATGGTAAAATAATATTTGGATGGGAGTCCAATACATATTATTAAAATTAAAGTGGTTCAAGTCGGAGGAAGGCACCTTTGGGTGTCTTTTTTTATTTTCAAAAGGACCTGCTCAATTCATTCGTAAAAACATAAGGTAAAGTGAATCCATTAAAATACATGAGTGACCTTAATTTTCCCCTCCTACTCAAAGGAGAGATTAAAATGGGCTTTGGTGGTAGTTGCGGTAGTTGTGGCGGAGGATTTGCTTTATTAGTTGTTTTATTTATTTTATTAATCATTGTTGGAGCTTCTTGCTTCTGCTAAAAAACTATCGGAAAAGGCACTCTTATATGGGTGTCTTTTTTTTATAAAATTTACATCAAATTAATTAAACTTTATAAATAGATGTAGTAAAATATAAATTGGGTGGGAACCCAGATATATTTGTGCTGTAAGAAAAGTCTTATGTAGATTGAGTAGAGTAAGGCACCTTTGGGCGTCTTTTTTTTTCTCAATATAAGAACTTTAAGAATATGCTATTATTTAAATACAAATTCCCTTTTGTGCACTGAGATAGTAATACCCAATAAAAAAGCCCACCTATTTCCGTAGGTGGGCCTTATCTTTATTACACAATATCAAAGTATACTCTCTTTTTCTCATAAACTTTATGTAATTATACATATTTGTAAAAATTACACTAAACAAATATTACATGTAGTAAAATATAAATCGTGGACACGTTCTATAAAGCAGATTCTTTTGAAAGACGTAACATATTGACAATTATCAAAAATGTCACGTCACTCTAATATTGATCTCAAATCTCTTGTATTTTGTAAACTAACAATCTGGTATATATAGACGATTCTGTTTTATAGGATGTGTTTACACGTATAACAAAGGGATAATACGGATAAGTTTATACTAAATGAACGTGGTTCAAGTCGGAGGAAGGCACCTTAGGGTGTCTTTTTTATTATTTTTCGACAAAATACGACAATATATAGATAAATAGTTTGCTACCATGAGATGAGAAATCTTACATTTTTTCTGAAATAACTAGTACATAACGGAGGTACTCAACATGAAGCAAAAATTACTTACTACATTAGCATGCAGCGCATTATTTATTGGAATGGCTGCTTGTAGCTCAAATGAGAAGACTACAAATGAATTAAAACCTAAACAAGAAGAAAAGGTTCAGGAAAAGCCGAAAGTTCAAACCATTCAAAAGCAACCTAAAGATAGTTATGTAGTAAGTGAAGATGATTTATCTAAAGCAGCACAGTCGATTGGAGAAATCCGAGATGAGCAAACTATAAATGACATGATGATACATATGTGTCTCCAAAAAATCACATTTCATGGGAATAATCTTCATGGTCCCGGTACCCGTTTTATAGGTCAATTTCAAGTGACCAAAGAAAACATTCAATACCTAAAAAACAACTTAAATGTTATCAATACTGATGATGAAAGACAAAGATATGAATCTCTTCTGAACAAATGGTACGATGGAGATTTTGAATCTCCAGTTGAAGACTATAGTGAAATTCATTATTTACGCTCTGGAAAAAAGCTAAGTATGGAAGGATCTAAACTAGCTAAAAAAACTGATAGTGATGAAAAAGAATTTATTCTCCATTACTTTGGCCAAGAAGGATTAGATATTCATAATAAAGAGTGGAAACATGGAGAATTATAGAAATAAAACTGAATTCTACTAAGAAGTAGAATATTTTTACTCTTTAATACGGTATTTCTTTTTGGAGTATTATGATAACTTAACTTGATTGGCTTGGCATCCAATACATATTATTAAAATTAAGATGGTTCAAGTCGGAGAAAGGCACCTTAGGGTGTCTTTTCTTTTCGGAAAGTGACTCTACACAAAGAAAAGGCCTCATATATTGAGGCTTTATAGTAAACATTTTAGTATTTTCTTCTTACAAGATTTTAGCGAGAAGATTCGTTTAAAAGGCCATTGAATTACTGAAGAATTCTGTCCTCAACATTACATCAGATTTGTATCATATTTATTAATCGTGAATACATTTCACGTTCTTCTTTCAACTTTTTATATAATTGTGAGCAGCATGAAAAACACCAAAAAATTGATTAAAAAAAGCACTGCCAAAATCTTCAGCAATGCTTTCCCATTAAACGTACTATGGTAATGAACGTCTAATTTTTTCTACTCATGAGTTCTGTATACTCATATAAATTTATTTTAGATTTAAAATACGTTCTATTTCCTTCACACTCAATTTACTTGCTTTTGCAATAGTTTCAAGCGGTACACTAATTTCATACATCCCTCGAATCATCTGCATCTTACCTTGCTCAATTCCTTTTTCCATGCCCTCTTGTAATTCCTCTAAATTATTATCTCTAGAAATCTCTTGCACCCCACACTCAAAACATTACGATTATATATATTTGCATTCTCTTCAATATTTCCGACTACCTCTCTCCAAGAATCCATGTCGTTGAATTCTTCATCTAATTGTTAATCTTTGTTAAGATTTTCGTATGCATTTATGCAACATTATATATAGTGATCTAAACTTGCACGCGGTGGCAAATGTAAAGATAAAAAAGTTGTTTAGTCTTGACGCAAAAAAATACAATAACCATCTGTCTATGTAAATGACAGATGGTTATTAAATTCGTTTGAAAATCTAGTTGCGTCATAGAGAATAGGTTTTTGGGTGAATAATAAAGTTTCTTAATTTGTGAGCCAAATAATGAAAATGAACACTCATAATAATAAAGGATTTGCGTTTAAACCCCATACACTAGATTATTTAACTTTTATTTAAAAATATAAGAGCCTCGTTACAAATCATATTGTAGTAAGGCTCTTTAAAGTTGTTTAATTTTTAATCTTTTAAATGTGTTTGTAGACAAAAATCAGTAATAAAATTATTTAAATCTAGTTCAACTAAAGAACCTTTTAGTTTAAGTGTAATTCTTCACAAATCATTGAGATTCTTCTTCGTCTAAATAATTAAAATTACCATCAATTAGATCCTGTAAATACTCATCAAAACTGTTTGCAATCACTTCATATTCATCCGGGTCGTGTAAAAAACGAATTATTTGACCACATACACCTTCATCAGAAGGGTTAAAATCAATATACAGCTTTGATGTTCCACCATTGTTCATACAATCTGAAAAGTGAATATACTTGCCAGGGAGAAGCCCTTCTGGATTTATCTTTGAGTCAACAGCATCCTCGTCATCTTGGTATTCTAAAAGATAGGAGACGTCTTCTTCTTCTTTTGAACTTTCGAGCATCTGCTGTATTGAAAGCAAATAATATGGATACTCTTCAACATCTGAGCCTAAAATACATACCGCAACTTTGTTTTCCCCATATTTCCGCCAATATGTACCATCGATATTTTCAAGTAAAGAGATTAGTGATTCTGGACAATTTGGATATTTCGTCCTTAATATATCAATATCCCCTTTTGTAGCACCATATGCTTTATTTAGTGCTTCGAGATCAGCTGTTGATAATGCTGCTTTCAAACCGTTTAAAAATTTGTTTACCAAATCCATTATTTTGTCCTCCCAATAATCAAATATACATTTTTTTAGTCTATATACCTAACATAAATAAGATTTGACCTTTAACTGTTTTCACATCTAATTTAATTAGTACCATTACGCTCTAGCTCTTCTCGATTAAAGTATTGTTCTAGTAACTCTTTACCTGTTTTGATTGTAGTATAGTACTCTCCACCATACAGTTTACCTTCTGATGGATTGTGAAAATCTTCGTATTTCTTGAAGTCTTCATTTTCTTCAAATGATTTCTTTGCAAGGTCCATGTCTTCTGCTTTTATTTTAGCAAACAATCTACCTATATCGAATACACCGTCTTCATCAGTACTCTCTTCTACTAAATAGTGTGCTTCTTCCTCTATAGGAGTTAGCTTCTTCTTTGTAACAGAATATAAATGTCTCGTTTCCACTTCCTCTACCATAATAAAGAACCAACCAACTCTTACTACTGTACATGGTGCTAATCCTAGTAATGTATAGGCAACTACCTTTTGGTCTTTCACATATTTCCCCATCTTACCTACCCCTTAATTTGTTTATTTTATTCTGTTTAAAGGTCAAAGTATTTTCAACGTGATGATACATATCTATAACCATATAAAACAGTAATTCCCTTTACTACAATTGTATTTTCTTCAATACTTTTCACTATCGCTTCTCCTGTTAAACGATTCATATATTGAATATAAATGGCAAATTCTATAGGTTCCTTTATTTGTTTTGCTTCTTCAAAATAATATAATTCCTCTTCATCGGCACTTAACTCTAACTCCCAATCTGCAAAGTTAGTTTTATTTATGGATAGTCCATGAGATTCAGGCGATCCTATTTCATATTTTAAATCTTTAACAAAAACACGGTCTACGCCATATCAGTTCCTTTTTCTTCCCATTTTGGTCATCCTTTTCGTTCCTATTAATAATTTTTTCTACTTCTATTAAGTAAATTATTGACTATGAAAATATTGGAATATCCCCATTTTTATCATACAGGATAAAAAGTGATTACACCATTTATTTCCATGTGTTTCTATAGTTTTTTGAAATGACGTTGTTAGCTCATTTTAAAAAAGCTTTTTACTTCTAAATGCAAAAAGCTATCATCATTAAACATGATGATAGCTCTTATATTAATCAAAACTAATATCTTCTTTATTTTTTTCTGAATCCCCACCAACTAAAACTAGTTGTAGTTGTTCATAAATTTCCTGTGTATCCGGTGTAGTTTCTGCTTGTTTACGTTCACGCTTAACTGTAGAATCATTTTTAACTAGTAATTCTTCTTTAGTTTCTGCGACCATTTCTATGTGCTCCAGAACCGCTACACGCTCTAAGCCTTCCATTTCATCTAAATCTTCTACATCATCTGCATCGTCAATTATTTCTGGTTCTTCTGTTTGTATAATTTCCTTCCGTTCTTTTTTCAATTCAATTACTGGTTGCTCTTGTACTATGTTCTCTTTTTCAATATTAACTTTAGCAGCTTCAATTACCTCTAAAGGGTTGTTTTTAACAATTGCTATTTTATTTGCTTTTGCTATAGCAATTTTCACTTTCATCGCTCTTAATGAAGAGCATATCTGATTTTGCATTCTTCCTAATCCATAGAAACGAATTGCCTCAACTATAACACCCATTACAATTCCAAAAATCCATGAATTCGAAAAATATCCAACTAAACCAAATGTTATAGCTCCTGGTAAATATAAGCTAGCATAAGCTATTAAATTAGGTATAGCTTTTTCTACTGTTAATTTGAAGCTATATTTAATTATTAAATATATAGCACTTAACCCCACTATTAAACCAGCCAGATTTAATAATAAATTTTTAAAAGTTTCACCTATCATTATAATTTCCTCCCTTTATGAAAGAAAATGTTCTAAGGGCAAATCTATTAGAGGGTTATAGAATGGTTTCACCTCATGTGACACCTTCTCTAATATAATTTCTACATATCCAAGCATGTAATCAGTTAAACTATTAACCTCCTCTACCACGCTTCCACAATCCGCCTTCGGAAACAAGATTTTCTACTCTTTTACCATTTCACTAATACAATAATTCATTTCATATTCATTGAAATTGAACTTTAACACCTAGAAATATTTAAATAACTTCTTGTCATAGTAACAAGGTACAGTCTCCATCTCCTTTTTCTCTAATAATCTTTGATAAATAGGTTCTTCCCATTATTTTGAAGTACCAATTCCATACTTTTCCCACCTATAACGTTACGTATTGCAGTAGCTGGTGATTCTTCAAATGAAAAAGTATATGATCCTTCCATTACCAAACCTCAAACCAGAAATCCCATTATCAATCGCGGCTTTTATACTTTGAACTGTACTATCAATGCCCCTAATTATTGTGCAAAGTAGTAAGGGTACACGCTGCCCTATATCAGCAACAACATGTGCAAAGCAAAAGGCAGATTGATATGTTTTACCTTCTACTAGAATTCCTATCATCTGCGGATGAGTATCAGATCTCTCAACTTCCTCTAAAATCTTAGCTAATCGCTCAAATCCGTCTGGTTCATTCATTTTAGTAGTAACATGCATTATTTTTCCTCCTACTACTTAGTATGAATTTTGTTTAATAAGTTAGTGGAAGTATTACAAGTCCTTTAAAGTAACTGCATAATAAAATTCTTTTTCAAACATATACAACTACCTTCATCCTTTCTTTATAGAGATATTTATATAAACGGCATATGCCTAATTGTTTTTAAACACAAAAAAACCTTTCGGGTATATGAATTTTTGTAAGCAAGGCTACTTTACAAAGTCATTTCCCCGAAAGGGTTGTAGTATTTATGGATTATAAAAAGAAAAAAGAAAGTCTTACATACATTATATAAATTAACAGCATCATATTCAATTTATTTTTCACGTAATATTCGGACTTTTGTGTGTATTTACGTTCTACTTTTTTTATAATATTGATATATTTTAAAAGGGTTAAGCTATAGCTCCTTATTACTATTGATATGATTTCGTAGTATATTACCATCTATTTTAAAATATTGATTAAATTGTGCTATAGTCCCTTATTACCTTCTGATATGTATATAGCAAAAAAGTCAAGATTCCAATTCTTGACTTTTTCGCTATAATTAGATTGATATATATATGCAGACTAATTGTTTGCTATAGTTCCTTATCACTTCTTGATATTATATGATATTTCACCACTGATGGTCTCTAAAATAACATTATTTAGGGATCTCCATTTATGTATAAAAGCACTAACTTTATATACTTAAAATATAACATGTGTAACTTTTGAGTAAGTTCGATAATTCGCCTTAACTATTAGTTCTATAATAGGAGTGGATCTTATGGAAGGAAAAACATTGATAAAATATATTTTTTACTTTTTTTCTTATTTACTTGTTTATATACCCTCATTTCCAGTTATAGTTGTTCTTGGTATGGCTGGCGCTTCTCCTGATGTAGAACATACTATACTAGAATGGATAATTACGATTTTTGAGATATCTGTTATAATTTTAGGTGCTTGGTTTTTTAACTTTATCTTCAAAAACATAATAGGAATTAAGCAGAATACAAAATTCACCTGGACTATCTTTATTCTTCATTTAATTCTTATTCCTTTGACATGGAGGCTTCTTCTTTATTATTAGATTATCAATCTTTTTTATTAATAAAACTATATTTCAAATCCTGATTATTTAATCGTGTACTTGCATACTAAAAAAATAAACCCCTTTGTTTGTCTTAAACAAATACTCTTCATAACAGCATGCATAATAACCTCCTGGATCTAATTTAATCCAATAAATCTCATCTGGTTCTTGTTTGAATACATCTAATAATTGCTCTATTATATATTCCTTCGAAGTCAATCCATTTAAATCATATCCGAACGGTATCTTCCCAAACCAAGAAAACTCTCCATTGGGATATTGGCAAATTAGGAATTCTTTTTTCCATTCTTTCAAGTGGATGAGTTCTAATGTGTCATTACTAGTAGCGTATGTCACCTTTTTGGCAAGGTCAAAAATATTGTCCTTTTTATTTTCTGACATAATACTAAGCTCATAATAATTACTTACATATTCATCCGCATTTATATCAGCAAAATCTCTTAAGATTTTATTAATTGTATTCATTTTTCACTCCTTTTAAACGTTGTTTTAAAATAAAATTTGCTCAAAAACCTCTTATCAACTCACATTCTATTGCACACAAAAAGAATTGATTTTAAAAAAGATTGATTAAAACCAACTCTTTCCTTAGGATTGCGAGACCATTTTTTTAAAAGTTAGTTCATTTTTTGTTTATGTTCCTATACAATTACGCCCGTTTATGCAGTTGGGATTTATTTGATATTCGTACTTTTTAAACTTTATATGTAGGCCCAGTACCAGCATTACCTTGACTCTAATTACAACAACCCTGGTACTGGGCCATGTGTGAATCATCATTCATTCTCGCTTTTTTTAATCACCTTAAATTCACCTAATTTATCTACGCTAAACAAAACATAACTCCCCTTGCCAAAATCCATACCTGAAGAGCTACTTGGCTGCAGTGCTATATTGTAAATGCCTTCTGTTAAAACATTACCTCTGTGAAAATCATTCATAATGCTAAGGATATCTGGTATATTTCCCTTGTTTTTTTCTACACTATAATAATAATTAAAGTTCACTACTCCCATATGATAAGAATTGATTTTAGATTCATTCATTTTTAAAGTTTTGATTAATTTTTTCGTATCTAATTGTTGGGTTTGTTTAAACTTTGCAAGCAATTCTTTTTCCTGTTGTTCATCGATAGTAAAATTTAAATAGTAATAGAAATTTTGTTTCTCCTTATCAAATGCGTCATTTGATTCACTTAATAAGTTATATTTTTTAATAATTTCATTTGATTGTTTTATAACTTCACTATGTTGTTGGACATAAGCACCTTTAAATATATCTAAGAAGACATACTTATCATCATCTTGATCTATCTCATAAGAATTTCGGTCAACAGTTACATACGTAGTGGTATAATATGGTTTTTTTATTTCTATATAAGTTTGAATACCTGTTCCTCCAAGTCGGTTATCATGTGCAGAGAGTATTTTAAAATCCCCATCTTTTATCCCATACTGTTCTTTTAAGTTATCTCCTACTGGTTTATGGATTTGTATTTTTGTAAAAATATCAGTAAATAAATATAGTAATATTCCGCTAAATCCTACTATAAATAGAGTTGCTATTACTTTCTTCACTCTCAGTACACCTGCTTCCTATAACAAATAATACTTTCAACATTGCATATATTATCTAATCACAATTTATATAGATTCATCCTATTTTTTGGTTTTAGAATAGATATTGTTCTAATTTTTGGTTTGGAATACATTTTGATTATAGCTTCAGGAGTTTTATCCGATGATGCAAAACGGTGCAATTTTTTTATAAACAGTACAACTTAATTCATAACTCTATACTCTTTCAAACGATACGACTTTTATTTGAAAATATAACATGTGGAACTAACATAACCATCTATCGTTAAAGAGTTAGATGGTTATGTTAGTTATGAAAAACGATTACATGTTATTTTTGATAAACAATTATTTTATTAGTTCATTGATGTTATTACTGTTTTGAATTTTCTCTGACGTTAGCCAGCGTGAATAACTTGTTCTATCTTTGTTGGATACAAATATATCAAATTTCTCGTTATGTAGTTCTTCTTTAAAAATCGTGACCACCTTTGTCAGATCCTCCATTACATCGGGATCATTTTTATACTCCATAGAACTGTCATTAAAAACTATCGTAGCTTCATATTTTGGACATTTCCCTTCCTTCGGATCTGCACAAGTAATATCTTTAATTACAAAGCGGTCATTTTGAATTTCTTCTAATCTTTCAAAGACTTTTGTTTGTGTTTTAATCAAATATGTCCAATAACCGCTTACTGTGTCTTTCATTGTTAGTAGAAGTTCTTCTTTCGTTATATCCTTTTGCACATTTTCGAAAGGAAGACCAATCGATTTACCATTATGATCCTCAATTTGAAGTTCTGTTATCTTTCTATTACTCTTTTGAATGAGTTGGAATAATGAATGTAAACGATCTAATTCTATTGTTTCAAATTGACTATAATCGATTTCCTTACTCGTTTTTAAGGTTAATAACAACTCATCTGTTGGTTTTCCTGTTGCATTGTTATAATCTACTATATATTGCAGAACATTTTTATTTTCAGATTCCTCGTAACCTAACTTTTTCATTTCTTCAAGAACAGGTTTGAATTTCTTATATTCCTCGTATGTGTTTTTCCCATATTCGTATTCATCACCTTGTATTGTGGAATAGAAGATGCCATTTACCTCTACACGAAATTGAATATTTTTATTATCTTTTGCTTGAACAGTATGGTATGTATGTCCCATATTTCCTTCATCTATCCCACCCCAATCTGTTACAACAACATCGAACCCATGTTTTTCTTTTATATATTTTTTCACCTGATCTTCATTTTCATAATTGCATCCACTCAAACATAAGAAACATAACACTAACAACCATATATTTTTCATTCTTTTCATATAATCCCTCATCCCCCTTCCTTACATAAGAAACGTTGCTTGCTAGAATACAGTATAAATATTAAAGTAAAGCAATCTTTTGAATAACGTACTTCATTCGTTCAATTAGAAAGAACTCACTCATTAAAACAAGTATTCAAAACAACCCTTTTCACTATAAAATGCCCCTATAGATATAAAAATCCAAAGGGGCAAGACATGATGTCTTTGTTTTAACACCGATATTTTATTTCAAAGTTTCATTTAATTTGTATATCCAATAAGTCATTATAAATGCTTCTGTATTTCACAATATTTACGTCTATTTCCGTTAAGAGTATTCACTACATTAAGTAAAAATATTAATCCGAATGTACAAAATAAAAATGGATGTATCCATGTTCTAAAATTAACAAGACTAATAATAAGCATGATAATACAAATCATAGCTCCTATAGTATCTATGCTGAAAAACAGTTTGTTTTTTATAGTTTTCACAAAAATTCCCTTCTAAAGTTCACAAACATTTGTAATTTTCCATATAATAATACCATACAATTATGTTCCAAACCATAATTTAACATTTCATAACCCCTATTTGAACAGATTGAAGATCCCATTTTTTACAACGTCATATCTTTCTTTAAACATAGTGACTTTATTTCTAATAAACAAATACATGTAGTTTTAAATATTGTTTCATCTTTTAATTTATTATTATTAAATCCGATGAAATTTTACGAGTATTACATTTATGTTCATACGGTGTATTAGTTCAATATATGTTCCAATTTCAAAAGCTTTGTAACGGAAAACATTACATACTTTATTCAATTCTTAAGAATCCTTAAGAATTTTCACCCTACTTTCTTTATGTGTTTATTTTAAACTAGAGATAGCACGTTGAAATTTTGAACAAGTAAAATATACTGTTAAATATAGACTAGGAACAGATGGTTACGGAAAATACCGACGACCATTTGCAAGACTTTATATTCCTAATGTAGACTATTTTGTTTTAGAAGCAATCTTATTAACGATAGATAAAGTTTAATATATTAGGAATTATTTTAAAAAGGTTTGTATATCAATCTTTTGCTAAAATAGATATGAAATGGAACCTTAGAAATGTACTACTAGCGTATATCTATAACAGTTCAATATAAAAACAAGGGTGAATACTATGTCAGGTAAAATTCTTATTGTTGATGATGATAAAGACATCAGAAATCTTATTTCTGTTTATTTAGAAAATGAAGGTTTGCAAACACAAAAAGCTGAAGATGCTATTGAAGCTTTGAAATTATTGAAAGAAAAAGAGTTTGATCTCATACTTTTAGATGTTATGATGCCTAACATGGATGGGATTGAAGCATGTTTGAAGATTAGGGAAGAACAAACGATTCCCATTATCATGCTTTCTGCAAAATCAGAAGATATGGATAAGATTCAAGGACTTACTTCTGGTGCTGATGACTATCTATCAAAACCGTTTAACCCACTAGAATTAATTGCTAGAGTTAAATCCCAATTAAGAAGACATAAAAAATATAACACTGACACGAACAAGAATAAAAACACTATCGAAATGGTAGGATTAACCATAAATACAGATACACGTCAAGTATGGGTGAAAAATCAAGAAGTGAGGCTCACTCCTAAAGAATTCGATATACTGGAACTTCTTGCTCGTAACAAAGGGATGGTATTAAGTGTAGAAAAAATATATGAAGCTGTTTGGAAGGAACAGTTTTATAAATCGAATAACAATGTAATGGTACACATTACAAAAATTAGAGATAAAATAGAAGAAGATTCTAAACACCCTATCTATATTAAAACCATTTGGGGAGTAGGATATAAAATATGAGGATGTTTCAATTTAAAAATAAATTGGCTGTAAAACTACTTTTTGCGGTAGGAATTAGCTTTATCACCTCATTTGGGGTGATAATAATAACTATCTTTACTCCAATATATAATGAACTCTCACCTTTCTATTCTATACTAACTTTTTTTTCAGTGATAATCTTCACTTTTATTGGAGCATTGCTGTTACTGCTGCGAAAAAAATTACTATATTTGAAACTTATTACCGAGAGTGTTCACAATATTGCTAATGGAGAACTAGGGTTAACAATCAGAATAGATAGCGGGGATGAATTGGCTCTTCTTGCACAAAATATCAATTATATGTCCAAAGAATTAGAGAATAAATTTGAATATGAAAGAAAATTAGAACGGACAAAAAATGAACTCATTACAAATGTATCTCATGATTTACGTACACCTTTGACATCTATCATTGGTTATTTAGATTTGTTAAAAAAGGGAAAATATAACGATGAAAAACAACTTCAAGAATATATTGAAACCATTTATTCAAAGTCGCAGAGACTGAAACATTCAATCGATGAGCTGTTTGAATATACTCGTGTTTCAAGTCCGGATGTTATGCTAAATCTCAATAAGGTTGATCTGACAGGTTTATTACAACAAATAATAGGAGAATACATACCTATATTTGAAAAGAAAAGCTTACATGTCCAAACATCCATACCGAATGAAGAGATACTGGTTTTCATAGATATAGATAAAATGGTCCGCGTTTATGAAAATCTATTTATAAACGCGATAAAATACAGTTCAGAGCCATCTGAATTATCAATACATCTCGAATGTATTGATAATAATGCGATTTTGAAAATATCAAACACCACAGAAAGGCCTCTCTTAGGTGATATAAATAAAGTATTCGAACGATTCTTTACGGGAGAGAAAGCTAGAATGACTAAGCAGGGAACTGGTATTGGACTAGCAATCTCAAAAAGAATTGTGGACCTTCACAATGGTACCATTACTGCAGAATATATAGACGGACGAATGACTTTTGTTGTTGAACATCCATTACTTATGTACGGAAATTAAAATTCCGTGCTCCCTTTACGAAACACTTCATAAAATTCCTCAAAATTTTATGAAGTGTTTTTTTGTTGTTGTAAATGTTTTAAATAGTATACACAGATAAGCAAGAGAGAATATTTAGGCAGTGCTGGCTAAATGCTATCGTTCACTATACATAAAAAAAGACTATGTTTGATACAAAACAATGTATTTGTTAGATATGATTGGAAATGTTTTTTTCTTTAGCAAATAATTCATATAGGACTCTTCTCACTCCCCTCTGCCCCCCTCCACTTTGATGTACATGCCCAAACTATAGAAAAATAAGGTAAGTTTGTTTGATCCAAAATAAAAAAAGACCAAATTTGTAACCTACCTAAAAATCTAAAATTTTATCTTTAGTGCGAAAGCTTTCTATTTTTTTCTTAAGAAAACTTAATAAATATATACAGGGTTTATTAAGAATTTCTATTTATAATTCAAACTATCTTACAAAATAATTATTAGGAGGTAAATATGATGAAAAAAGGCACACTGATTACTTTACATTATTTTAGCATTTTATTTACATCATTCTTCATTCCAAAGATTATGTACTATGTAACAGAAGACGCAGTGAAACATCATGCCTAAATGCAACGTTAATACAATTAAATCTATATACACATATATATAAATTGTAGATATTTTTATGCATTAGTGGAAAAACAACTATTCAATGTAATAGGAACCAATAGCTGTTTGGCTCCAAGGGTTCACAATAGAAAAAGAAACATAGGAGGATATAGATGTCAAAATCAGTTGTAGATGTGAAAAACATCCAAAAAGTATACGGTAAAAAAGGAGAGAACCAATCACACGCGTTAAAAGGTGTATCATTCTCCATTCAAGAGGGTGAATTTGTTGGTGTTATGGGACCATCTGGTTCTGGTAAAACGACATTATTAAACGTAATTTCAACGCTTGATAAAGCGACAGGCGGCGTTGTTGAAATTGCAGGAACGGATATTACGAAAATGAAGCAAGGTGAGCTTTCTGATTTCCGTTCACAAAAACTAGGATTCATCTTCCAAGATTTTAACTTGTTAGAAAACCTGTCTATTTATGAAAACATTGCACTTCCACTTTCACTTCAAGGTTTCTCATCACGAAGTATAGGAGCGAAAGTAGAAAAAGTAGCTGATATGTTAGGAATCTCAGCAATACTTCAAAAGTATCCATCTGAAGTATCTGGTGGACAAAAGCAGCGTTCCGCAGCAGCACGTGCGTTAGTTCATGAACCAGCAATTATTTTAGGAGACGAACCAACAGGAGCTCTTGATTCTAAAAATGCAGCTAGTTTACTAGATGCGATGACAAACTTAAATAAAGAGCAAGGCGTATCCATTATGATGGTTACTCATGATCCATATAGTGCAAGTTACTGTCAGCGTATTTTATTCATTCAAGATGGTGAGCTATATAAAGAAATTTATCGCGGTGGTACACGTGAAGAGTTCTATAAAGAAATTTTAGACGTGCTTGCAAACTTAAGTACACAAAAAGTGTAAGGAAGGAAGTTCAATCATGTTATTTAAGCTTTCCATGTCAGGCCTAAAAAATAAGTTGCAAGATTACATTGTCTTACTTGTTGGTCTTATTGTCTCTATTTCAACTTTTTATATGTTTCAAACATTAGCACTCAATAAGGCGTTCCTTGAATCTAACTCTTCTATTAGAGATATTGTGTTTGTATTTAAAATTGGGTCCTTTTTGTTAGCGTTTATCACATTTTTTTATATTTTATATGCAAACTCTTTCTTATCATCTCTTCGCCAAAAAGAATTTGGTATGTATATGATGTTAGGAGCAAAAAAGCATAAAGTTACCTTACTTATGTTTATCGAAACAATTATATTAGGTGCCGCATCTCTTGTGATTGGAATTACAGTTGGTGTAGGGCTCGCAGAAGGTATCGGTCAGTTACTAATGAAACAATTAGAACTTCCTGTTAGTGGTTATCAAGCATTTTACATGCCATCTATGGCGGTTACTTGCATCTTTTTCTTTGCATTATTTGTACTATCAGCAAGTATAAGTAGCATTAAGCTAGCGCGTTTTTCTGTATTACAACTTGTACATGCAGATGCACAAACAGAATGTGTCGCCATAAAAGGAAAAATGACAGTTGTAGTTGCAATCCTTGGTGTGATTTTATTGGGTATTGGTTATGCATCACTGATTTATATGTCACATGCAAACCCGCTAATTGGTCTGGGATTAATGGCCATTGGATTAATCACAGCAACCGTTGGTACTTACCTTATATTTGGATCACTTCTCCCAGTTATGATTAACAAGTTAAAGAGTAATAAAAAACGTAGTGAAAAAGGCCTTAATGTTTTTACTTTTGCACAATTAAATTTCCGCATTAATGGCCTAACAAATGTGCTTGCAACAGTAGCAATCTTAGTGGCTCTTGGTGCTGGTGGAATCGCGTGTGGTATGGCATTTAAAAACAACGTAATAAAAATGGTTAATGGTAGTGAAATTTACGATTCAGTCGTTCATAATCCAACAGCTAAAGAAAAGAAAATTTTGAATACTATCTTATTTACAGAGGAGCTTGAATATCATTACAAAATAGATGGTCAGTCTATTTACTATTTAAAAGATGATTTAGAGAAAAATCGTCCTTTAGTAGAAAAAAATGGAAGCGAAAGAGAAGATTATGGGAAAACAAAGAGAGTGTCAGAAGAGCTGCCAATTGGTGAAAACATGAAGAAGTCACCGCAACAATGGGGTGAAGCGTTCCAGACAATCCAGCCATATTATATGTATCCTGATCATGAAATAAAAATTGTAGACAAAAACATGTACCATAGTATAAAGGGCCGAGAAAGTACTGTGTTTATTGGGAAAACAGATGATTTTAAAACATATTTAAAAGAATGGAAACATCTTGACGAATTACAGTTAGCGAAATATACAAGTATAAAACCTGAAGAACTGAAGAGTAAATATCGAATGTATAATTCTTTTCATGGTATGTTCAGTGGATTAATGTTCATGGGCTTTTTCGTCGGAATTGCGTACTTAGCAATGATGGCAAGTTGCCTGATGTTTAAAATTTTGTCTGGTGCATCCAAAGATTGCACACGTTATCAAATGCTTCGTAAAATCGGTGTACGCCGAGAATTATTAACACAATCGATTTATAAGGAGTTATTCTTTGTGTTCTTAGTCCCAGCAGTTGTTGGCATTGTTCATGTATTAGTTGGTATGAACATGTTCAGAGTCATTTTGATTGATCCATATTTTCGTATTTGGTTACCAATTGTTATTTTCGTAGTGATTTACTCGATTTATTACTTCATTACAGCTCAATTGTATAAAAGAATCGTACTTCCGAAAGAAGAATGATGTAAAGTGTTATATATTGTTTTGGAATAAAATTTAATCAGAAATGTTTTACAAACCTCTATTTGATAAGAAGCAAAAGGAAGCCATTTTGAAAAAGATTGATCAAAATGGCTCCCTACTTTGTGAAGCATTATACAATTTTTGTAAAAAAGTTTAATCAAAGTATTGCTGCAAATATTGATTTCATAAAATAGAAGAAACCCACACACTTTGAAAAAGTTTGATCAAAATGTGCGGGTTTTAATTTTGAATTCCTTTAGTTTTTATAAAAAAGATTAATCATTTTAAGTGTTCTACTTACGTATTACGACATGATCTAACTATTCTGGTTTGTTTTTTGGTAAATTAAAAGCTTTAAAAACTTCTAAATGTACTCCAGTAATTTGCCCCTCTATAAAATCGATAAATTTATTAATCTCTATATCAGATGCCTTTGAATTGAGAGTGAAATCATAAGAAACAATAGCTTTAGCACCATCAATGTCATAGTATGTTAGATTAAATTTCGGATGATTTTCTACTCCTTTGACTAGTTCATCAAAAAAGTCTTTAATTGAGAAACCATACACCTTTGGCCCCTCTCTCTCTTCAATCACTTCTACTTTAAGTTTCACATCTTCAATTTTAGTAATATTTATTTGAACTTTCTTCATAAGAGCAGTTTTTGGTTCGCCATAATTTACAAGTGCATACGTAGTATTCATTTCAAGTTGTCTTAAATCCATGTTCATCGCTGCATCTCTTGATAAAAATACTTTCACAATTATATCCCCCTCTCTAAACTATTTAACAAATAAACACCGATTATATAAGCCCGTTAAACATTGCTATCAAATAGATTCTTACCATTTTGGCGAAGAATTCTCTTTCCTCAAAGAATGTGAAGTGGTTAAATGGAAAATGAATTTCGGTTTGGCATAACCAAAACATTTGATAAACTAGCTATATGAAGTTCTTTGATAACTTGATATATGGGGTTGCAAGAAGTAAACAGGGTGCGAAAAACAATCCATCCGGTTCCTGCGTAAAATATCAACAGTACTAAGAGAGCGTCAAAGCGTCGGACATCTAGGAGGGCCCCAAAAAGTAACACTTAGGGAGATGAAAGATTACTTTCTTCGCGGAACTGAAAGGTTCCCACATCATACTTTGCTAAGTGGCGATTAGTTCACCGCTCCAATAGTTCCTTTATTTTTCCCCTAATGTCACGATAGCTTACTCCATAATCTCAACGGGAAAAATCATTAAAAAATATTGAATTGCTGAGGAATTCAACCCTCGACATAAAATCAGATTTGCATCAAAAATGTAAATCCTCATTTTCCTGGTATTGCCCTTTATTAAGTCTTTGTCTTATAAATAATTCTGCAACAATTAAATTTGGTACCCACGCTAATCAAGCAATAACAGCGTAACTAAGGTCAAACTGCTCTACTCCAAATAGCAATACAAACAAAGGTAGCCAAATTCTTAATGTAACTGCCGCAAAGGTTAAGGAATAATTTCTAATCATCCAATTTCGATGGTCTTGAATTTTCTTATTCTTAACTCTATTTAATGGTTGATATGCTGATGTTAGCCAAAATACGGATAACAAACCGAAACCAAGCTTTGCTACCAATCCCCCCATAGCGTAAAAGGATAAGTACAGTCCTGAAACGCCGCCTAATAATATACCAATCATATAGATTCTTCCAACTATTCGATGAAGGTTGATATTCTTTCCTCTAAATTTTGCGGATAATGTAAACGGACCGATTACTAACGCTACTATACTAGTTGTAATATGTATAAATAACATAATGTACCAAAAAATACTTAATTTAGAAACGAACATAAGCTTCATTTTGACCAGCCCTGTTTGAAATCCATCCATAATAAGATATTGGACAACAACATAACTAGCTACTAAAATAGCTAAAAAAGTAAATATAAACCAAATTTTCCTGTTCAAATTTACTTCCTCCTTGCTACATTTAGGGACAGTAGATTATACATTACTTTTCATTCTAGTAATGAGTAGAAAAGCCTTCTTTAATTATCTATTCAACACATTGTTTTTTCATTAAAACAACTCTAATTGAAATCTATAAAAAATGAAATTAGATATATCTCAAACAAAAGTTGAGCTGTGCATATCGATTCATCGTTAGAACAACAAAAAGCTGCTTCAGCATATTAACCTGAAGCAGCTCTTGTTATCTCAAAAATGGTAACGGTGCTTGCTGAATTCCGTTTTGAGTTGAGATATAAAAAGATTTTGCGAATCCCTCACTGTGAATGCATTCATCTATTACAAGCATTATAGGAATTTTTCTTAAGTCTAACATTAGCTCCATTCTAACATGTTCTGCTAAAGCGAGATTAGATATAGATAATATAAAAATTCCTGGTAAACTCTTCGTGTTTTCGAAATTCAATAAATTATTTGGTCCATTTTGAATCTGATCTTCCCAAATTTTCAATCGCGATTTTAAATGTTGCGCATATCGCTGACCTTGTTGTACCCTTTCAAATATGAAGTTTTGATTTCCAATTGGAGTTTTAATTTCTCCAACAGCAATTGGATTATAACCATTACCAGTACCTTTTAGCTTTGGATACCAGCACCAGTTTTTTAATAGCTGTTGGCCTACTGCAAACTCATATTTTATTTGATTCATAGTGACAAATCTTTGTACCCCTACTACTCCAAGCCTTAACCACTGTTCTGGCTTTAAAGAATAGTTTGTATTACGGTTATGATAAGCCCACATCATCAAATGACCAGCAGTATTTAAAGTGATTGGAGCAGAGGTTTTGGGCTGATCCGGAAATAGCGCCGATTTTATCTCCCATCTACTAACAAATCCATACAGTACCAGTTTTTTCAGCGATTCTGAAACCTGTGACCTACTAATTTTAGATTCCACAAAATTTTTAATTTGAGCTTCAGTAATCGCTAATGAATCCCAAATAAGCTTTAATATTAAATTGTCCTTTTCATTTATAAAACCTGAATTAATTCTGTCATATATACTACGTAAATCTGTGAGGGGTTTAAATTTATCTGGAAGAATTGGTCCCCCCTGTAAAGAGGGGTCATCCCAAAGTGATAACGATTCGTCCCTATTAAGCCAATATTGAACCGCCTTTCCATTCTCTTGTACGGAAACCTGCGGCGCACCCATTAGTTATATAAAAACGCCGTTGGATCGTTAACTTTTTTGCGTCCAAATGGAAACTTAAAGATAACCCCCGACCCTCTCTCTTTTTCCACATCCACACTTACAATTCTCATACTTACTACGTCATCCAATACTGGCTGTTCGATTGTTTTAGGGACAATTCCTTTAATTGTGCAGCCTTGGTCCAATTCAACAAAAACACCAAAACGCGGGTCAACATTTACAACCCTTCCTACAATTGTATCCCCTTCAGCTAATTCAGATAATAACTGATAAGGATTTTCCACGGCAGCTTTTCTAGAAACGTGGATTAGTCGCTGTTCTGGATTAAATTGTAGAACCTTAACTGGGATACGTTCACCAATTGGTGCATAGCGATCCACAGCGTTTTTATACACTCTTCCATAGTTTAGTTCATGTAATTTCATGAAGCATTCCGCACCATTGATGCGTAAGAATATAGTAGGAACCTGAGCATTCATGTTATATCCAGTTACCTCAGCTTTGTAAGTAGGTACTTGAAGTCTTTCATCTTGCTCCAATTCTATTAACTCACGAATTAACGCATCTGCCGATCTCCTGCTAGCTTCTTTTACTGAAACCTGTACTTTATTTATATCCAGTTCATCAGACATTTGTGTAATTACTACATTAAAAATATTACCTGTGAATTGAGTAATACTTCTAAAAGAGTAATCAGAGAAGTCTTCTTTTTTACAAATACCTATAATCTTACCATTTTCAAGGGCAAACTCAGCATATTCAGTATCTGGATCGTCTTTATCGTGTCTTTTAACCGTTCTCAATACTGCTTGAATTGGCTCTTTATATCTACGTAGTCCCTGTAGCTTTTCATAAGTTTTTGAATCCATAAAAATATCTCCTCTCCCTTGTTCAATATTTATAAAGTTCAAAAATAATACTTCTACTTGAATTATTGTTACTTTTAACTAAGAAACTAAGTTTTTTAGAAATTTCCCCTAAAATTTTTAATTGTTTTTTATATTAGACCTGTCACTTACTTTATTTATAGGGATTAACGTTAATGTTCCATATGTATTTAGGATTGGTAATTGTGTTATAATTTAAAGAAGAGGGAGGTTGCCCTCCCCTTGTTTTAGCGTCTTGTGATTCATTTGCTTCTTGGTAGGTTGCGACGAACCACAGGGCTTTTATTTTATTATTTTCTATCCTTTCTTCATTTTTCTCTTCTCTTAATTCCTTCGTTTTTTCTATTATGTCCAGAATGTTTTTAACAAGTTGTATAACAAGCAATTAAAGAATTACAATTCAATCACTATCATGTTCTTCATTCTATTATATTTGCATTATAATATTAAACAATCCGTATATTTAAAGCATCTGAAGTGGCTTGTGCTACGGTTTGGATTAATCCTTAATCAGGAATGTTTTGTTGTCTAATAAAAATAGGGCCGTTACTTCCACGTTCTTGAGGGCTTTGTGTCATTCCTGTATACGTTTCATTTTCAATAAATAATGAGCGAATACTATCGTAATTCCATGCGTTACTTTCAACTAATTGTGCCCATGCATCATAAAGATCACGACTGCCACGTACTGCAGCCATAAAATTATGTTGCGAGCCTCCACCAATTAATCGATCACCCGATAATTTAAGCTGCCGTCTAATAGTTTCCTCTGTTTTAGAAAAAACGTTAAAGGAAATCTTATTATCATTAGCTAAATTTACTGCTGTCGCAATAGAAGGACTACTGTTTGGCATATTCGTTCCCGCTTCAAGAACAAGCACGGAAGTACATTTATCATCCGTTAATTTTTTAGCAATTACCCCTTCGGCAGTACCGGCACCAATTACGATGTAATCAAAAATATATTTTTTTGACATGCTATTATTCCTTTCAATATAAAAATTTAAAACAACAAATTCAAGTCCAATATACTATTAACATATTGGACTAGCTGCCTGTACTTATGAAGGAGATTAATAGTTTAGAAAAGGCTTAGTTCTTATAATGAGACGTTATGTTAACTAATTTTGAATATCGTATACAGACTAAAAACAGAAAAAATGTCCTGTTGTGTAGGTTGTTTTTTCTGTTTTTTGATGATAGTTGTTAACTGATGTCTCACATTTCAAAAAAACAAATTTTTTGTTTGCTTGTCCACACCATTTCACCTCTTTATGAATTTTATAGTATTAAAGGAGGTGAAAAGAATGAATGAAGATATTATTTCAATTGGGGCAAATTGTATAGTGAGAATTAGAAACAGATTCTTTCTTCTAGTAGAAATTGAAGTGGAAGTTGGAAATGTAGCCATAGAGGAATTTGTTTTTATTCGAATATCTGAGCAAGAAGCTAGAACATTGTTAGCAGCGGGTATTCAACGTTGTACTATTTCTAATTGTATTCCTAGGTCTCATGATGATTTAGAAGTAGAATTCATTTGTGTTTTAATCGTGGGTGGGGAAGCATTTGCGGTTTTTGATGTAGAAGACGATGTTGATGAAGCTGTACTTGTTCCAATTTCATTAAGAGAAGCCGAGCGTTTAATCTGTAGAGGAGCAAGACGATGTACAGTTATTAATAGATAAGAGTAAGCCTTTTTGAGCGCTAAAGAGGTTTCATTTTGTGTGACTTCTTTTAAGGATGATGATGTAAATATGAATATCCTCCAGAGTACTTAACTGGAGGATATTTTTGTAGACTTCTAGATGTATTAACTACCAATAATAGGACGTTATGTTAACCGAATATGTATAAGATATACATCATGAATTTTATTAGGCGTAAACCAAACATACAAGCCAAAGTACTAGATTCGAATACATATAATTATATTAAATTTCGAAAAAAGGAGATGAATTGTTTTGAACTCATATTTTTCAAAACAAAGATGCTGTCATAGACTTTTTCCTGCTTTTCCACCTGCTGTCCCTCCAATTCCAGAACCCCAAGGACCACTAACGATCATGACATGGAACATCTATTTTGGAACTATTTTAACGCCTTTAGCAGGAACCACTCCAGAGCAACTCCCACAACGTGTTACTGAGGTCTTTACACTGTTTCAAGCAACAAATTTTCCGGTACGAGCAGGGGCTATTGCTAATCAAATTACAAGAAAAAAACCAGATATAATAGGTCTTCAAGAAGCAGCAATATGGCAACTTTTGTTACCCCAAAATTCTGAAGTAGCAGTAGAGTATGATTTTGTTTCGATTCTTCTCAAGGAGTTAGAAAAAAGAGGATTGCATTATGAAGTTTTAGCAATAGTGGACACTACGGATGCTACGTTACCTAGTAGCACCGGCTTCAACGTTCGATTTGTAGATCGAGATGCTATTTTGGTGCGAAAAAATTCAGGACTTAAGTTCTCAAATATACAAACAAAGATTTTTGAAGCTTTTCTTCCCGTTCCAGTTGGCGGTAATGTTGAAAAACTCCTATTTGGTTTTATATCTGTTGATGTCGAAATATCCGGAAAGAAATTTAGACTCGTAAATACTCATTTACAACCCATTACACCTGGAATCCCCCAAACACTTCCAATACAACTGGCTCAAGCTCGCGAACTTTTAACTGGCCCTGGAGCGACTGATCTTCCCTTAGTATTCATAGGGGATTTCAACTCAAATTCTGACGGCAGTGGTCCATCTTACAATCTTTTGATAAATGCTGGATTTAAAGATACATGGACTATCGCAGGAAAAGGCAATGGATTAACATGTTGCCAAGATGCTAATGTATTAAATTTGATCTCGCAACTAGTTGTTAGAATAGACTTAATTCTCTTTCGAGGCGATTTCAAAGTTGAAAAAGTGGACGTTGTAGGAGAAGAGCAAGAGGATCGTACACCAACGGCACTATGGCCTTCTGACCATGCAGGAGTTGTGGCTAGCTTGATTCTTCCCTCCTAAAGAAAGGACTATATTAAAAAACTCTGATAAACAAAAGATACGGTCAGAGAAATATGAATAACGATAAACTGCTACCCTCATAAAACAGATGATCTATCTGATCGTGTTTTATATGGTCCCCTAACTATAGACGGTGATATTGTGATGGGATCTATCATAATTTATTTAATTAACTACCGAGAACGATAATTATGTAAATGAGCTATCCATATAGGCAACTCATTGTATTTTTTGCTTAGCGTGTTTTTTTCAAAAATGATGACGATGTTTCCGCGCCCCTTTAAAGGCCATCCCGAAAGGAATGGCCTATTTTTTATGAACGAATATCGGAATTTTTGAAGATTTCAATGAGGCTGGTGAAGCTATCATTGGCATGACCAGTCTTCATGCCGCGCCTGAAGACTTCCAGAACAGTTGCTGGCAAGGCGATGTCGATGCTGGCTTCTTGGGAAGTATGAACAACGTGCTCAACGCTCGCCAAGCCCATTGCGAGTCTGTCCACGTCACCAGGGTGCTCACCCTCATCGAGAAGCGGGGTATAGAACTCTATAAATTTCGGCAGTGACGACATCGTCGCTGAAGCGTATGGTAGGAATTGCTCCGCCGTAATGCCGTTCGCGTTAGCGATTGCAAGAGCGTGAAGGTAACTAAGCATTGCCGTCCAGAATATATCCATCTGTATCTGGTAGTATAGCATGGCTAATCCGGGGTCCGCGCCCCGATAATCGGTACTTGTTAACACTCCCAAGGTCTCCCTGTGAGCCTCGAAGACCACTCGCTCACCACTATAGTATGTGTAAGATTCCGATTTACCTATGCCTGACGGTGGAACTTGCACCCCTCCAGTAATATGCCATGCTCCACGGTCTTCCAACCATTTAGCCGCCTCGCGAACTTTTTCCGGGGTATCCGAACTCAAGTTAACGAGCACCTTACCGAATAAATTCTCAGAAGCCGGTTCCAGAATAGAGTACATCACATTGTAATCTGTAAGGCTAAGGATTACCAGCTCGTTAGCAGCTAATGCCTCGTTGACCGTGGACACCCTAATGGCTCCTCTTGCTACAAGCTGATCTGCTTTACTTGAAGTCCGGTTCCACACGGTCACCGAGTACCCGTGCTCCAGAAAAACGCCTGCCATCGCCTGACCCATCGGACCTAGTCCTATGACTGTTACCGATTTTCGGTTCCCAACCGCGTTTGTAGTTTCAGAACCATTTTTCTCATTTTGGCTATTACTTTTCAATGGAAAAACCCCTTTCAGATGAAATTAAGTAAATCATAAAGGATTACACTAGTGTCAATGTCAACACAAACAAAAATGACCCCGGAGCGATTCATCATGCTCAGGGGCCATGTCTACATTAAACAGTTCTCTTTTTCTTAATTGTTAAAGCGATTTGCCTCTCCAGTAATCTCTTTAATCCATGAAGTGCTTCGATTTGATAATTCACATTGCTTAGCTTCTTTTCATACGTTTCCAGCATCTCCTCGCAATATTCATACTCGTCAGGATTTGCCGCTTCGCTCTTGAACAACGCTTTAATTTCATCTGCTGTTAATCCAAGCTTCAAGTATAACTGAATCGCTTTGACTCGTTCTATGGCCGATTCGTCGAAATCCCGGTAATCGTTCTCCAACCTATCGGCGTTTAGAAGTCCTTTATTGTCATAATGCCGGATGGATCGTATGCTGACATTGGTCAATCGTGCTAGTTCGCTTATTTTCACTCCTAACAAGCCTCCTTGCATGCTCATAATAAATTGATTATACAACGATGGTTTTCCATTATTATTTCACCTAAATGAACTTGTAGTATTTGTAAAATACAGTTTTTCATAAAAGGAACTTAAAGAAACTCTAACATAACAAACAGTTCACAATGGATTTTGTGAATTTTTTCTGAAAATATCCTTTATTTGTGATACGAATCCCGGTTTTAGATTTTGAACTACCCTCCATGATTTATATACACAGTTTATGGACATATTTCTAGCTAAAACGGACGAAAAACTCACCCATATGAGAATATTTTGGGTGTTGTTTACGAGTATACTGGATTAAGAGGGCAAAAAAACTGTATAATTTTTAGACCTAGCCAGGGCTTATTTAGCATGCACATTTATATGAAAATACTCCTTTTTTAAATATTTTTTTTGGTAAACGAAAGCTTCTTTTAATTCTGTTCTTAAGTTAATGGCCATGTAAGGTGACCCCTATTATAAAAGTACGACATTAATGCTTCTTTTGATTGATATAATGTATAATGGCGTTATATAAAAATTCAGCTAAGTCTTCATTACTAAATTGATTTATATAATTTTTAAATCGATTATCAAATTTATACGTATTTGCAATACATGTCAACATTTCAGAGTCACATACAATAGATTGTTCGAGATAACTTTTCCACTCTACAATTAATTGCTGTACTTCATCGGAAGTAGGTGATTGATTAATATAGGAAGCAATTTTTCTAAACACCCTTTCCATTTTTTGTTCGAATTCGTGAAATAAGTTCGCTTTTTCACTAAGAGAGAGTTCTTTCAGTTTCTCCTCAAATTCTTTGTATTTTTCTGTTTCTCCATAGATGAATTTCGCTTCATGAGCATATTGTTCTTGTAATGGCAAAATAGATGAATTATTAAAAATATTTAAATTGTAGATATCCTTTCCTGATACATACTCATCCACCGCAGTAATAACTGTCTCTAAATGTTGTTTTTTTAACAATAAAGTTTGATTATGCTTCTTTAATAATTGTAGCTGTTCTTCTCTCGTAAGTTTCAAAACTTCCGCAATTTCCTGTAGAGAAAAGTCCATTTCTTTAAAAAATAGAATCATTTGAAGTCTTGCTAAACTGTTCTTATCATAGAGTCGATAACCATTTTCCGTTAAGTAAATTGGCTTTAATAAATTTATTTTATCATAGTATTGTAAGGTTCTTTTTGTTATGCCTGTAATTTGCACAATATCTTTAACCGTTAAAAATTGTTTCTTCATCCCAAAATTCCTTTATTTCATCTAGTATTTGATTGGCAGGAGTTATTGTGGCTTCAAAGATATTTTTACCTGTTTTTTCTAAATAATATTTAATTAAATAGTATCCACAGGCATAACCAGCAGCATAAGGCATATTTACTGGTATATAGTTTTGAAGTTTTGCTAATTCGTCACCATAAAGATACGGTGCAATTTTATCAAATCCTGTTAATTGTAATTGATCCTTGAGCACAGGTTTAATACGTCTATTAAGCATTTCCATAGTTGTTTTCGATACCCAAGGTCCGAGTAGATCTTCCCCCAAAATAGAAGTAGCAAAATTTTCTGCTAAACCTTCACTAACAATTAATTCACCTAAAGTAACAGTATGGTCCCATTGAATAAATTGATATCGAACATTATGATTACATTCATGTGCTAAAGCCGCTTTCATTCGAGGGATTGTGTATTCATTTGGCACAAATGTACACAAAATATAGCCAGGAATACCTCCATCACCGCTATATCCTTCATTTAACATTAATGAAGGACTATTGGGATTCCCTAATAGAATCGTGAATAAGTAATCAGATACACGAAGGTTCACATCATGCTCTCTAAATAAATGAAGGCTTTTCCTAACAACTTCTTTACACTCAGACCAAAAAGAATCAGACGAAATCAATTCTAGTTCTGGTGTAATCTCATTTGTAATCTGATTAGGAGAAATGCTCATTATATTATTCAATGTAATAACATCAAAACCATTTGGCTCCTCAGCTTTAAAAGGAACATATTGAATTTCCCATTTCCCCATAAACGGAGCCAACATTTCTTTCCTGTATAACTCAACCTTTTCCTCTTTTGGAGCTTGTAAAATTTTTCGATATATTTTATCTGACCGTAATGATTTTATATTCATTTCTTTCACTCCTTATTTAATATAGTTAAAATTATGCACTATGACGTTGCGTTATAGTCAAGTGGGTTAACTAAAAATATAGCAAGAGAATGGGATTAGGTGTTTTTTGAAATATTAATAGGACACTTTCATTTGTAATTACCTTGGCTTAGTTTGGATGTTGAACGTATTTAATAATATCTCCAAAGCCGAATTTTAAACAACCTTATGGGGGGCCCACCACACATCCATCAACTTAGGGTATATTTTTATACAAAATGCGGTCTTTCCATATAGTTTTTTTATTATCTTTTATAGATTTTATAAAAGTAGGCATATCAAATAAACCCTGATAGGCTTCAATTTTTTTACTATGCTACCTGATGAGTAGAAGTGGTATACTTATACACAACACCCAAAATATCAAAGACTGTCTTTTTCTCGTATCGATGAGATTTTCGTCCGTTGTGCTGTAGGAGGTTAAACAGACGAAGGAGAACCTTTGATAGCTCTTGGGTGTTTTTGTGTAATGCTTGGTGAAAAAGTGAAAAATGATCTTTAATTATGTACATCGCTTTATATTCACTTAGCTCTTTCTGTTTCTTACGCAACAGGAGTTCTCTCATTTTAAACATTGTAGAAGAACATAATAGGATGCTAATGAGTTGTCCATAAAGATGACATTCTAATCGCTCTTGTTTAATAGATTTACAACAATGAATTTGAAACCAGGATTTCCATATCTTAAATAACAGTTCTATTTGCCAACGTAGTGAGTATAAATCATAGATTTTCTCTTTTGGTACCCATTCCGTAGGAATGTTTGTCATATATACCGTAATTCCTTGTAGAAGTTTCGTACGCTCTGTATATATAATTCCTTTTTTCTTTTCACGAATAGCTCGATCACGTAGGCGTTTTTGTTTTTGCTCCTCCGTATATTTATAAACCACAATGCGAGTAGGTAATTTGTCTTTGCTCCCTACATATACATCATGTAATTCATACACTTGGCCAGGTTGTAACTGGTTCATGATTCCTTCTAAATGAATTTGTATATATACCGGCCTCAGTTGGGCGGGTTTTGTTTTAAATACGACTGTTTCGAACTCTTTTCTATATATCTTAGTTGGTAACTTAAGACGTGATAAATAGTATCCTTGCCTATCTTGAATAGATTTAAAGTCTTGTAAACGATAATATCCTAGGTCACGAATATATAGTTCATTCTTTTGTGCCATATCTGTTCGAGTCGCACCATACGCTTGATCACTTCGTTTTTCTAGTTCAATTTTCACATCAGAAAATTCTCCACTCAACAGGTCATACTCTAGTTGAATTTTTACACCAGCTCTATGACTACATCCTCCGGCACCAGGATAAGTAGATGCAAAATCGATCCGGCACTTGAAATGTTGTAGAATCAAGGATAAGAATACGCTCAAAGTGAGCAGAAAGGACATGAGAAATCTTAGATAATCCTCCAATTTTAGCTTGTAGAAGTGTAGTAAATACAGTTCGAAAGAAGGATACAGAAGCCGAGGTAAATCGTCGATTAAGCCCCTCAGGACTTAATAAAACTCCTGTTGAAGTTTCTAATTGACTACAAAGTTGAGTAAGAGAGGTAGTAGCGATTTGTTGATTTAACCATACACACAAAGATAAAAAATGGTGCCCATGGCACTTGCGTTTTCGTTTCATTCCGCCTGCTTCTATAGCTAATTGATTAAGTGTAGCGGGAGACATATATCGATATAACTCTTCAGCAAATAAAGACAACTCTTGTTTTTTATGAATATTCATAAAAAGCACGTCACCCTTTCTCATTAACATAAGAGAATAGTAACGTGCTTTTAACTTCAAGAATAGTCTAAATCCTTAAGTTGATGGATGTGGGGTACCGCCACATTGCTATCAAGTTAAAAGATCATTTAAAATAACTACACTATATTCGTTCTCTAACGAACCAAAATCAGAATTTGATTAGGACCTGTACGTTTTAATACAAAGTATCCTTTCTCCGATTTTGTTGCAACTCCATCATCATTCGACCAACAATATCCATGGGTTTCACAAGTTCCATCATCTCGAACTAGTAATTGACCAATTAATCCGACGGCTACCCATTCTGTACGATTTATACGAGAGGTATATTCTTCATGCGGATTCCATTTTGGATTGAGGATAGGCTGCATTATTTTTCTTTCTGGAGTGATTACATTTCCTTCCCCATCTTTTTGAGTTGGAATGGTAACCTCATGATATTTTTTTCGTCCCCATTCATCAGTCAGATATTTTCCTTGCCAGCGTAAGCATCCGCTATTTCCTAGCAGACCTGGTGTTGCACTTGTTATTCCCAAAATAAATAGATCATTTGAAGCGGCTTTTCGGACTTTATCTTCTGTCGACACAGTAACGAAATAGCCAACATCAATCGGGTTTCCATTGGCTGTTTCAAACATTTCTGCGTAATCACCTGCTGGAGTTAAATATGCTCCATCCACAAACATATTGCCGTTATTCAAAAGTTTTCCAACTAGACCTGTAACATCATAGGCAACTGCTCCGAAAGCTACATTCCACGAATAAGTTGGATCCCCATCTGTAGCATTAACAGCTCCATTTCTACCCATAATATGGGCTCCTTCGAAACCATTTGTTGTTGTGCTCAATCCTTCAGTATGAGATAAATCCCCACTAGCAATTGTACCTGATCCTTCAGCATGGGCCGCAAATCCACTTGCCGTTGTACCTGTTCCTTCTGAGTGGGAAGAAATTCCACTTGCGGTTGTACTAGAACCTTCCGCATGAGAAAAGTCACCCGTTGCTTGTGAGCCTGGATTAATTGTAATATCAGGAGTCCCACCCTCAGCATGGGAACCAAATCCACTGGCAGTCGTATTCACTCCTTCCGCATGGGAACTAGATCCACTAGCTAATGAAAATGCTACATTACCATTTTGATCAACACCACCGCCTTCCACATGCGAAGCCCTTCCACTTGCCGTGTTCCCTTCTCCTTCCGCATGGGAGTTAATTCCACTCGCAACTGTTTGTAGCCCTTCAGCGTGGGAATTATCTGCATTTGCTTGTGTACCATTTCCTTCCGCGTGAGCAGCAGTTGCCAATGGTCCTGTAGACGCGTTTTGACCTTCCGTATGGGAATCTGTTCCTTGGGCTTGTGTAGTATTTCCTTCCGCATGAGAATTAGTACCACTCGATGTCGTATTCGAACCTTCTGCATGGGAATTAACACCAGCCGCTGTTGTACCTCCACCTTCGGCATGAGAATTAGATCCGCTGGCAATTGTATTAAATCCTTCCGCATGGGATGCAGGTCCAGTCGCTGTTGTACCAAAACCTTCCGCATGCGAAGAGTTCCCACTCGCTGTTGTATTTTGCCCTTCCGCATGAGAAAAAGATTCACTTGCCGTTGTACCACCACCTTCGGCATGAGAAGATCCTCCGCTAGCTATTGTTCTTGATCCCTCAGCATGTGCGGCCCCATTACTGGCGGTTGTACTAAATCCTTCCGCATGCGAAGCAGGTCCGCTCGCTGTCGTTTCTGATCCCTCAGCATGTGAAACAGGTCCGCTCGCTGTTGTACCAAAACCTTCCGCATGGGCACCAGCTCCACCGACTGTTGTACTTGTAGCAATTCCTTCTACATGAGAAAAATCTCCTAACGCCTGCGGAGCTGGAAATAAGGTAATATCTGGAGTTCCTCCCTCAGCATGAGAAGCGATTCCATTAGCAACCGTTTGCCTACCTTCTGCATGTGAGGCAAATCCATTTGCAATAGTATCACTTCCTTCTGCTACAGAACATCCATTATTCGGATCAGTTCTAATACAGCTTATTTCTGTTGGTCCTGTTGAACCTGTTGGACCTGTTAGACCAGTATCTCCTGTTGCTCCCGTTGAACCTGTTGAACCAGTATCCCCTGTTGGTCCCGTTGAACCTGTTAGACCAGTATCTCCTGTTGAACCCGTTGGACCTGTTAGACCAGTATCTCCTGTTGCTCCTGTTGAACCTGTTGGACCCGTATCTCCTGTTGGTCCCGTTGAACCTGTTAGACCAGTAGCTCCTGTTGAACCCGTTGGACCTGTTAGACCAGTATCTCCTGTTGGTCCCGTTGAACCTGTTGCTCCTGTTGAACCCGTTGGACCTGTTGAACCTGTTAGACCAGTATCTCCTGTTGGTCCCGTTGAACCAGTAGCTCCTGTTGCTCCTGTTGAACCTGTTGAACCTGTTGAACCTGTTGGTCCTGTTGAACACGTAAATGGTGGAGTAGAGGAAAAAGTAGGACCAATCAAACTTGGATCTAATGCAGTAGCACGTAGAATTTCATTTTCTTCTGACATATCTCACCTCCAAAAATTACTTTTCATATTAAATAAATGCGTTACGGAAACATTTATGACGGGTTTGGCTCTTTTTCACATTCAATCTGATGAATTGAAGCTGACGCTACCCTTTGAATAAAGTTCTTTTTTGATTTGTAATTAAATTCTAGAGTGGCCCCTCATACTCCGAATCGTTTTCCCTCTCTCTTATAGTTAGCTTAATATCCCAATAGAGTAAACCCTATTGGGATAGACATTACGTATGAAGAAAAAGTTTCAGCTGCTACACAAGACAGCTCTATATAGGAAACTGCAAAATAAAATATAAGAAAACACACCCGCCTAAATTGGAGAAATTTTCGGTTGTGGTGGGTTATTCTTTGAATCGTTTCCGTACCCATGTCCATCAAATTAAAGATTTGAAACCACCCCAAAATGAAAATTTCACCTTTTTACAGTTATTTATAGAATTCGGCTCATTTTTTTCGTTTTGGAGAACAAATAATTTCTTAAGTTGATGGATGTGAGGTCCCACCACATGCCTATCAAGCTAAGAAAAACAAATACCCCCAAAATGAGAAAAATCGATCTAACTCTTCGGCAAATAAAGATAACTCTTGTTTTTGGTGCATATTCATAAAAAAATAGTCTAAATCCTTAAGTTGATGGATGTGGGGCGGGCCCCCAAAGGCTGTGTGAGAGGTAGAGGATGGGACCCCTTCTACTTAATTTATTTTGATTGATCATGAGGAACCGTTACAGTAGCTGTTTTGGTTGTAACATTCCCTGTGTTGTCCTTAACAGTGTATGTCACAGTGTATATACGTCCATTTCCACTTCCCAGTCTATCTGCACGAAGACTAAAGGAGTCAGTGGACCCACTAATAGGTTTATTATAATTTGCATTCTGAATATCATCAGATTGAAGTGTTTCATTGCTGGTAATGGATGTTAACACTACTGAATTGATTCCTGATGTACCATCAGAAGCATTAATTGTAGCTGTAATCGGAACCATTTTATGATTAGGCGGCCATATTGTTGTTTTGTCTAAACTGATGTTTAGCACAGGAGCTGTTTTATCTAGTTTAATTGTTTTTGTATTAAATTGTTCGGTATTTCCAGCATTGTCTACGCTCCAATAGGTTAGAGTGTGGACCCCTTCATCAGAAATCTGGATCGCATTTCCACTCTGTGTGGAACCATTATCTAGTTGATAATAGGTGGAAGCGACACCAGAACCCCCATCATTATCAGTTGCAGTTAAGTTAACGGTAACATCTTTATTCACCCAATCTGTTGGTGCGTTATCGGTTGTAACAGGTACCGTTTTGTCAATTTTTACAGTAGTGATATGTTGAGTCTCTACATTTCCGGCGTTGTCTACGCTCCAATAGGTTAGAGTGTGGACTCCTTCATCAGAAATCTGGACTGTATTTCCACTCTGTGTGGAGCCATTATCTAGTTGATAATAGGTGGAAGCAACACCAGAACCCCCATCATTATCAGTTGCAGTTAAGTCAACGGTAACATCTTTATTCACCCAATCTGTTGGTGCGTTATCGGTTGTAACAGGTGAAGTTGTGTCATCAGGTTTTT
>NZ_JAEHBN010000030.1:0-52342 GCF_016483605.1 Bacillus cereus group sp. N11
TATACAAATGATTAAAGATGAACTTATTGAAATACAGAATAAAAAACACTCATAATTTCGTAAAAACTACTTACAAATCCCACAGGAAAAATCCCTATAGTTTTTAAACTTAAAACTATATTATTAAAATTAAAGTGGTTCAATTCAGAGGAAGGCACCTTAGGGTATCTTTTCTTTATGCATTAAAAAGGTATCGACAGCATTCCATAGAAAAAAAAGCTAAGAGTATGCAAGGTTTTATACAGTTTTTCGACGAACCCAGTAAAAAACGAGAACCCTAAATCCGCGCCAGGATAGGAATGTATAAAAAAATGAATAGCTTTATAGAAAATGAAAAAGGGGATTCCCTGTGAGAGTAAGGGTCCGCCTTTTTCCTTGCTACCGATAATTGTGCGTTATGTTAACTGGATTTGTATATCATATGCATGTGATACTTGTTCAATAATCGGACCAAATTATGGAGGATCTCTCCTGAAATAATTGGATATTAATGTTAAAACAGATCCAGCTTATGAAGTAATGTATTTAAACTATAGGACACAATTATTGATTTTCTATGTAATTACAACAAACAAAAGATAGGTTATTTAAGGATGGTTGATATGTTGAAAACAAAAGCTAAATATAAAACTTGGATACGAATTTACAAACTAATTATTTTTTTAGTTATTTCACTCATTCTTCTCTTGATAACATTATTACCTGTTAATTTATATCTGCGAATCCTGTCAGGTGTTTTTGCGTTGCCTTTTATTTATATAGCATTTATACTTTCTTATTCAGTTTACCAATTTGCAGCATTTGGGGGGAATTATCAGTCAAAAATACATAATTTAATTGTTACCAAAGTGAATTGGGATGGAAAAGGAAAAATACTAGATATAGGAACTGGTAGCGGTTCACTGATTATTAAACTGGCAAAGACCTTTCCTAATTCCTTTCTAACTGGAGTTGATTATTGGGGCGGAAATTGGGAATATTCCAAATCCCAATGCCAACAGAATGCTAAAATAGAAGGGGTCTCTGATAGAATTGATTTTCTAAAAGCAAGTGCTGCAGAACTCCCTTTTACTGATAATGAATTTGATACAATTGTAAGCTGTCTAACATTTCATGAAGTAAAAGATAGAGAAAATAAAACTGAAGTAATTAAAGAGGCATTAAGAGTGTTAAAACCTGGTGGTAAATTTGTTTTCTTAGATTTGTTTATGGATGAAAAAATATTTGGAGATGAAAAAGAACTCTTAAATGTCTTAAAGAAACAGGGTGTATCTGAATTAAATAGCTACAAGCTTACTGAAGAAATGGAATTACCAAAACTTGTATTGAACAAAAAAGTCTTAGGAAATGCAATGATTTTAAGTGGAAGGAAATAAGAATGCACTAATTCGCTTGCGGAACTAGCGCGGACTTCTCTATTATAAGAGCAACTATTTATTTAATTTAACTAACGAGGTCGTTTATTTAACATAACAAAGTGATGTAGCTCTATTTGTTTTTTATTAGTAAGTAAGCACATACCTGTTTAAGAATAGAGCTCGATTGTTTAATAAGCAGTATAGGGGATCTTCCAATTTGGGAGATCCCCTATACTGCTTATAATAGGACGTTATGTTAACTTGACGTGTATATGTTATACATCAAAACTCCTCATCCAGCGTTCCCTCCCACATGGTACAATTAGGAAAAGGAGGAGGACTTCAAAATGATTTTAGAAGCAGTCATGTTGCAAGTAAAAGACGGTATGGAGACAGAGTATGAATCGATATTTAAGCAAGCATCTTCAATCATCTCTTCCATGCAAGGATACATAAATCATGAATTACAACGCTGTATGGAGCAGAAAGGAAAATATTTGCTCCTTGTGCAATGGGAAACTTTAGAAGACCACACGATAGGATTTCGTCAATCTGAACAATATCAAGAGTGGAAAGCATTATTGCATCACTTTTATGATCCATTTCCAACAGTTGAACACTTTGAGCGTGTAGAGTTATCACGAAACTGAACTTGACCGTCTATTAATACTTGAAAAGTAACTTCCAATAACGATAATTATGTAAATGAGCTGTCCATATGGGCAGCTTATTGTATTTTTTGCTTAGCGTGATAAGTTTGGAGAAGGTGGCATTGGAGATCAGCCACCGCATCATAATGTAAGACCTGAATACAATACACGAACAGGACAGGTAGATGGTATGGAGAATTATTATTTTGAGAAGAGAAATAATAAATAGGGAGTATAAAAATGATTGATCAATTTAAATTTTTAAATCCACAAGCGTTAATTAGTATTTTTGGGAAAATACCAAAGTTTGAAGAATCAGATTTATTAGATGTGCGTCTTAAAAGAGATGGTCCTACTTTAGTTATTCAATTGATGACAAGGGAAAATATTGAAAACAAGCCAAAACGATGGAATAAGTGGGATGTAATTTATGTAGAAATCTCTTTCTTTACTATTCATAATTTAACAATAAAAGGTTTAGGGACAGAAAATATAATTGATTATTTTGAAATAAATACGATAGAAGAAGAAGGTTTATTAAAAATTAAGTGTAAGAATCAAATGCTAATTGAGTGCTCGTTTGAATGGGCAAAGGTAGAAGGGGTAACCCCAGGTTTAATAGGATTACCATAATTTTGATGGGAAGTAGATAGTTAATTTTTATAGTATTCACATTTTAATATTTTTGGATTAAATAAGGAATGTATCAAGGACATTGTCTTTTTCTTCTTTGAGGATATCAGAGGGATTGCTGAGAAGTCAATGTTTAAGGGGGAATGAAAGTAAACTAATATTGAAAAGTTTACTTTCAAATCATGAAAAAAAAGCACTTTTGATAGTTTCAGAAGTGCTTTTCAAGATGATATTAATAGATGTGTTTAAAAGTATGATCTTAGTACGAAGGAAATATTAACGATTAGTAAACTGCATCAGTATATCTTCAGTATGCTCTGCATTTAAGTGATAAATAGTAGAATCTCCTATATGTCGAATATATGATTCTTTTTTATGTCCTTCTACATTGAAAGTCAATATTTCAAATGTAATCTTTTCTTTATTATCTAATGAAAATTCAATAATACGTTGAGAAAGATTAGAAGAGTTTTCGAAAAGCTTTTTTTTCCAAAAAGTTGTTTTTGATACAACTGTTTTTGAACTAATTAGTTTTTGAAATACATTTTTTGCATCTTGACCATAATCTTTAATAGTACCTTCAGCAACCGAATTTGTTTCTAAATATTTTACCTTTGAAATCATATCAGGAGTTAGTTTTATTTTATCTTTAGGTTCTACTAAAAAAAAATATATACATATACTTATGAATGTAAATAATAGTCCTAATAATATTTTTAAACTTCGCATAATGGTTACCTCAATTTTTAAAATAATATATTTTTATTATTATATATTATTTTAATACTTATAAAAATAAAACTTGTATGTTTAAAGGGTTTTTCATTACGATACATTGTTGTACTTGCAATGATATTGAAAATATTTTTTGAAGGGTATGAGATATATTACAATAAAACCTGAAAATTAAGATATTTAAATGTATAATAAAATACAGAAGATATTGAAGAAATAAATAGAGAAGAGGAACTATCTTATGACTAGTTTGAAAAATGTTCTTGAGCTTGATTTTGCATATCTTGAAACCTTTACTAGCCGAATAGAGAAATCATGGGGTTCTATATTTTGTAATGAAAGTAACCCATATTATTATGATGCGAATCATGCACATGTAAGTGTAGTAAGTTTAGATCCACAATTGATAGTAGATGAAGTAATCCATTTTTATAAGACTAAAAATATAGTACCTAGATTTTATATATACAACTTAGATATGCAAGAAAAACTGATTTCTGAATTACAAATAAAGAATTTTGGATTTGAAGAATTAATAAGTCCAGTCCAATTATGGAATAAGAAATTAACTAAAAAAGATAAAAATGAAAAAGTTACTATTGAAAAAGTATCTGAATTAAACTTTGAAGTAGCTTTAGATATTGAATGTAATATAAAAGAGTTTGGAGGAGGCGAAGTTAGAAAAAAAGCTTTTCAAGAGGAATTCCAACATCCAGCATTCACTCATTATCTACTTAGATATAATGGAGTAGCATGTTCCATTGCTCGTATTTTTGAACATGAAAAACAGGCCCGAATGGAAAGTGTAGCTACAATTGAAAAGTTTAGAGGTAAAGGGTTAATAGGTGAACTTATTCATTTTATTCAAAGTGAAGTAATGAATAGAGGACTAGATAATCTTTGGGTGATTCCAATTAACGAAAAAGTAGAAAAAGTGTATGAAAAGTATGGATTTGAAACAGTAGAAAAAATTAAAACAGGACATGCATTTTTAGGAGGAAAAAGTATTAAAGAAATTCACGAGGGATAGAAAAAATCAACTCATTTTGTTAAAGAAAAATATTAAGTTAACAAGTGTATTGAAAAAAAAAGACGACTTTACATTAGTCGCCTTTTTTCTAAAGAATTATATTAAACCAATCAAGTTATTAAGCATTTATTTTATTTAAAATTGAAACTTTATTAGTAGTAAATAATACATAATCTTGCTTTTTAGTTTTAATTAAGATGCGATCAGTTGTAGCATAAGGTGTCCCAATTCGAATTGCATCATTTTTTTCAACGCCAGCATAAGTATCATCTTCAGTAACTTCAATAATTTCATTTAATGGAATATTAACTTTTGCCAATTGCCATTTAATAATTAATTCCTCTGTTGTTTTTATAACATCAATACCCAACATAATACCAAGACCTTTCCATTCTATTTTCTGAATATAATTATAAAACAAATAATTGTATTTGTAATTAAGTATCTTTATTGAACATTTATGTTTGCTAATGATATGAATAAAAAATCTTTTATCTATTTACCAATGTAAAATTTCAGCCATTTGTTTACTTTCAAATTCACTTGAGGTACACATTTTCTTGTTTCAAAAAACTCGTGTTTATAAAGGTATATCTTTATAAACAGTTAGGTATCATCTATGAAACATTGAAATATCAAGTTTATAAAGGTGGGTTTGATTAATTTATAAACGTTTATTTTTAATGAATACCTTTATGTATAATTTTCGAACTATTCGATTTAATTTAATGAAGTGTTTATTGCAAAAGGCCTAGAATGTAGGGATTTCTCATTAGTTTTCTTATTATTGGCTCGAGTTTTTCAAGCGATGAGAAATGGTTTATGTCTATATTATTTTCTCTTCCAATTACTATATATTTTTAGCATACTATTAACTATAAGGAGGGAGTGCAGAAATGGAAGAAAAGAAAGTGACGTGGTTAGAACTCTTTTATGATTTGTTATTTGTGGCGGCAGTGACGGCTGCGACTCATGTTTTACTTCATGTTGAAGATGGTCAAATCCATGCAGAGTATTTAGTAAAGTTTGTCTTAATTTTTATTCCGATCTGGTGGGCTTGGGTAGGGCAAACCATCTTTGTTAACCGGTTTGGAAAAGATTTATTTCATCAACGAATTTTTTTGATCTTGCAAATGTTTTTTGTCCTAATAATGACATCAAGCTTATCAGCTGATTTTGATCCTTATTATCTTTCTTTTTTAATTGGCTATATTGGTTTAAGGGTCGTGACTGCAATTCAATATCTTGTTGTCCAGCGTATAGAAGAGGGGGCTCGAAAAAAAGCAGCACTCTTTTTAGGAAGATATTTTTGGATTGGAATCGTTATTTCATTATTATCCGTCTTTTTTGATTCTTGGATTCGATATGCTGTGTTATATTTTGGGATTCTTATCGATATTATTGTCCCACTGCTTGGAAGGAAGTGTTTAGAAAAGGTTCCTACAAATACAGCCCACTTGTTAGAGAGATTTGGTCTATTTTCCATTATTCTCTTTGGGGAAGCTCTTGTAAGCACTCTTGTGGTCATTCAACCTAAACAAGGAAATTGGGATTCAATAAGCTTTGCGATCATTTCATTTATCCTCATTATTTCGATGTGGTGGCAATATTTTGATAACATGGAGAAGAAACTCGACAAGTCTAGACAAACTTCTGGTCAAATTATTATTTACGGTCATCTATTTATTTTAATGTCTTTGAGTATGGTTGCAGCATCCATTAGATTATTATTTTTACATGAGGTCTATTATTCTTTTATCTTATATTTTGTTTTTGGTTCTGTATTGCTCTATTTCCTGTCAACTACAATTGTTTTTCATCAATACAGGTTTGAAGAACACCGCTTGAACATTTATCATTTATGCTTGTTTTTAGGAATTTTAGCACTCTTTTTTGTTATTAATTTAATTATAGTAGTGCCGAATATTGTGATAATAGGACAATTAACCTTATTTTTTATCATCTATGCTAAATTAACAAGTACATAATTGAACTACCCCCACTTTCACTTCGTTTAGAAGAGGGGGATTCCTAAGTAAAGAGTTCTATCGAACTCTAATTTATTAGGCTAGCTCCACAGTCCTTGCGGTTAGAAGCCTTATCGCTTCATTCTTTAGATTGATACTTGCGTTAATATCCCTGTCATGGTGTGTAAGGCAAGAAGGGCAGTCCCATTTACGTAGGTTTAGATTTTTAACGTCTTTGTTTTGATATCCACAACAAGAACATAATTGGCTTGAAGCAAATGTTTTCGATACGACAATGACTTGTTTGCCGTACCATTTTGCCTTATATTCCAACATAGTTCGAAACTGAGACCATGATACCTCACTAATTGCTTTTGCTAACTTATGATTCTTTAACATATTCGATACTTGCAAATCCTCTATACCGATAACATCGTGGTTTTTGATGATTTCAGTCGAGATTTTGTCCAAGTAATCTTTTCTAGCATTCGTCATGTATTCATGAATTCTAGCTACTTTTACTCGTTGTTTATTCCAGCGAGAAGATCCTTTCATTCTTCTAGAAAGAACACGCTGTGCTTTTGCCAATTTTTCTTCTAATGATCGAAAAAACTTCGGATTTTTATAGGTTGTTCCATCTGATAATATGGCGAAATCTTTTAGTCCCACATCCATTCCAATGTAAGAATGTGTTTTCGGAAGTTCTTGCACTTCTGTTTCGACTAACAATGACACAAAGTATCTGCCAGAAAGTTTCCGTCTAACTGTAGCATTTAAAATACGTCCCTTTACTTCACGACTTTTAGCAAATCGAACAAGACCTAGTTTTGGCAATTTTATTTTGTTTCCTACAACGGCAATGTTTTCATTTGTTTGTTTTGTTGTGTAAGATTGTACGTTGTTTTTCTTAGATTTGAAACGCGGGGCATTGTTTTGTTTTTTGAAAAGGCGTGTATAAGCATCCGCAAGGTTGCGAACAGATGACTGAATCGCAATACTATCCACTTCTTTTAGCCAAACAAACTCTTTCTTCATGGCAGGAAGTTTGGCAGAGCATGTACTATATGTCAAACCTTTTCCTGTTTCTTTGTATGCATTATCCCATAGAGATAGGAAATGATTGAATACAAAACGAGAACAGCCAATCGTTTTATTGATTAGGGTCGCTTGTGCTTTATTTGGATAGATACGAAATTTATATGCTGTATTGATCATCATTCGTTTCACCCCCATTTCGATATGTGTCTATCATACAACAAACATACATTCGATAGGTAGTAAAGTAACAGTTTATGTATGTCGAACAATTAAGATGGCTTCCTGCTATCCCTTGTTCGAAGCTAATTCATCTTCCACCTACTCACTTCGCGTTCCTTGAGGAAGGAGTCTTCTTGGTTAAAATGATAAAAGCATCAAATAAATCAGTATTAAACTATAATACTGGCTTATATGTATATATTGGTAGCTTTTACATTTGATATTAAATCTTATTATTCACGGTGACTCTGATGCAACTGTACCTTTTGAGTTAAGTGGAAAACGCACATATGATTCCATTCCTGATAGTAAACTTGCTCTAATACAGGGTGGTCCTCATGGATTAAACGCAACTCATGCAAAAGAACTTAATGAAGCATTATTAACATTTTTAAAAGAATAATCTTTGAGGAACTACCGAAGGCGGTTCAACAGCAATATCAAGAATAATAACACGAATATATCGATTAGGGGTTTTCCAAAAAGAGTAGCTCTATGCTTAATCTTTTGGAAAACCTTCTTTACATAGTTTTTTTAGGTCTCTTAGGGGAATCGCCACAGCGCTATCAAGTTAAGAAATACATTCTTCCCATAAACGAAAAAAACGAACTGAACTTCTATGGACAACTATGAAGGAATGAAATTTTCGTTTTGGGGATAATTCAAAATCTTAGGTTGATGGGCATGGGGTACCGCCAGCATTTCGGAAAAAAACACGCTAAGCAAAAAATAAAATAAGCCGCCCATATGGACAGCTCATTTACATAATTATCGTTATTGATAGTGAAATTATTAATCCCATATATTTGGGCGTTCAATTTTCATTGTTCTCATATAATCTAACATTTGTCCTGTATGAACACCCTCATGATATGCTATACGCATTAACATATCCCCTAAAGAACGGATATACCCTACATTTGAACGATCAATTTTAATTGTATTTAAATCTTCACTAGAAAAAGAACGAACAGTATCTAAAAATTGTTTGTGATATATCTCAGCAAAATCCAGTTCATCTTCGACAGATAAAAAAGGTCTGTTTTCAAATGGAGAATTATACTCTTTCAGACTTCCCCTATTTTCAATAGCCAGATGATAATAATGTTCTGATTCCAGTACATGCCGAATCATTTCTAAACAAGTCATAGCTTTTTCATCTGGTTTCCAATCCAATTTATCGCTAGGAATCGTTTTCCATATTTTTATACTCCGTCTTCTAACTTCTGTTAAGTTTAATAACAATAAATCAATTGTATTCATTTATATTTCTCCTCTCACTTATCCTCATAAACAAGTTTACTAAATTTTCTAAACAAATGACAAACATTCGTTCTTACCCATGAATATAATATTCATATAAGGGGTCACCATACATGCCCATCAACTTAAGAAATCCGACTACCCCCAAGTGTAAAAAAAAGTTATTCTTTCTATTCAAGGTGAACCATAATTATTTGGTAATTGTACAATGACAATAAAGTTGTTTAATTCACAACATAATCATTTAAAGAATAATAAAGTTATTTAAAAATCTTTCTATCCAGTGGTCAAAAGGTATTTTCAACTTAGTACAGAACTATATCAGAGTAGGTTAACCTAGAATAGGTTAGATAAAATTGATATGAATAGGGAGAAAAATTTCAATGAATTGCTTAGTTGCAAAGGGTAGTATTTATTATGAAATCATAGGGAATGGCTTTCCAATATTAATAATGCATTCAATGGGTACAGACCATAAATCTATGAAAACTTGGATAGAGCCAATTTTTGATAAGATTCAGGGTTTTCAGAGGATATATATAGATTTACCTGCTCACGGTCGAAGTTTAATTGACGAAAATTTCAACTCTTCAGATGATATGCTTTTAAATATTTTGAACTTTATTGATATGACAATTCCTAACCAAGCATTTTCTCTTATTGGTTTTTCATATGGAGGATATTTGGCACAAGGTGTTTTGCACCATAGACATAAAAATGTAAAGAGTATTTGTTTGCTGGCCACTTCACTTCATTTGAAAGATAGGAATCTTCCTAAAAAAATAGTTATTACAAAAGAGGAAGATTTATTAACAGAATTGGATTCTGATATAAGAATGGCTTTTGAAACATTAATGAATTATCAAAATAAAGAGAACCTTAATTACTTTTTAAACGAAATCCAACCTGGACGATTATTAGCTAATAAAAATTTTTTAATGTCAAATTGGAGAGAGAAAGGGTATTTTCTTTCTGAAGAACCGCTTAATGATGTAGGTACACTTACACAACCTGTACTCATCATTCTAGGGAAACAAGATTCAATCTGTGGTTATAAAGATCACTTTTTTCTTCTAGAAAAATTTCCGAATGCTACGTTTTCCATTTTAGATGGTGCGGGTCATATGCTTCAAATAGAAAAACGTAAAATAGTACAAGAACTAATCAAAGACTGGCTAATTAGGAGCAATTCGGTTTGCGAATCAAGCAAGTAAATACAATCAATATCTTTTTCAACCAAATTTCCATATCTGTTGCCTGTCAGTTCATTTTGTTATTCTTCAACTAACAGGTGCTTTAGTTCAATAAGGATTAAATAACTTTATTATTAATTTTTGAGTGCAAATGCAATTAAATGGATAGAAATTAAACAACTTTAAAGAGCCTTAGAACAATAAAATGTGCAAGGCTTTTATATATTTCATAAACAAACAACTTTTGTAATAGCACATAGATTGTCTACCATTGTAGATGCTGATCAAATTATTGTATTAGAGGATGGTAGAATTACAGGTTTTGGAACTCATGATGAGTTATTAAGTAATCATGAGTATTATCAAAAAGTTATTAAACAGTAATTTGAAAGACAATAATTTATTTATTATTTAAGAGTTGAAAAAGAGCAAGTATCTGGGGTTTCTCCACATATCCATCAACTTAAGAATTTTATAACTCCCAAAGCAAGAAATGTACAATTTCACATGAAGTTGTCAATTTTCTCGTTTTGGGGGTATTTACATTTGTTAGCTTGATGGGCATGGGGTATCCCCAGCATTTTGGAAAAAAACCACGCTAAGAGCATGCAGGATTTTATACAGTTTTTCGGCTAATCCAGTAATAACCAAGAGCCCTGAACCCTCGCCAGGCTACCGATAATATTGCGTTATGTTAACTTTCTATGAATATCATATTCAACCAAAATTACCCTTATTGATGGTACAATTAAAGTCTTGGAGGGATATTATGGGATTTATTATGGATATTGTATTTTATTTTGGATTTTATTTTGGATTACTGTTTCTTATAATTGGTACCGCATTAGTTTTATTTATTATGGCAGCATTACCAAAAATCTGGAGTGAAAATCTATCATTCGTAATGATCGGTTTAGGGATAAATATACTTACTATTCCGTTGTCTTTTTTTATAGGTGGGATGGCAACAGATTCTCCTGATAGTACTAGGTTAGATTTTTGGAAAGGATTTTTCTTTATTCAAAAAATACCGCTCTTTTTACTGATTTTTTTATTATTTTTAACTGTGGTGTTGTGGTGTATTCGTAAGAACAAGAAAAAAGTAAACATGTAGAATTTTAAAACGACTTCTAATAACGATCATTATGTAAATAAGCTGTCCATATGGACAGCTTATTATATTTTTTGCTTAGCGTGGGTTTTTTCTGAAATGCTGGCGATACCCCATCGCCATCAACTTAAGAAATTGATTGTTCTCCAAAACGAAAAAAATGAACCGAATTCCCATAAATAACTGTGGAAAGGTAAAAATCTCATTATGGAGGTGTCTCAAAATCTGAAAGGGTGGATGTGACGCTACTCCTATCAGGATATTTATATTAAAGGGTTGACCCATCAACCCAATTTATTATATATTACAAATGTGAGAAAATTCACTCAATTAAAACTATAAGAGAGAAGGGAGTGGATCTTATATTAGGAATAAAACAGAAGATGCATCCCAGTAGGCAGCAAGGGTATTACAAATATAAAAGGAAATGAATGTCTAAATTGATAATGACAACACATCTCTCGACGATTATTTTTCAATCGCAAATGCCCTATCAATATAGATTTTAAGTAATCTGCTAGTATACCAAATTTCATTTTTCATCATATATAACCTCAAACTAAACTTTATAAAGGTCTTACTTAATTACGATTATATATTTCCATACAAATATATATAAAATATAGAAGGAGCGGTGGTATAAATGATTTTTTGCAAGTCAAAAAAAGATTGTTATTCATGAACAGGAAAAATGGCAAGCTTTTAAGTTTTTGAGGGGACTGTCTTTCTTTTCTTACGATTGGCTCTACTAGAAATTGATACGCCAATTACCCATACGAAGAGTTAAAGACTATTGGAATTCATTTTCGGTAAACTATTATTACATTTGGAGGTAGAATATGCTAAAACGTCGAGCTAGGTTTAAAAAACTGATAACCTTGTCCTTATCAGTGGGTATGTTGTTTACTATGCTTCCAACAGCATCTGCTACTGCAATTAAAAAGAAGTACTCCATTAATAATGTATCTGACAATCAAACCTATAAGACTATAGGTAAAATTACTAAGGTTACGAAAGAAGGAAATAATGTATACTTTGACTTAGAAACAGGAGAAAAAATAAAAATTAATTTTCTGAAAAATAATGTTTTTCGATTGCATTTGGACCCAAAGGGTGTTTTTGAAGAATATCCAACTCCAAATAAACCTGAGCATGAGACGAAAATTATCGACAAAAATGTTAGCGATTACAAAAAGGAATATGGAGCAATTGACATTAAGGTCGATGAAAGGGATAACAATGTCTATAAAATATCTACTAAAGCTTTAGAGTTAAGGGTGGATAAAGCTACTTCAAAGATGAGCCTGTACGATAAAAAAAGAGCAAAGACTCTTTGGAGTGAAAGTGAACCGCTAAAACATTCGAGCGGAAGTACTGTTCAAACCCTCGATACAAAAGAAAGTGAATATTTTTATGGTGGAGGTCAACAGAATGGGTTTTATGCCCATAAGAATAATTCCATAAATATTGCAGTCGGGGGAGGTTGGGATGCAGGAGCTGCATCAAGTCCAGTCCCATTCTATTTAAGCACTGAGGGCTACGGAGTCATGCGAAATACTTTTAAGCCGGGTATTTATGATTTTACGAAAACGTCTACCTTTACTCACAATGAAGACAGATTTGATGCTTATTATTTTGTAGATGACTCCATTCCAAACATCATTAACGACTATACAGAATTAACTGGGAAACCGGCCCTTATGCCAAAATCTGGTTTCTATTTAGGTCATGCTGATTGTTTTAATGGAACTCATAATGGTCATAAGGACCAACGAACACTCCTAACTAATGGATTAAATACAGTAAATCAATATGTAGATAATGATATGCCTTTAGGATGGATATTACCAAATGACGGCTATGGATGCGGATATGGCGGATTAAATAATTTGGAGCAATTTGTCGATAAAGCAAATGACCAGAAAGTAGAGGTAGGTTTATGGACACAAAGCAATCTTTATCCAGATCCTAATTTACCTGGAGATAGTCCGTTACGTAGAGATCTTGATGGGGAAGTAAAAGCAGGTGTAAGAGCAATAAAGACGGATGTTGCATGGGTTTGGGAAGGATATTCCATGGCCTTAAATGCCACACGACAAGCAGCAGAAGGAATTCAAAAAGCAGAGAATTCAGGTGGCGCACGTCCATTTGTTATTTCGCTAGATGGGTGGGCTGGTACTCAGCGTTATGCTACATTATGGTCAGGCGACCAATATGGCGGTAATTGGGAGTACATAAGAATGCACATCCCTACTTACATTGGCGCAGGCTTATCAGGAAATCCAAACGTTGGTTCAGATATGGATGGTATATTTGGTGGAGATCCAAAAGTACAGACACGTGATTTTCAATGGAAAGCATTCACTCCTATCCAAATCGATATGGACGGCTGGGCATCAGGAGGTAATGATTACAGCAAGTCTAAAAATCCATGGAATTATGGTGAACCCTATGCATCGATTAATCGGATGTATTTAAAATTAAAGTCACAAATGATGCCTTATATCTACACGATTGCTGAGGAATCTACATCAAAATCGATGCCGATGGTTCGAGGGATGATGTTAGAATCTCCGAATGATCCGTATACGTATGGGACACAAACACAGTATCAGTATATGTGGGGGCCAAATCTATTAGTAGCACCAATATATGATGGGAACTCTAATGATGCTGAAGTAAGGAATGATATTTATCTTCCAGATAAAGATCAAGTTTGGATCGATTATTTTACAGGTGAGCAATATCAGGGAGGTTCAGTCCTTCATAATTTTAATGCTCCACTATGGAAAACTCCTGTATTTGTTAAGGCTGGTGCAATTATTCCAATGGCACCAGAAAATAATTCTATTAATGAATTAAATGGTTCGGAAAATAGAATATTTGATGTTTATCCATCAGGAGAATCAGAGTTTACCCTATATGAAGATGATGGTAAAACTGTTGAGTATAAGGAAAAGAAAAATACAACAACGAAAGTCACTTCAAAGGTAATCAAGGGAAAATCTGTTATAACTGTTGATACCGCAAAAGGAAAAGGCTATAAAGGTATGGTTAAAGACAGAGGCACTGAAGTAATTGTCAATACACGTGTAAATCCCAAGGATATAACGGTTAAGGTTGGAAATAAAGATGTTCCATTAAGAAAAGTTACAAATGAAGAGGAATATAAAAACTCAGAAAACGTGTACTTCTATAATGAACAGCCTAACTTGAACAAATATTCTACAAAAGGCTCACCATTTGAAAAGACTGACATTGTTACATCACCAAAGCTCTCTATTAAGGTAGGGAAAACAGATATCACGAAAAATAAAGTAACTTTTACAGTAGATGGATTCGATAATACTCAAAAGAAAGATGTAGTAGATACAGAAGTACCGACTATTCCATCAGGGCTTAAAGCTGATGAGGCAACCATAACAGATAGAGGTATTAAATTAGATTGGAACAAGGTTGATGGTTCGAATCCAACATATGATTTAATGATTGATGGTGTGGTTCATACAAATGTGTTTAAGTCAAGTGATAGTGGACAAGCACCATTCTATCTTCATACAGGTTTAACATCTGATACAGAACATTCTTATCGAGTAAGAGCAACGAATACAAAAGGATCATCAGGCTGGAGTGATGAGATCAAAATAAGAACAAAGCTTGACCGATACAGAAATGTCCCTAAGGATATGACTGCAAAAGCAGATAGTGAACAGCCGGGGGAAGAAGCATCTCTAGCTGTAGATGGAAAGGATGAAACAATGTGGCATACTGCATGGGGAGATACGGGCAATAAACTGCCACATACCTTTGAGATTGATATGAAGTTAGCTTATGAATTAGATAAGCTTGAGTATATTCCAAGGTCAAATGCAGGAAATGGTACGATATTAAAATATAATTTAGACGTAAGTTTAGATGGAAAAACTTATAAAAATGTCATCACTGATGGAACATTTGAGAGAAATAACGATACGAAAGTCATTGATTTTCAGAAAAATATTACTGCAAGGTATATTAAGTTGACCATTACAAACTCTGTAGGTGGCTTTGGAAGTGCAATGGAATTCAGACCATACAAAAAGGATAAAACTGAAGGAATGGTTGTTGGTGAGAATATACCGAACGGAGTCATTGATGAAGGTGACCTGCTATTCTTTGCCAGCTATATGGGTGTCGATCAAACTGAAGCTTGGGAACAGGTTTCAAAGGTGGATATTAATTTCAATGGTGTAATCGACGCATACGATTTAATGTACGTAGCATCACAATTGGGTCAAAACCCACTTCAAGCAACAGGCAAACCGGTTTCCGGATTATTGGATATTAGACCTAGTAAACAGGAGTTAAAAGCGGGAGAGGAATTTTTAGTAGAAATAATCGGGGCAGGATTAAAAGATATTAATGCGTTCAACTTAGAACTAAAGCTAGATCCTAACAAATATGAATTAGTAAAAGAGTGTAAGCCTGATGGGACTTGCGGTGAAAATATTGTTTCAGCTTCCAATGAAACTGCTAATATGTTGAATTATTCCTTACTTGCGGGGATTGGAAAGCCTGAACAACGAATTATGGCTGCTTTTTCTAACAAGGGAACACAAAATACATTAGAAGGTACGAAGACATTAGCCACGATTAAGTTAAAGGCTAGAAAAGATCTTCAATTTGATATGCCGATAACGAGGTCCTTACTGATTAATACAGCCTTTGACACTATTGATAAAATAGGAGAGGTTTTAAGGCCTGGCCAAGAGCCTGGAGAGGTAGAAAAGCCACAAGAGCCAAAGGAACTACAATTATCGGATAAAGATATGACGGTTACTGGTGAAGGGGAAAAGATGCAGGGCGGTCAATCAGCTTTTGCCAACCTGATTGACGGTGAGATAAGTGAAAGTTCATTGGCGGAATTGAAATGGAGTCTCACTGGAAATGAAGGGATTTCACTACCGTTACCCGTGGATTTCAACTTTACTAAACCACAAGAATTGACTAAATTTATCGTTTATAATCGCCCGCAATACACGAACGGCAAAATTAAAACACTAAGTGCCAAAGTATATACTGAATCTGGGAAAGAGTACGATCTAGGTGCAAAAAGTGTTAAATTCGACGATAAATCAGTAACTTTCGATTTAACAGAGGCTGCTATACCTACTGGAACTAAATTTACAAAGCTATCGATTAACTTTGAGGAATCGCACAGTGGGCCTCTTATGTTGTCTGTTGCAGAGGCAGAAGTCTTTGTAAAGAATCCTGCTTAGGTAGAGAAATAAACATAAACATCTCTTATTACCTTAGTGGTGTTAGGGTTAACCCGTTAACCCTAACACCACAATCTTTATTATGATTGGGGAGAAAATTAAGATGTATATGAAAAAGATGCTGTCGAACTCCCTTATCTGAAAATTATATGTTTTTTAACTTGTTGGGTTGACCCTACATTCTAAAGTGGTATAATGGAATTACTTACAATATTCAGATTATTCTCATAGCGTGAAATCTATGAGCTTTTCTTCCGTCTAACTTGTACCATCAACCCAATGTTAGAAAGAGCGTGGAATGGGTTTTTTGAAGAAAACTCACCTTCCAAATTACATCAATTTTTTCAAGAAATGCGCAGTTACACTTGAATAATCATGGTGTTGTTGGCGCAGGATTGCTAGTATTCGAAAGAATTTAAAGAGGAGTGGCCGGATATGTTTACATTCAGTGAAGAAAAATTAGTACCATTAGGTGCCCAAATCACAACCGCAGAAATAAAGCAGCAGCCTGATCTATGGGCTGAAACCTTAGCATTGTATACGGATAGAAGCAGTGAGATTGAAAACTTTTTACTAAAAATATCAATGAAACACGAACGGGTTCGCGTTATTTTTACCGGTGCTGGAACATCTGCCTATGTCGGGGATCTCGTTACCCCATACCTAAAAGAAAAAGTGGATGAAAAACAGTGGGAATTACTGAGCATTCCGACAACCACCTTGGTATCCAATCCTTATCAATTCCTAAAAGCGGATTTTCCAACCTTACTCGTTTCGTTTGCAAGAAGCGGTAACAGTCCGGAAAGTGTTGCTGCCGTCCAATTAACGGAGCAAATTGTGACCGATTTGTATCATCTAACAATTACTTGTAATAAGGATGGGCAATTGGCCAAGCGAGCAGCAGGGGATGAAAATAATTTATTGCTTTTGATGCCTGGAAAATCGAATGATCAAGGATTCGCGATGACGGGAAGTTATACGTGCATGGCACTATCGACTTTGCTCGTTTTTGATTCTAAGTCCCTGGAAGAAAAATCGGCCATTGTAAAAATGATTCAGCAAATGGGTGAAAGTGTCATTCAAAGGGAAGACGTCATTCAAGCGATTATCGATCGTGATTTTGACCGCATTATTTACTTAGGATCTGGTAGCTTAGAAGGTTTAACGAGAGAAGCGCAATTAAAATTATTAGAACTGACAGCTGGAAAAATAGTCACTGCCTTTGATTCACCGTTAGGCTTCCGGCATGGTCCTAAATCATTTGTGAATGAAAAGTCCGTGGTTTTTGTGTTTGTTTCCAACCAACCTTATACACGTCAATACGATTTAGATATGTTAAAAGAAATGCAGCTAGAAAACATTGCTAGCTATATATGTGCCATCGAGGTTGACGGAGAAACCAATTATGATGGGAACACATTTAGTTTCGACAGGGAGGCCCAATCTATACCAGATGCTTACCTGGCCTTACCTTTTGTCATGGTTGGCCAGACAGTTTCATTGCTGGCTTCGATAAAGGTTGGCAATTCACCAGATACCCCATCGCCCACAGGAACAGTGAATCGTGTCGTTAAAGGGGTAACTATCTATGAATACCAGTAATTTGGGTAGGGAGAGCAGCGAGCCAATGTTTATCTTTGCCGATCAGTTTTTTCTTGAGGGGAAGGTCGTAGGACCTGGCTTTTTAGAAATAAAAGATGGGAAATTTGGTGTTTTTTCCGAAAACCAGTCTGATGAAGCGGCAGAAATCATTGATTACGCGGGGTATTGGATTGCACCTGGTTTAGTAGATACACATATTCATGGATTTCAAAATCATGATGTTATGGACAATGATTTTCAAGGATTGAATGAGATATCTGAAGGACTTCTTTCTTGCGGAGTTACTTCGTTTTTGCCGACAACCTTAACCTCTTCAACAGAAACGTTGAATCACGTAACTGAAATGATTGGTACCAATTATACGAAAGTCAGGGGAGCCAAAATTAAAGGCATTTTTTTAGAAGGGCCATTTTTTACCGAAAAACATAAAGGAGCACAAAATACGAAATATTTTTGTGACCCATCCGTTGAAAAGTTGAAAGCTTGGCAGAGATTATCCAATGATTCTATTAAAAAAATTGCAATTGCACCAGAAAGAAAAGGTACAACGGAATTTATTGAATATGCTGTGGGTAAAGACATAGCTGTAGCGTTAGCTCACAGTGATGCAACTTATGAAGAAGCAAAGCAAGCGGTTGAGAGAGGGGCTTCGATTTTTGTTCATACGTTCAATGGAATGAGCCCGCTGCACCATCGTGAGCCAGGGATGGCCGGCGCTGCTATGAATCTAAAAGATGTTTTTGCGGAAATCATTTGTGACAGACATCATGTTCATCCTGCAGCTGCCAATATTTTAATGAATGCACGCGGAAGAGATCAAACCGTTTTGGTCACTGATTGTATGATGGCTGGAGGAATGCCGGAAGGAACCTATCAGCTTGGAGAATATGCTGTAGAGGTGATAGGTGGTGCCGCTCGTATCGAGGGTGGTAGTTTAGCAGGCAGTGTTTTACAGCTGAAAGATGCAGTGAAAAATGTCGTTGATTGGGGGATTGCCACCCCAGAGGAAGCGATCTATATGGCGAGTACCGCACCTGCTAGAAGTATTGGGATGGATGGGGAATGCGGGAAAATTGCTAAGGGTTATGATGCTGACTTTATTGTGTTGAATCCTGAACTAGAATTGATGGCGACGTACCTTGATGGTGCTTGTCGTTACCATTTACGGAAAGAGGAAGTGCGATGATTTGAGCTGTCACGATGAATCTATTCGTTGATATTTTCTTTCATTGAACTATTTGCTTTATGATCTGCTTTTTACATTATTCCATTCGATTTATTTGGGAATAACTCTAGATAACCCATCACCATCTGGTATGGTAAACCGGGTTGTTAAAGGAGTAAAAATATATCTATTCCATCCATTATATTTATAGGGGGTAACATCATGCCGAATATTTTGCTAACAAGAATCGATAACCGATTGGTTCATGGTCAAGTAGGAGTTACATGGGTTAATCATTTAGGAGCTAATTTAATTGTAGTCGCAAATGATGAAGTGTCTGAAGATGAGGTACAACAGGATTTAATGGAAATGGTTGTCCCGGGGTCAATCGGAATTCGCTTTTTCTCAATCCAGACTACCATTGATGTGATTCACAATGCAGCAGATGAACAGCATATCTTTTTAGTTGTAAAAACACCACAAGATGCGCTGCGACTTGTAGAGGGCGGTGTACCAATTGACAAGGTGAATATTGGAAATATGCATTTTTCTCAAGGGAAAACACAATTATTCTCCACCGTGTCTGTTGATGCAGATGATAAAGAGTCATTTAGGAAGCTTCGTGACTTGGGAGCGAAACTTGAGGTACGCCGTGTTCCAGATGAAAGACCAGATGATATTTATAAACACTTATAGAAAGAAGTGAGAATGAATGGATAATCACATGCTGCTTCAAGCTTTATTAGTTGCCATATGGGCTGGAATTGCAGGAATAGACCTGTTTAATGGATTGTTTCACATTCACCGTCCAATTGTAACCGGTGTCATTATTGGTTTGATTTTTGGGGATGTAACAACAGGGGCTATGACAGGTGCTGCTATGGAATTAGTGTGGGCCGGTATGGTGCCGCTCGCTGGGGCACAGCCGCCAAATGTTGTTATTGGGGGAATAATCGGAACATCGTTTGCGATTTTGACAGGACAAGAGCCAACAGTGGCAATCGGTATTGCTGTTCCGTTTGCAGTTGCAGTTCAGGCATGTATAACTCTCATGTTTACTGCTTTTTCTCCGGTCATGCACAAGGCTGACCAATATGCACAAGAGGCTAACACAAAGGGAATTGAACGGATTAATTATTTTGGGATTCTTACATTATTTATATTCTATTTTGTTATTGCTTTTTTACCAATTTATTTTGGCGCAGAAAGTGCTAAAGCGGTCGTAGAGGTTTTACCAAAATGGCTTATTAGTGGCCTTGGTGTTGCTGGGGGAATGATGGCCGCAATTGGCTTTGCGATGCTATTGAAAATTATGTTAAAAAAACAATACGTTGCCTTTTTAATCGTCGGATTTATTTTAGTCACATATATGAAAATGCCAGTTATTGCTGTTGCTTTAATTGGGATTGCCATCGCGCTATACGATTATTTCAAAGTGAATTCTGGTGATGGATCAGTAAGGGGAGGGGCAAAACGTGGAATCTAAACAAGTAGAAACGATAATGGATCATACGAGCAGTCCGGAATATTATCAAGACGTTGCCACAGAAAAGGTTTTAACTAAAAAAGATTTAAACAAGATGGTATGGCGATCACTTTTACTTCAAGCGTCATTTAACTATGAAAGAATGCAGGCCGCAGGATGGTTATATTCGATTTTGCCAGGATTGAAAAAGATTCACAAAAATAAGCATGATTTAAGTGAATCGATGAAAAGTCATATGGAATTCTTCAACACGCATCCATTCCTTGTAAACATTATTATGGGGATTGTCCTTGCGATGGAGGAAAAGAAACAAAATCGAAATATGATTAGATCTATTCGAGTAGCCATGATGGGACCGCTTGGTGGAATTGGTGATGCCCTATTCTGGCTGACCCTCCTTCCCATTTGTGTTGGTATAGGTGCTTCACTTGGGCAAGATGGAAACCCTATGGGGGCAGTGGTCTTTCTATTAATTTTTAACACAGTTCATTTTGCTCTTAGATTTGGGTTAATGCATTACGGCTATAGTGCCGGAACAAATGCTATCAGTTCTTTAAAGGAAAATACTAAAAAAGTAGCACATGCAGCATCTATTGTTGGAGTAACAGTTGTTGGCGCATTGATTGCCTCATTCGTAAAGTTAGAATCAAGTCTAGTGATCCATGCTGGTAAGGCAAAAATTGCTTTGCAAAAGGATTTACTCGATAAACTCGTACCAAACTTATTACCTTTGGCATACACTTTATTAATGTACTATCTATTAAAAAAGGGATTTTCTCCAGTTAAGCTAATTATCATTACTGTTATCATCGGTATTATTGGTAAAATTCCATTTCCATTTGGAACAATTTTATAATATTTAGCATGTTAGGAGGATTTTTAATATGAATGGTTTGATTATTAGCGGTCATGGATCGTTTGCAACTGGTCTTCAATCTTCGGTAAAACTAATTGTTGGAGATCAACCCAATGTGGAATACGTGGATTTTCTTGAATGCGATTCAACATGTGACCTTGAGAAAAAGTTACTTGCGGCTTTTTCAAGATTACAAAAATGTGAATCTATCTTAGTCTTATGTGATTTAGTTGGTGGCTCTCCATTTAAAACGGCGGTTTCGCTTACGAATGGGAAGGAAGGTTTTGCTGTAGTTGGCGGAACAAATCTTGCTATGGTCATCGAAACTATTTTACTTAAGGACGGACTTCAAACCGATGGATTAAGAGATTTAGCCATCAATACTGGTAAAGAAGCGATCAAAGGTTTTCAAAAGTCGGAACGTCCAAGATGCAAAGAGTCTAGCATATAATAAAAACAATAAAAAATCTATAAGTCTAATAATTGTGACTCCCACGCCGCGATAAGGAATATGATAGAACGGAACTACAACTGAATATTGTAAGGGTAGCTAGGTTTCGGTATTATTTTTTTAAAATTCAAACATTTAATACGGACGGATTCGACCGCATTAAATGTTTTATTATTGCTGGGTTAATCCTATAAGTTGCAACGATATAATAGAATTACTTAAAACAATCTAACTATTATTCTTGTCATCTAGTTTCTACGAGTTTTTCTTTCATTTTAACTTGTACCAACAACCCGATATTATGATTCGTTTTTTAGAAGGAAAACTCGTCTTACTAATTACATCAATTTTTTAAAACAGATGAGTAGGTACACTAGAAGAAATAGAGGTGCAGGAACATGAAAATGGCAATAGGCGACGGGACACAGACTACAGTGGACATCATTTCAAAAACAGGGGAATTGCTCAAGCGTGTGGAAGGAATTGCGACACCTGAGGAAGTCTACCATATGGCAAGTACAGCACCCGCGAAAAGTATGGGCATCGATGGGAATTGCGGTATGATTGCGAACGGTTATGATACCGATTTTATCTTCTTAATACCGGAGCTCGAATTAACTGCCACGTATCCTGATCCTGATGGGGTTTGGCAGTTTCAAACTGAAAATTTAATAGTGAAAGAGGGAGTGCAATGATTTTAGCTGTCACCATGAATCCATCCGTTGATATTTCCTATCCAATTCAAAATTTTAAGCTAGATGATGTAAATCGTGTGGGAAATGTTCGTAAAACCGCCGGCGGAAAAGGTTTAAACGTCGCCCGGGTTGTCAAGCAGATGGGTGAAGACGTTTTAGCTACAGGTGTAATAGGTGGGACTATTGGGGATTGCATTATTCAAGAATTGATGAAAAGTGATATCAGGAATCATTTTTATAAAATCAATCAAGAATCAAGAAACTGTATCGCGATCCTCCATGATGGTAAGCAGACAGAAATCCTCGAATCCGGGCCAATTTTATCTGTGGAAGAAGGAGCAGCCTTTTTAGAAAAATATCGGGAACTGCTGTCTGAAGTTTCTCTTGTTACTATTTCGGGTAGTTTGCCAAAAGGACTTGGGTCTGGATTTTACCGTCAGATGGTCGAAATCGGCCGGGAAAAGGGAGTTCCCGTGATTGTTGATACATCAGGGGAGCCGCTCCGACAGGTTTTGAACCATAATGTAAAACCCTTTGCAATCAAGCCGAATATCTCAGAACTGTTCCAGCTTCTTGGCATGGAAGTGGAGGAGAGCACAAGCAGCTTGAAGCAACTGTTAACCAATAAATTATTTCATGGGATTGAATGGATTGTCGTTTCGATGGGAGCGGCAGGTGCTTTTTTCAAGCATGGTGGAGATTATTTCAGGGTTATCATTCCTGCTATAAAGGTCGTGAATCCTGTTGGCTCGGGTGATGCCACCGTTGCGGGATTAGCGGTTGCCTTAAAACGAAAACAATCCGTTCCAGACATCCTGAAAACTGCGATGACGGCGGGAATACTCAATACGATGGAAGAGGGAACAGGTTATATTGATCCAGAGAAGTTCAATCAATTTTTTGAAATGGTAGAAGTTATTAAAATAGATTAATAGAGGTGATTGCAGATGTTAGAATTAACGAATAATAAATTAGCGGCTCTCAAGCGTTTGTCGGATGAAAATGGAATTATTGGGGCTTTGGCAATCGATCAACGCGGTTCATTAAAGAAAATGATTGCAGCTGGAAGTGAGAATAATGTCGGGGATGAGGGCATCATTCGCTTCAAAGAATTGGTTTCTGAAGAGTTAACACCATATGCAACGTCGATTCTATTGGATCCGGAATATGGTCTGCCAGCTTCAAAAGTCCGTCATTCGGAAAGCGGGTTATTGGTGGCGTATGAAAAAACAGGCTATGATGCAACAGCCAAGGGCCGATTGCCTGATTTATTGCCAGAGTGGTCCGTTAGACGCCTGAAGGAAGCTGGAGCAGATGCGGTTAAATTTTTACTATACTATGATGTAGATGAAGATGAAATAATTAATGACTATAAGCACGTTTATATGGAACGAGTTGGATCTGAGTGTGCGGAAGAAGACATTCCGTTCTTCCTTGAAATAGTGTCTTACGATGCAAAAAATGATGATGTGAAAAGCATGGAGTATGCCAAAGTGAAGCCCCATAAGGTTATTGAGGCCATGAGGGAATTCTCTAAACCACAATACAAGGTGGACGTTTTAAAGGTAGAAGTTCCAGTAGATATGCAGTTTGTAGAGGGTTACGCAGAAGGCGAGACAGCCTACAGCAAGGAACAAGCCGCTGCGTATTTCAAAGAGCAAAGTGAGGCAACAGATCTGCCGTTTATCTTTTTAAGCGCTGGCGTAAGTGCAGAATTGTTCCAAGAAACCTTGAAGTTTGCGAAAAAATCTGGCTCAACTTTCAATGGTGTCCTCTGCGGCCGGGCAACATGGAAAAATGGCGTCGCTCAATTTGCTGAAAATAGTGAACAAGCCGGACGTGCTTGGTTACAAGAAACCGGCAAAAAAAATATCCAAGAACTAAATATTGTCTTGAAAGAGACAGCAAGCCCGTGGTTTGTAAAAATCTCAGGGTAAGGAATCGAGGTAAGAAAGTGTGGGGAGGGTTCTTTTAAAAGTCGTTTTTACTGGAACACGGAAAACGGCCAAGGGGGCTATCAATATTTTACAAACGTAGAAGATAGTAATAGCGATTTTGATAAACCGTCATTATTATAGTTTGGTAGAAACTATTATGTTATAGAACCTGGTTGTTAGGTTGACGCTACAAGTGTTGATGGTATAATTTAGGTTGTTAAAAGAACATTAGCATGGTCTGGAGGCAGGTTTAATAAAATGAAACCATTGCAGCATGAAAGTTTAATCCCGCTTTATCATCAATTAATAGAAAGATTAAAGAATTCAATTGAAAAAGGTCATTGGAAACTTGGTGATAAAATCCCATCAGAAAATCAATTAATGGAACAATTTGGTGTGAGTCGCAACACGGTAAAAAAAGCGATTGAGGAGCTTGTACAGGAAGGAATTCTATACCGAATCCAAGGAAAAGGTACTTTCGTGGCAAAACCAAAATTACAGCAGTCATTGATGGGATTTTACAGCTTTAGTAAAGTATTAAAAGAAAAAGGCTTGAACCCTAAGGATATCATTCTGAAAATAGAAGAAGTCAAACCGAACGCCAAAATCAAAGAAGCGCTGCAGCTGAGTGAAAACGTGAATGTCATTGAAATGAAGCGCCTTCGCTGTGCTGAAGATGAGCCGTATATTTTAGAATCATCTTTTATTCCGAAACATGTTGTTACAGATATAGAACAGTTAAAAAAGGTAGGCGAAATTTCTTTATATGATTTATTTTCACAACAGTTTAATACCGTGGTAACAAGAGCAAACGAGGCATTTGAACCCGTTCTCATCCGTGCCGACGAAAGTGAATATCTGCAAACGGAAGTAGGTCGTCCCGCACTTCTGCTTGAACGAACTGCCTACGATACTAATGGTGTGCCTGTTGAATTTTGTATATCCATAGTAAGGGGCGATCGCTGCCGCTTTTACACTGAATTAACCTAATCGTTGAATCACTCATAACATTTGTTATGAGTGATTCAATCAATCTGTTTTTTACTATATCCCATTATACATTCTAAAATTCCTCTCTGATTACAGTTTAAGTGGCGTACCACAATATAATCCGGTGGAAAAGGACGGAAATGGACATGGTTGCGGATATAACTTACTCGGAACAGGTTCACTGACAGCAGCTAGGACACTTCGTTATTACATAGAAGAAAACAATATAGAAGGAACTGTTTGTTATTACGATTGCCCTGAAGAAATTGGCGGTGTAAGACGTTGATGGTAAGGGAAGGATTCTTTGATGATGTAATCGTAGCATTAACATGGCATCATGGGACACGGAATTGCGTATGGTCCATGGCTTCACTTGCATGTTACGAAGTTTACTTTAAATTCAAAGGAAAAAGTGCACTGGCTATAGTAGAGCTCATGAACGTTGGGGCGAACTATTTACGTGAACATATTATTCCAGAAGCAATCTATCGTATGTTCTCAGGGGAAGTAAGTACAGAGTTTCCTGCTTCTGATCCAAATGTTGTCATAGTGGCGTATAAAGAGGAATTTTCGGTATTAGAACACAAAATAGATACTAGAATGATTATTAAAATTTAGTAAAGAATGAGAGGAATATAAAATGACAGAAAAAACATTTAAAATTATCGAAAAATTGGGAATTCACGCAAGACCGGCAGCACAGTTGGTCAATAAAGTAGGTCAATATAATGCAGAAATAGCTCTTCAGTACAAAGGGAAGTCAATAAATTTAAAATCAATTATGGGTGTTATGTCTCTTGGGGTTCCGAGTGGGGCTGAAGTCACAATCGTAGCTGAAGGTGACGATGCAAAAGAAGCATTAGAAGCGCTCGAAGAGTTAATAAAAGGTGAGGGGATTGGCCAATAACATCAGCACGAATGTTACAGGAATTGCAGTTTCTTTAGGAATCGCGATTACGATGGCTTTTAGCCCCACCTCTGTCAAATAGAGATCATTAAAAACAAAAGTTTCTAGCACAAAATTATTTAATAAAAACACAAAAACTATATAGCTAATCAAATTACAATTATATGTGAAACTTTAATTTATGGGACTGTATTACAAAAATTAAAGTTTCACATATAAGGCATAAAGATGTAAAGACGAATGTGAAAAAAGTAACATTGAGCATTTGTTTGTTGTAAATCTGTTTGAACAGCTGGACGTTGAGACGTACAAGAAAAATATAAAATTAAAATAAGTTTGAGCTAAAAAATAACATGAGAAAGGGGTTAATAAAACAATGTCCATCATAATTAAAGGGGTTGCAGCTTCTCCAGGCATTGCTATTGCCAAAGTTTTTCGCTTAGAAAATCCAGAGTTAATTGTAGAAAAAATAGCAGTAACGAATACAGATCAGGAAGTAGAACGCTTTGAACAAGCGATTGAAACATCAAAAACTGAGCTTGAAGGAATAAAAGAGCATGCTCGTAAAGAACTTGGCGAAGATAAAGCAGGAATATTTGATGCTCACCTTCTCGTGTTGAGAGACCCAGAACTAATCAATCCAATTAAGGACAAAATCAAATTCGAGCAGGTCAATGCGGAGTTTGCTTTAAACGAAGTGGCCACTATGTTTGTGAACTTGTTTGAGACAATGGAGAACGAATACATGAAAGAGCGCGCTACTGATATTCGTGATGTGACAAAACGCATGTTATCGCATCTTTTAGGTGTGACCATTGCCAATCCAAGCATGATTTCAGAAGAAGTAGTGATTGTCGCAGAGGACTTAACACCATCTGATACCGCCCAATTAAACCGCAAATATGTAAAAGGTTTTACAACGGATATAGGCGGTCGTACATCGCATTCAGCTATTATGGCGTGTTCTATGGAGATTCCAGCAGTTGTTGGTGCGAAGAGGGTAACAAATGATATCGAAAACGGAGTATTAGTTATCATCGACGGTTTAGATGGCAAAGTAATCGTCAATCCAACAGAAGATGTTGTGGAGATATACGAAGATAAAAAAGCTGTTTACGAGGCCAAAAAAGTAGAGTGGGCCAAGCTTGTAAATGAGCCTACATTATCATCTGATGGACATCACGTGGAGATTTTTGCTAACATCGGTATTCCTGATGATGTAAAAGGTGTACTTGAAAATGGTGGCGAAGGAGTAGGTTTATACCGTACTGAATTTTTATACATGGGGCGCGATACACTTCCAACAGAAGAAGAACAATTTGAGGCTTACAAAACGGTATTAAAGCGAATGGAAGGTAAGCCGGTTGTTGTTCGTACGCTGGATATTGGGGGCGACAAAGAGCTTCTATATTTAAATCTTCCAAAAGAAATGAATCCATTCTTAGGGTTCCGTGCGATTCGTTTATGTTTGGAAATGCAGAATATGTTCCGCACACAACTTCGTGCGCTGTTACGTGCAAGTGTGCACGGTAATTTAAAAATTATGTTCCCGATGATTGCTACACTTGATGAATTTCGTCAAGCAAAAGCGATTTTAATAGAGGAAAAAGAAAAACTTCAAGCTGAAGGCACAACAGTTGCCGAAAGTATTGAGGTAGGGATGATGGTGGAAATTCCATCTTCCGCTATAATGGCTCACCTGTTTGCAAAAGAAGTTGATTTCTTTTCAATCGGAACAAATGATTTAATTCAATATACGATGGCAGCAGACCGCATGAATGAGCGTGTTTCTTATCTGTATCAGCCATATAACCCAGCAATCCTTCGCTTAATCAAAAATATTATTGATGCAGCGCATAAAGAAGGGAAATGGGCAGGTATATGTGGTGAAATGGCTGGGGATGAAATCGCAATCCCTATTCTTCTTGGTTTAGGATTAGACGAATTTTCTATGAGTGCCACTTCTATTTTACGAGCAAGAAACCAAATTCTTAAGTTATCAAAAGCGGAAATAAACTTAGTTATTGAACATATTTTAAATATGACAACATGTGAGGAAGTGGAGAGGTTTGTAAAAGATATATTTATAAAACCAAAAAGATTTTCTGTTTAATTGAACATTGATTTGTTTACACACTGTATGAACATGATTATAGCTAAAAAATTTCGATATTATTGAGTTTTATCGTTTTTCCGACAGAAGACGCCTTCCTCAAAAATGTGAAAGTGTGAAACACCAATTTATTGAAACGTTTATTGAGTCCTTCTGGACTCAATAAGAGTTCCTGTAACAGCATGAAGTTGACTACATAGTCGCACTAAAGAATCACTCGATACCCGTTGACTAATCCAGACACAGATAATGGCTAAATCATGACCTGAAAACTTACGTTTTCGTTGTACAAAACCTAGTTCTCTAGCAAGATTTTCTAAAAATGAAGGAGTAAGATGTCCATATAATTCTTCAGCAAATAATTGTAGTTCGTTTTGAATCGAAAGATTCATAAAAAACGTCATCCTTTCTGTATATTTTTACAAAAAGGATAACGTTTTTTTCGTTTTATAGATACAATCTCATTTATTTTTCTTGGTGTTCCGCATCCCATTCACTTAAATAGGATGCATATTCTAATTCATCTGGATTATCATGTAACATAGAAATAAACTCTAATTTATTTCCATCACAATCCAGAAAGTATACACTTGCAGCTGGCATCCATCTTTGGACAATTGGCTCTTGATTTCCTTTTCCTTGACTTCCTACCACTTCTATTCCACGATTCTCTAACCACAATTTAGAAGTCTTTAGAAATTCTAAATCTACACCAAAAGCAAAGTGTTTCATCTCAAAATCTTCAATATTATGTACTTCCCATAGTCCAAGCATTTGCTTTTTACTTTCTCCTACCCAAAAGAAAGCCACTTTTCTTTTGGATAGTTTTCTTGCTAATGCTAACCCTAGCTTATTTTGATAGAAATCTATTGCCTTTTCTAAATCTCTTACATGTAAATGAGTTTCGTATATGTTCTGTATCATTCTGCTTATTCCTTTCTTTATTAGTAACTACGGGTTAAGTAGTTACTGTAATTCTAAATCTGAAGTATGTATAATCATTGTAATGTATCTCCATATCCGATATACCTATTTACTATTCTATCGAAATTGAAATATGATAAACCCAACTGAGGTAGCAAATTCAAACAAAAATTCTACTACTTTTGTAGGAGAAATCTCCATTAAATTCAGATGAAATCATATTTAAATAATGAAAAAAAGTTATTCTTTTAGTAAGAATAGCTTTTTTTACTCTTGGGGGTAGTTAATATTTTTAAGTTGATGGGCATGTGGCGATACCCCTATTAACTCTTCACGAGACAAGTAAACTGACCTTTATTTAATACTTAAATTATCATTCCGATTTTTACCACAAATTCTTTTTAATTGTATAGCAGGTGGGAATTTTCTGTACTTATTTCGTTTTAGCTTCCATACTTTATGTATGTAGTGCATTCTTATCAATTTTCCCTATTACTTTAACTCGTAGGGGCATTAACTTTAGAACTCTGCTAATGGATAAGCAAGTTAATAATTATACTTGAAAATGGAGTGATACGATGAATAAGACGTATGATGTCATCATTACCGGTGCTAGATGTGCCGGCTCTACCCTGGCAATTTATCTTGCTAAGGCAGGTTTCCATGTGTTGTTAGTGGACCGAGCGAATTTTCCAAGGGACACATTATCAACCCATACCTTTTTCAATAATACTGTCGCTCTTCTTCGAGAAACCGGTGTCCTGGACAAGTTATTGGAAACAAAAGCACCGCCGGTACGGGATATTAAATTTCAATTTGAGGATACCGTGATAGAAGGTCTCATCCCTGAGGTTTACGGAGAGGAAAGTTGTTATTGTATTAGAAGAACTTATCTCGATCATATTCTACTTGAACAAGCCAAATCCCAAATGAATGTAACTGTTTTAGAAGGATTTCGTGTGACGGATGTCATCCGTGATGACGAAACAGTGATAGGCGTGAAAGGTTTAGACGGCGACAACGAGAAACAAGAATTTTTAGCTCGCCTGGTAGTCGGGGCAGACGGCCGATCCTCTATTATTCGCAAGCTGGTAAAAAGTGAACTCAAAATAAGTATTCCGGCAACAGTCGGCATCTATTTCGGGTATTTCTCTGGATTTCGCCACGATAATGTCCCTAAATTTGAAGTATACAAGATAAAAGATAACACAGCCATTCTCTTTCCGACGAATGATGATTTATATGTAATTGTCGGCATTTTCCCATTAGAAAATAAGGAATTGATAGAACGGTTGAAATTGAATCCGGAAGGCTGTCTACGCAATTTCTTTACAGATAACTTTCCGAATACAACAATTGGGGAGCGCTTGAAAAATGCAGAACTAGTAGAACCGGTCAAAGGCATTCTCGGATATGATAATTACTGGTATAAAGGAATGGGAAAAGGATGGGCGTTGGTTGGAGATGCAGTTTGTTTTAAAGATCCTGGCATGGCGCAGGGTATCCATGATGCTATATGTGGAGCACGTATATTATCCAATATTCTATCAAAATATAAGGGACAATCCGATCAATCAAATCAAATGTCTGAAGAATATCAAAAGGCAATAGAAGATGAGTTTATGGTTCGGTTTCACATGGGATGCCAAATTTCGAAGAATGAACGCATATCTGAACAACAGGATGCTGTCAACAAGCTAATCAGTTCCCATCCAGAGGCTATAGAGAAGTTTTTAGGGATTTACAATTATGCAAACGAGCCCGCTGCTTTAGAAAAAGAACTCGCACGAATTATGCAATCGATCTAGCAATGATTTTAGAGATTAAGTGATTTAAGTACAAAAATAATTCACTATGAACCTCCCCCACTTACTCGCTTCCGCTTGAAGTGGGGATTTCTTAGCATCAACAAAGACAAGGTCCCATGAGAAGCGGATTTTCCATCTTCTCTCTGCACCTATGCAGGGACTCCTTTTCTTCATTTGACTAAGCAACTTCTGCACATGCAGAAGGGTGGGAACACACCGTCTAGGGGTACAGCCGAGATACGTGTAAAAACAGGTCATAGTCTTACTTTTATTTCCAACTACGACCTATTGAGCTTATAAAGGGATTATTGCAATTGTATTATTAATAAGGTTACGAGGATAAATAATTAAAGGTTAATAGGAGATGAATTTGATGAATGAAGAAATAGAAAAAAATGATGTAATGTTCGCTGGCTATCGAAGGGTTGAGCTTTTTGATGAACAATTAGATATAACTTTTCCTATGTTTGTTATGTATCCAACAAATACTCCTGAAAAATTTGAAAATATTGGACCTTATCATTTGAATGTTTCAAGTAATGCTGAACCTCGAGAAGGTGTGTTTAGATTGGTCTTAATATCTCATGGCACCGGTGGTTCACCATTAGTTTATCGAACGATTGCTCGTCACTTGGCTCGTAACGGATTTGTAGTAGGAATGCCTGAACATCCATTCAATAATCGAAACGACAATACCTTGGAAGGTACAGTAGATAATCTAACCATTAGGCCAAAGCATATTTCTATGGCAATCGATTGGTTCTTTAATAGTGAAGATTTTGCAAAAACTTTAAAACCTGATTCTGTTTCAGTCATCGGACATTCTATGGGAGGATACACAGCATTAGCAGCATCGGGAGGAGTACCAACCTCTTTCTCTTATGAGTCTTCTGATGAGAAATCTCATCTTATCAAGATTACACCTGATTACAGAATAAAATCTTTAGTTCTTTTAGCACCAGCTTCAGTTTGGTTTAAAACAAAAGGTGCTTTGGAAGACATAAACATCCCCATTTTAATGCTTGTTGGGGAGAAAGATCAACTTGCACCTTATTTTCATGCAGAAATTATATTAAATGGGATAACTGACAGTACTAAAATTCAGCATAGAATAGTTAAAAACGCGGGACATTTTTCGTTTCTTAGTCCATTTCCAAAAGAAATGACAAATGCATCTTTTCTTCCTTCACAAGATCCACATGGATTTAATCGAGAATATTTCCATCATGAGCTAAATGAAGAGATTACAGAATTCTTATTAAAGAATATACAATAACAAGGGCCGTTTCTTAAACAAACCGAGAACAGATGATGAATCTCAATGTTAATCAACAATGGGACGCGATTGTTGATTAACACCTAGATTTCTAAACGAATTTATTGTTATATTTTTTAGTGGAGTGAAGCATCTTACCTTAAGATTAAACAACTATAAGTAGAGGTATCGACAGCATTTCGAAATAAAACCACGCTAAGAGCATACAAGATTTTATACAGTTTTTCGGCTAATCCAGTAATAAACGAGAACCCGAAAACTCGCGCCACAATAGAAATGTATAAAATGATAGAAAAAAAAAGGCGGATTCCTTGTGAGAGTAAGGGGCCGCCTTTTTTTTCTACCGATAATAGGACGTTATGTTAACTGAATATGTATAGAATATATAACAGGGATTTCAATCTTTAAATAAGAATCTAATACATATAAAAATAGAATCTATAAAATCAACATAAGGTGGGAAAATAGTGATTACTAGTAAACTAAAAGATGGCGAACAATATCTTATACTTCAGGGGATAAAACACTGGTGTAAAATTGCAGGATCTAAACATAACACAATTCCTCTAATTATTGTTCATGGTGGTCCTGGTGGCAATCATTATGTATTTGAACGAACAATAGGAGTGAAACTAGAAGAATTTTTAACAGTGATTTATTACGAACAAAGGGGATCGGGCCGTTCTCAAGCACCAAACAATGATAATGACTATTCTATAGATACTCTTGTAGAGGATTTAGAGGAATTAAAAAAAGTATTAGAAATACCAAAAATACATTTATTGGGTTATTCATTTGGTGGACAATTATGTCTAGAATATGCTTTGAAATATCCTAAATTTGTTGAAAAATTAATATTACAGGCACCGTCCATAGGAGATTATGAACGCATGTATAACATTCAATTAAACGGTTTTTCAGCAATAGCACAAGGTGAAGTTAAACAACGTATAGATACTCTATGTAATTCAAAAATATCCTTAAAAGAAAAATATAATCAAGTTTGGCAATTAGTTGATACAGACACAGTGGATAGCTTGTTGTTTATTGATCAGAAATTTGCCAAACTAAATCGTAGTTTGTGGGAAGAAAGTAGATTAATTAATACAGGAATAGTAGCAAAAACTCTTTTTGAAAATCAACCATGTATACCACTTATTGAACGTGTAGAGAATATTAAAGTTGATACATTAATCATTGTTGGAAAGCATGATCGTAATACTGGGATTGAAATTAGTAAAGAAATAGCAAACAACATTAAGAATTCTCATCTTGTTGTATTTGAACATAGTGCACATTTTCCTGATATTGAGGAAACAAATAAAGTTGTTAAAACCATTAAAAAATTTTTAATGAACTAACTTCCAATAACAGTAATTATGTAAATAAGCTGTCCATATGGACAGCTTATTATATTTTTTTGCTTAGCGTGTTTTTTTCCAAAATCCTTGCGATACCTCATTTGTCTAACTCTTCCTTATGATAATTTCTTTGTAAGTCTTTTTATTTAAATGTATAATTGTAAAAAAGTCGGAAATTTTAGAATTGAGGTGAACAGTATGAAAAGTTTTGGTACGTTAGTAATTTTTACCGTGATTTCAGCAGGCTTTGTATATTATAATGTCGATTCCTTTTATAATAAATTTACATCAGGGAATACATATTACTGGGTAAACGGTATCCTAGCTGCTGGATTCCTTATATCCTTAATTATCAACATAAAAGATATCATCAAAAAAAACTACACAACTTCTGAATCGAATTAAGGAGCCTATTAGGGTTCCTTTTTCTATGCAAAATAAAAAAGAAGCGGATTCGCTACTTACAATTTGTTATTTTACTGAAAGTAAACTTATACCCATTAGTTTACATTAAATTTTAAAAGGGGTATCGTCAGCATTTTGGAAAAAACCCATGCTAAACAAAAAAACTAGCCCCACAAGAGAGACTAGTTGACGTAAAATTCGTTATCAGAAATAAAATTTAACTCGAAGACAGCTAATTTTATCAGTTGTTGAATGTCTGAAAAAAATCAAACTAATGATATTGTCGAGGTCCTTTGGCAACTTCTTGCTGTGATGACTATCATAGTGACTTTTTCTCCAACAACCACTATTAGTGGCTAATTACCATAAGGACTTAGTTTTGAAATTTGCTATTTTTTAGAAAGTATGTTAATTTAATAAAGACCTATTTTTGTTCGGTTTGAGATTAAGAATAAATTTTGTTTTTCGTCTAAGGTATTTGAGCAAGGGTAGTAACATATGTGTGGGTATCCACACTAGGAGGCAATAATTATGGAACAAGGTAAAGTAAAATGGTTTAATGCAGACAAAGGTTTTGGATTCATCGAGCGTGCAGATGGAGAAGACGTATTCGTACATTTCTCAGCTATCCAAATCGACGGTTACAAATCTTTAGACGAAGGACAAAGTGTAACGTTTGAAGTAGAACAAGGACAACGTGGCCTACAAGCTACTAATGTTCAAAAAGCTTAATATTAGTCCATGAAAGACCCTCTTGTAGGGTCTTTTTTTGATTTTGTTATAACATTCCGAATACAACTTTTTAAGGGGATTTGGGGTGCTTAACTTTTAATGAAAAAGAAGATGTTAGAAATCATAATTTTAGCATTATGGGCTTTTTCTTTTAGTTTATCTTGCAATTATATTAGGAATACCAAAAAACGGATTATATATAGTCGTAGGATTTCCAATCTTATTTGTTGGTGGACTTTTGATTGTGCATCTATTTCAAAATAAGAATGAAAATGGAAAATAACTTTGTTTGATTGTATATCTCATACACGTCTAGTTAACATAACGTCCCATTATCAGTAGCAAGGAACAGTGGAAACCGTAATCTCACCAAGGAACCTTCTTTTTTGTTCTACGGATCTATGCTTTTTTTATACACTCCTATCTTTGCGCGGTTTTAGGGTTCTTGTTTGTCTTTGGATCAACCAAAAAACTGTATTAAATCTTGTTTGATCCTAGGGGTCACTATATATGAACACTACGTATTTGACTTTCTCAATGACCAATATTACTTAACTTGGTAAAATAATATTCGGATGGGAATCCAATGTTATTTTAAAGTGGTTATCAAGTCGGAGGAAGGCACTTTAGGGTGTCTTTTTTTAAAAAAATATATAAGCGCACCATCCCTTTCCTAATAGAGGTCCCCTCATGCCTCCTTACAGGGAGAATGTGATAAGGCATTTTTTATTTACCCAATTACCGAGCTCTCACATGTTTTAAATAGTTACAATATTTGTATTGCTTCAATAACATATGATCATTCTTAAGAATGTCATTGAAATGTATCAATAGATTCTAGTGCAGCAGAATAAATTGTGCTATGATGTGAGCAAATATAAAGCTATCTAACGGAGGGATTCACATGCCGCATGTTGTGTTTCGTGGAATTACTACTGAACAATTAAAACACATAAGCAAGCCATTAGTAGAAGAGCTCGCAGAGATTTGTGAGTGTGGTACGGATAATTTTACGTTGGAACTACCAAGTTCTACGTTTGTATTCAATGGAGAAGAAATAGAAGCGTTTCCTCTTATTGAAGTGAAATGGTTCGAGCGTGGACAGGAAATTCGTGATCGATTTGCCAAGGCCATTACTACATATGTAATGGATTTTGGACTTCCAGAAGTAGAGGTTGTATTTACGGTTTTCACAGAATCAGCGTATTATATTAACGGGAAGCATTGTGCAAGTTAGAGCCATTTGAAAGATTTTTGTAACATTTATAAGGGGTAGAACCACATCGCTATCAAGCTAACTAGACAAAATACCCCCTAAAAAGAAAAAGGCGTTATTCTTTCTGAGAAATTATAGGAAAGGATAACGCCTTTATATCAATATGACGGTATCCTATATGAATAATTAACATCGTTCCAAATGTATATATTGTGTTCATAAGCATCTAAAAGGCAAGGAGTTGAATCATGAGGATCTTACTATCTAATGTAAGCAAAATAGGAAAATGGTTTGGAAAAATAGAAGGTGAATGGGAAATACAAATAGACCACAATGGAAGGCAGAAAGTATTAAAAGAAAAGTAGCTAAAAATAGGGGGCGCATTTCATGTATAACTTACAAGAAGATATGTATGAACAATTGAAAGAGAAAAAAGGAGAAGTTACTGTATTTTTAAAGAATGGCGTTCCAGTACGTGGAAAGATTCTTGCAACAGATAAATTTACCGTCCTAATGATGGTTCATGGTAAACAACAACTAATCTATAAACAAGCAATCTCTACACTTGCTATTTAATGGGTACCGCCAGCATTTCGGAAAAAAACCACGTTAAGCAAATTTCAACACAAAATAGCCGACTTTAATCCCTTTAAGACTAAATCGGCTGTTTTATATTCAAAACTTAGTTGTTTGTAATATCAAAAGAAAATGTTTCTTTTAGTCCCTTTTTCCCGTCAGAAGTGATTTTTATTGCTCTTGTTTTAGGTAAACGTTGAACCCAATTTAGTTCTAATAGTCTTTCTAGAAGGGCATTTCCTAATGCTCCCGCAAGGTGGTGACGTCTTTCACTCCAATCTAAACATTTGTGTGTAAATGAACGACGCTTTTTCTTAACCCTTTCAAGATCAATTTGAAAATTTGTAAAGAATGGCTCCCCTTTTTCAGTAACAGTAAAACCGTCCTTTTCTTCATAAATAACACCTATTTTAATTAAAGAATCTGTTAATTGTACTCCTAAATTTCCTGCAAGATGATCATAACATGTTCTTGCAAAACGCATCGCTTTATCTTCCGAAGCCTGTTTTAATGATTTAATTTCAATGGGTGGAGCTATTGATAAAAATGACTCCATAACTTGAGCAACTTCCGGATTTCGAATTCCATAATATCGATGTCTCCCCTGTTTTTCAACTATAACTACATTCGCATCGACCATTTTTGTCAAATGGAAACTAGCCGTCTGTGGTTTGATTCCTGCCATATACGCTAATTCGCTTGCAGGGTGGAATCTACCATCTAATAAGACTGTTAATATTGTTGCACGAGAAGCTTCACTCACAAGAGTAGCAATCACTGCTACATTTGGATTTGCGTTCATTTTAATTTCCCCCTAATGTAATCCATATTTCGATGATAATCGAAATGTTTATATTCTACAATAAATAGGGAAGAACATATGAATAGGAGGAGAAATAAAGATGAAAAAAATGACTCAGGTTTCAAACACAGAGACTATTAAACCTAAAATTCTATACTACGGAACTCCTGTGATTTTACTAAATTCACTAAATGAAGATGGAACAGTAAACATCAGCCCTATGTCATCATCATGGGCATTAGGAGATTGTATTATATTAGGAATTGGACTTGGTGGGAAAGCTATTGAAAATTTAGAACGACATCCTGAATGTGTAATCAATGTTCCGAGTCCTTCATTATGGGAGAATGTTGAACAATTAGCGCCCTATACAGGGAAAAATCCTGTTCCGGATTATAAGAAAAAGAATGGGTTTACATATGAAAAAGAAAAATATGATATTAGTAGATTAACACCTACTGAGTCTAAATCGGTAAAACCTACTCGAATTATGGAGTGTCCAATTCAAATTGAGGCAAGGGTGAAACATATTCGAATTCCTGATTATTCTCCTGATTTTGCAATTGTTGAGACACAAGCTATACATGTACACGCTCATAAGGAAATCATTCTTGAAGAAAATCATATTGACCCAAATAAATGGAGCCCACTTATATATAATTTCCGTCATTATTTTGGTCTTGGTAACCAGTTAGGTAAAACCTTTCGATCCGAAATATAAATAAATATATTATCTTTTAAATTGGACAATCCTTTCCTAATTAAAGTTAAATATTGTAGTAAGAAACCGAATTCCACCTGTTAAGGAATTCGGCTTCTTTATTATTTTTAATTTTGCTAAGAAGTGTTATTTCGATTTCCTTATAGCATCCAATACAACACAATTTAAATTAGCGTTAAAATGGCTCAAAAATCCTTAGCGTGGTTTTATTCCGTTTTGCGGTCTGTATCCCTTAATGGAGGAATTAAGAATAAAGATTGCTGTATCGGAATGGAAAGCATTGAAAAAAGAAACAAAGTTAAAGCTATTGCGTTATGCGATGTTAGAAAGTAAGTATAAGTAGGGGTCTCGCCAACATAACGTGAATTTCGTACGTTAAGGAATTATTAGATGTCTGTTATTTGTTTTAATTCATTTACTTATATTATTTTTTGAGCGCCCCAGTGATGGGGCCTTTTTTATAATTGTGTTAAAGTAGAAACCCCTCAAGTATAAGGAGGGGTTACATAACTCGGAAAATGGTTATTAGTGTTTAATCAGATGAAGTTCAGGATATTGCTTCTGAATTTCTTCTAAATGATTTTTGTTTATTCCTTTTAAATTTTGATCGAAGAAGCTAGTTACTAGTTTATTAATGAGTGTATAATTTGCGGCTACATCTTCGTCTGGTTCGTTAATAATAGGTGAAAATGCTGCTAAATCTGTAAAACTAGTATGATTTGTTTTTGGAATTACCACTGTGTACACGCCAGGTTTTTCAATAGTTTTATTTCTTAAATAGGATATTTCCAATAATTCATTTTGGATTCCGGTTGTCTTTTGATTTTTAGCTTCTTTCATATAATGAATCGTAGCCTCAGCATTCATCAACATGAATGGTTTCTGAGGACCGTCTTTAGGCATTGGATCACCATACAATCCGCCATCCATATCAATTGCGGCTTTAATACGCGTATCTTTTACTAACATTTGTGCGGAAGTTGCTCCGCCAAAAGAGTGACCGAACATTCCAATTTTGTCATAGTTAATTAAGTCTGCGATAGTATTAAAACTTTTATCGAAATTCCCTTCTATTACTTCGTTTAAAACAAAAGTAGTATCCTGTTCCCATTTTTGAACTATGTTATTTAAGTCAGTAGGTGTATATTCAATTGGTATAGAGTCTACACGGTTTCCGTTAGGGAAAATCGTTGTTGCTGCATATCCTGTGAAATTAAGAGCGATTACTACATAGCCTTGACTAGCTAATTCCTCTAACTGGAATGTATTTTGTTGACCATATAATCCCATCCCATGGCCGAATAAAAGGAGGGGGAATGTTTCTTTATCTTGAAGTGGCTTAGCATCTTGATAAGAATGTGTTTTTGTCAGCCCTAAATGTGTCGTTACGATATACGGAGCACCGTTTGTTACTGCCAATTGTTCAGCCAGCTCGTTTATGTTCTCAAAATAAGCAGAAGGCTTCCCTGATCCTTTTTCGGCAGGATAGTATACTTGTATCATTAACTCACGATTTTCATGATTATTTGGTACAGTGGTTTCTTTTCGATTTGTATCAATTAAATGAAAAGCTTTCGTTCCTACTGTATATTTTCCAGTAGGCTCTGGGAGTGTTATGATCGGAAAAAGTAAAGGTAATGTAAACATTGCGATAGTAGTTACGATAATTCCTAAACCTTTTAAAACTTTCATCACTAACTTTTCAGAAACGGCTGTAGTTTTTGGCTTCAAAAAAACTTGTAATGTTAAAACGAACAATAAGAAATAGGCGGGGATCATACGCCAGTTTGCACCAATTACAATGATGATGGCAAATAAGAATACATAATTAATCAGTAAAATGACTATATTTTTTTTCGTCAAACCTCGTTCGATAAAGATGGGAGTGATGCTAGATAAAAGTAATACAGCAACAAAAATGATTTCTAACATTTTCAGCTTTTAGCTCCTTTCCTAATCATATAAACGTAGATTGATAATTTACAATCTTCTCAATTATATAACCATCTTTGATAATTGTATGCATGTAAGTAAGTTTAGAATGTTTTTACATGACATGGTAAGAAAAAGTACTCATACGAGTACTTTTTTTAAAATAAATGTAAACGTCAAGTAACCCCAAAATATACAATAAAAGTTGATGTAGAAAAAGAGCAATAAATTACCTTCTCTCTTTTTATAAAATTCACGAACTCCATTCCTGTTGGAATTTTAAATAAAAAAGATAAGATCCAGGAACACGATCTTATCTTTAGCGTAAGAGAAAAACAAGTGACAGAAACCAGCTTAATTTTTATAGTATTATATTTTTTGTTAATTTTCGATATAACAACCATATATAACATCTATATCTGTATTGAGAAATTTATTACAAAATTAGTTATAAAATGATTCAAAACTCCAAAGTAAACTTTTACCCATTAGTTTACATTCATCCCCACTAAATTATTGACTTCTCACTAATTCCCCTGATACCCTCAATTTATATAACAAAAGTATACATTAAAAATCAAGTAAACAAGTGGATTATTAGCTTAATCTAACAATTCTTACAGATACATTTGGAATACTTGCAAACTGCGAATTATAAATGTTCCCTCCTAAAGAATCAGCAGCAATTTCCAAAGTATTAACTGGATTAGGTGCTATAACAAGAAATCCTGAACTTAAGGATTGAAATGTTCCAGAAGCTACTTGCGGACTAACAACAATAGCTCCAGTAATAGTAGAACCATTAAGAAGGGCTCTAGTAGATACAAAATTACCTGTTGGAGCTTGCGATACAGTATTATATTCAACTAAATAAGTACCAGCATCTAAATTTATAACACTAGAACCAGGTGTATGTGATATTCCTGGTGTCAATATTAAATTAGTATCTAATGGTATTCCTGTACCTTGAGGGATAAGAGCTGTAGTAGTAAAATTTACTATAAAAGCATTGGTATTAGTGGCAAATGGCCCTGTTGATCCTGTTGATCCTGTTGATCCTGTTGATCCTGTTGATCCTGTTGATCCTGTTGATCCTGTTGGTCCTGTTGGCCCTGTTGGCCCTGTTGATCCTGTTGGTCCTGTTGGTCCTGTTGGTCCTGTTGTTCCTGTTGATCCTGTTGGCCCTGTTGGTCCTGTTGGAAAAGTAAAAGGTGGAATAGGTGGTAATGTAGGACCAATCAAATTTGGATCTAATGCAGAAGCACTCAAATATTCATCTGGTATAAGACCTTTCCATCTTTCTTCATTTAACATAATTCACCTCCAAAAACTCTTATCATAACTAATAAATGCATCAAAAACGCAAAATAAAATCAATAAAAAAACTTCACACCATTTTTCTCTAATAAACTAATTTCATATCTCCAATCCCTTTTTATACAATATGAAATTCATCTCCATTTTAAAACTTTTATCCCTTGCATATAGTATATATGTCAATTAACATCACTTCTCGGTAGTTCATATATCTAAAGGCATATATAATTTGAACGTAAAAAACCTTCTTAAGAATAAAAGAAAAGGCACTCGAATGAGTACCTTTTTTTTACTTATCTAACCATGCTATAGGAATTTTTTTATCTTCTAATATTTCGAACTTAATTTCTCCATTTTCATAATATACCCGCTTGATAATTGGTATACTATTCATTTCATTTTCTTTTTCACTTTTATAATGATTTTTAGTTTCAATATGAATGAAATTCATCAGACATACCTCCTTTTTATTCACAACAAAACAAAGAACATTTTTTCTCACGATTGTAAATATATTCTCATTTTTTTCTTTTATTCTTCTAATCTTTTCTTTAAAAGGATTCCAACCACATGTCCATCAAGCTAATAATTTTAACTAACCCCATTATGAAAATTTTATATCTTTGCAAATTTTATTTTTTCACAACTAAAGAACAAATAAAAAAGGTCCTTAACAATTTGTTAAGGACTGCGGAATAAAACCGCAATTTGGATTGAAATCCAATCAGTTTGTAGAAAATAAGTTGCGATTATAATAGCAATTACATTCCCAAAAGCAATGTTTCAAATGGATTTTAGCATACCTGTAACTATATTGGTATCAATAAAATATGGATTGGATTACAAATAGTGGTTTCGAATATTAAAAAAAGTTTAAAAGTTGATTACTTCTCATGAAAAAACGTTAAGAAGAACTTGTAGCGATAAATTTTATATAATAAATGAGAAGTTAACTAAGTAGACAATTGAACACGGAACTCATCATACCTCACACATTGATTCATAACTAAAATATTTTAAACAAACGTCTGTTTACATTTTTAAGAATTAATTAGTATATAGAGACTGATTTAAAGTTATTTATTTGAAATATCCAAAGGTTTTGCAATTAGACTATAAAAAAGAGTCCTATTTAAGATATTTCTATAATGAAAAAAGACACCTTGTGAAGGTGTTTTTTCATCTCTTCTTATTAATCTAGGTAAAATAATATTTATAACAATAAAAGGTAGTAGGTACTCTTAGGTTGATGGCAATATGATGATTCCCATCAATGAACAAAATAATGTAACATGGTAAAATAATATTCGGATGGGATTCCAATACATATTATTAAATATTAAAGTGGTTCAAGTCAGAGGAAGGCACCTCTGGGTGTCTTTTCTTTTGTACATTAAAAAGCCTCGCCATCCTATGGAAAGGGTACGGTCCTTATGTAAATTACTCAGTATCTTGTTTCCTAGAATAATTTCTTCTTGATTGAACATCTATTGCGTCATAATCATAACAACAAAAATAACTACTGCAATTACGAGTACCGAAAAACATAGACTGATATATGCACTATTAATTAACCAATAATTGCAACTATAAAAATTTTACATTACATTAAGAATTAGAAAATATTCTTATGCTAATAAAGTGCTAAATAGTAGGTGAAAAGATGGAATTTAACGATTTGGGTATTACCATTAAAGAACTTCGAATTAAAAAAAATATATCACAATCCGAATTATGTCATGGAATATGTTCACAAAGTCAAATTAGCAAGATAGAAAAGGGTATGATTTATCCATCTAGCATATTGTTATACCAATTATCAGAAAGACTTGGTATTGATCCAAATAGTATATTTGCATTAACTCAAAACAAAAAATTAAAATATATAGAAAATGTAAAATATGTAATGAGAGATTGTACAAAGCAAAAACAATATAAAGAACTTTATGAAATAGTAAAACAAGAGAAAAACCAAAATAATTTCCAATCAACAGAAGATAAACAATTTCTACTATGGCATGAAGCAATCGTTATATTTATGGTGAATAAATCAACAAAAATTGCTTTAAATCTTTTAAATCATGCATTAAAACTAACTTTAACCAATATGGATTGTTTATCAGAAAGAGAAATAGAGATTATGCAGACAATGGCTATATTTCATGGGGAAAATAAAGAATATGAAAAAAGTATTAATATATTACGAAGATGTTTAACTAATTTTAATAAGCTAGATTTTCCTAGAGATAAAGAAATTAAATTAAAAATCATTTTTAATTTAGCAAAAATTTTAGGCCATACAAATCAACATGAAGAGGCAATAAAATACAATGATATAGGTATCAAATTAGCTATTAACCTAAATACTTTATACCTATTAGGTGAACTCTACTATGGAAAGGGTTGGAATTTATTAAGATTAAAACAACATAATGAAGAAGATGTTGCTGATATCATGAAAAAAGCATTATTTATATTTGAACTAACAGAAAAAGAATATCTTATAAAAATCATTAAAGAAAACTATTTTGAAAACCAAAATAAAAAAAATCACTCATAATTTCTTAAAAACTACTTACAAAGCCCCAAAAAAATCCCTGTAGTTTTTAAAATCAGAACTATATTATTAAAATTAAAGTGGTTCAAGTCGGAGGAAGGCACCTTAGGGGGTCTTTTCTTTATACATTAAAAGGGTCTCGGTCTCGACAGCATTTCGGAAAAAGGCCATGCTAAGAGTATGCAAGATTTTATACAATTTTGCGGATAATCTAGCTTTTTCTTACTAACAATAATGAGACGTTATGTTAATTAGGTTTGGATATTGTATACATCGTCTTTTCTTCAACTAAGAGTGCAGATTCATACAATAAGAATTATTTTTTTAATTATAAAATAAGAAAAAGTGAACCTATATTACTACTGATAGAGCTATGTTATAATCAAAATAAGGGTTTTACCCTTATTCCCTTTTTATAGGAGAGTGTTTAACATGATTATCAAGTTCATTCGTTTACGTTAATTTTAAACACAATTCGTTATGCCCAACTATTTTTTAAAAAAAATATGTGGGTTTATTTGATTGTGTCTTTTTTATTAACTAAATACGAATGAAATGAGGAGTTAATCATGACTGAAAAGATTATCAAAATTAATGAAATTGATATATGTACAGAGAGCTTTGGCAATTCAGCAGATTCAGCAGTCTTACTGATTATGGGAGCCATGTGTTCAATGGTTTATTGGGATGAGGAATTTTGTCAACAATTAGCTAATACGGGCCGATATGTTATTCGTTATGATAATAGAGATGTCGGACGGTCAACTACTTATAAACCCGGGAGTTCCCACTATACTGTGGTAGATATGGCTGATGATGCGATTGGAGTACTCGATGCATATCATATTGACGAAGCACATATTGTTGGAATGTCATTGGGTGGAATGATTGCTCAAATTGTAGCCTTAAGGAACCCTCAGAGAGTTCTAAGTATAACTTTGATTGCATCAGGTATTTTTGGTTCTGAAGACAACAACCGGAATTTACCTCCAATCGATGAGAAGATACTCGCTTACCATGCTAATGCGGCCAAACTAAATTGGTCAGATGAAGAATCTGTTGCAAATTACTTGGTTACAGGATCAGCTTTACTCTGTGGTTCAAATCATAAATTCGATGAGAAGAGGGTTTATAAGCAGGTAGAAAAAGAAATAAAACGAGCAAATAACCTACTCAGTATGTTTAATCACTCCCTTCTTAAAGGTGATGATTCTTATGAGGGGAAGTTAAAAGAAATCAATATACCTACTTTGGTTATCCATGGTACAGAGGATATAGTGCTTCCATACGAGCATGGTCTTGCTCTTGTTAATGAAATTCCCCATGCTTTGTTACTAACCCTAGAAGGATCGGGTCACGAGATTCACTGTGACGATTGGAATCATATAATCAACGCTATTTCGAATCATACTTCAGTCCTATAATCATTATAGGACTCATATAAAACAAAAAAGATTTGGAACTGTTACTCAGTTAAAGAATATTAATGCTCAGTGATTGATATTTATTTCCTATAACGAGAATTATGTAAATGAGCTGTCCATATGGGCAGCTTATTGTATTTTTTGCTTAGCGTGTTTTTCTTCAAAAATGCTGGCGGTACCCAAACATTACTTAACATGATAAAATAATATTCGGATGGGAGTCCAATACATATTATTAAAATTAAGATGGTTCAAGTCGCAGGAAGACACCTTATGGTGTCTTTTTTTGTTCCTAATATACACTTTTCCGTAATATTTTTAATATTTACTACCGCCTGGTTTCTTTTTATGTGTATTTATGGTTAAGCGCTACAAGTCTTAACATTGCCCCTTTTTATTTTCTTTCGGCAAAATAGTTGAAACTGGGTACAGCCTAGATACATGTAATTTAAGGTTATGGTCTGTATTCTATTTCCATTATCAGATTTCAGTGTAATAAAAAGCTGTTTTACTAGGATAGCACCACATCGCTATCAAGCTAAAAAGGACGGGTTACCTCAAAATAATAAAAACGAGCATAATACACAAAATTTTCGTTTTGGGGTATTTCAAAATCTTAAGTTGATGGGCATGTGGTGGGACCCCAAGAATGTATAAAAAGATGAATAGGGTTATAGAAAAAGAAAAAGGCGAATCTCCACTTTCAAAGGGGATTCGCCTTTTTCTTGCTACCGATAAAAGGACGTTATGTTAACCTCGCATGAGTACCCTATTCATGCAAATTTGCACAAAATTGTCTTTGCTGATGGTACAATCAAAATCATGGAGGGATATTATGTTAATTTTTTATGTAATACCATTTTTTCTTATATCAGGTACTTCAATATCTTTATTTTTCATGTCTGTTTCACCAAAAATTAAGGCTAAAAATCTATCATTGATAATGATCTGTTTAGCGATAAATCTACTCTCAATTCCAATTTCTTGTTTGGTAGGTTCGTTTGTTTCTTTCTTTCTTATACAAATGAGGCGTCAACAGAATTTACATATAATAATCCACTTTATTTTTGGAAAGGATTTTTCTTTATTCAAATAATACCGCTTTTCGTGCTATTTGTGGCTTTGATATGGTGGTTTATCCGTAAGGGTAAAGAAAAAATCGACACATAGAATTTTAAAATGACTTCCGCATAGCGTAGGCTATTTAGCAAAATGCTGGCGGTTCCACTACTAGTATTCTTGCATTTAAATTATTTTTAATATATTATATTTATATGTTTATATAGAGATGGATGTATACAAAAAGATTTTACCAAAATGTAATATAACTTATGCTTGTCTTTTTAATATGTATCTAGTAAAAGTACATTTTTTATCAATACAATTATGTTTTCAATATAAATGGAAGCTTATTTACTTTCAATGATAGGAGTTACTGGTTCTAGAACATAGAGGAACAAGGCACCATACAGAGTAATCTGACGAACCTAAGAAGTATTGTATGCAGTTTGTTCATCGTCAAGTACAACAAGAGAGCCTTACCTCTCTAGGCAAGACTCCACTAGTGTAGTCGTATAATTTTTACATATCAAATAAGAAACAGAAAACATATAACACAAAGTAGCAGAACCCTACCATTCCGCCCACAGCTAATACCTGTTTAACCCAACTCTTAAATTTTAGATTACTGTAAATCTCTTGTACTCTTTCCATATTTCCTCCTATTAAGAAGAACCCTTAAAGACTCTCACCTTGCTATGCTACCATTAAAGAATGACTAATAGAGGTCTAATTTTTGTCTAAACGTATAAATATGCAATATTGCATACAGTATTGTTACAAATGTAAACGCTCACTATAATAAGGGTATAAAGATTAATCAAATCCTAGTACTAACAAAAGAGGAGGAAATTAAATGGAAATAGCAATGGCAGTTTTAAAATTTATCGGTGGAGCAATCCCATTAGTTCAAGAACTTCTAAAAGCATTTATGTAAATTCACTATTTAGCAATTATTTATAAAAATTATAATACAAATGATCTGTATATCAAAGATGAATTGATATACAGATTATTTGTGTGAGTAAAGTTCCTTTAACACTATTAATATGCAATATTACATATAAAAATGTATTGATAGAATTGTAAGCGCTTACTATAATGAGAGTATAAAGATAAATCACATCTTAGCAACAACAAAAGGGGTGGAAATAATATGATAATTTTAAAATTTATAGGTGGAGTACTCCCATTAATTCAAGAACTTTTAAAAGCATTTATGTAAGTTCATTATTTAGCAATTATTTATAAATAATTATTATACCTCAATACGAAAAAAGGAAGAAGTTGATTTTTATGAAGACAACAAGAAATACAAAAGGAAAAAAATTACTAGCAAGTTTAATAATCGGCTTTTGCACTATTAATTATTCATCTATTTCATTAGCGGAAACACCTAAAAGTAATTCAGCTAATGCACCCAAACAAGCTATTGGCATTGATACTGGTATAGCAAATTTAAAGTATGATAGTAGAGATATTTTAGCAGTAAATGGGGATAAAGTAGAGAGTTTTGTTCCGAAAGAAAGTACAAATTCAAATGGTAAATTTGTAGTAGTGGAACGTGAGAAAAAATCACTTACAACTTCACCTGTGGATATTTCCATTATTGATTCTGTGGCTAATCGTACGTATCCAGGAGCAGTACAACTTGCAAATAAAGCTTTTGCTGATAATCAACCTAGTTTATTAGTGGCTAAGAGAAAACCTATAAATATTAGTATAGACTTACCTGGAATGAGAAAAGAAAATACGATATCTGTCCAAAATCCGACATATGGTAATGTTTCTGGAGCAGTAGATGATTTAGTATCTACTTGGAATGAGAAGTATGCATCAACACATTCGTTACCTGCAAGAATGCAGTATACAGAGTCCATGGTGTATAGTAAATCACAAATCGCAAGTGCTCTTAATGTCAACGCTAAATATCTTGATAACAGTCTAAACATTGACTTTAATGCCGTTGCAAATGGAGAGAAAAAAGTGATGGTTGCGGCATATAAGCAAATATTTTATACCGTAAGTGCTGAACTACCTAACAATCCATCTGATCTTTTTGATAACAGTGTTACGTTTGAAGAGTTGACTCGTAAAGGGGTAAGTAATACGGCTCCGCCTGTTATGGTGTCAAATGTAGCCTATGGTAGAACCGTTTATGTAAAATTAGAAACATCATCAAAAAGTAAAGATGTACAATCTGCTTTTAAAGCTCTAATTAAGGGTCAAGGTGTTGAAGCGAGTGGACAGTACAAAGATATTTTTGAAGAAAGTACCTTTACCGCTGTCGTATTAGGCGGAGATGCAAAAGAGCATAATAAAGTTGTTACAAAAGATTTTAATGAAATCCGAAATATTATTAAAGATAATGCAGAATTAAGTTCTAAAAATCCAGCATACCCAATTTCATATACAAGCACTTTCTTAAAAGATAACGCAACTGCTGCTGTTCATAACAATACAGATTATATTGAGACGACAACTACAGAATATTCAAGTGCGAAAATGACGCTTGATCATTACGGTGCATATGTTGCTCAATTTGATGTATCTTGGGATGAATTCTCATATGATGCAAATGGGAAAGAAGTATTAACACATAAAACTTGGGAAGGAAACAACCAAGATAAAACGGCTCATTACTCTACAGTAATACCACTTCCACCGAATTCAAAAAATGTAAAAGTCGTAGCGAGAGAATGTACAGGTCTTGCATGGGAATGGTGGCGAACAATTATTAATGAACAAAATGTTCCATTAACAAATGAAATAAAAGTTTCAATTGGAGGAACGACTTTATACCCAACTGCTAATATTAGTCATTAGGTAGAGTGAAGCACCCTGTTTACAGGGTGCTTTTTTACATGGTCACAAGTATATTGGTTTTTTTAAAAATATAGCATACTCATCAGATAGCGATGGAGTATAGACTCATTTAGTAAACTTTGCAACAGAGCCACTAATTTTATTTTTATAGATTTGCAAGACTTTTGTTGTATTCAACTTAGCGTTTTTTTGACACTCCTACGGCTAAAGACACAAGCTGACTAACGTCAGTGGGATTCTTGCTACCAAAGGCGAAGGCGATTTCTAGTATCGCTGACGTGCAAGATTGCGGTGTGCCATCAACCCCTCCCACAACAGACTATATAGGTTTGTGGGCTACGGTACTGTGACCATATCGTACAAATAGTTGGTTCTCATATGATTTTACGTCTTTTGCATGACCATGAAATGTTTATAAGTTTTGTTATCTGAATTTTATGTTTTATATTTATATAATTTCAAATAGGAGGCGATTTACTATCATATCTAGAATTGTATAAAAGTGTTAAAAAATGGGATAGGAAGTGGTATTTTGAAAAAGGTGATTTTATCTTCAACATTAGCTGTATCTATGGCTTTAGGTGCATTTGCGACATTTGGAACGTCACGTACATATGCAGCAGAGCAAAAGATTCAATACAACCAAGAATTTCAAACACCATCTTATATTGGAGAAGAGTGGAAAGCACCAGAAGGACTAGATAAAAAAGAGACTGTGTTCGAGTATTTAAAGAGTAAGAAAGACATGTTTAAATTAGCAGGAAATATGGAGAAACATTTTGAAATCGTTAAAGAAGAAAAAGACACAGAAGCAGAAACAACGCATGTGAAGCTTATTGAAAAATATAATGGTGTTCCTGTATATGGATCTGATCAAACAGTAGCACTTGATAAAAATAATAATGTGAAAGCATTTTTTGGACAAGTTATACCGAATTTAGAAAATAAAAATATCCCATCAACTGCAAGCATTTCAGAAGATGATGCTGTAAATATTGCGAAAGCTGGTATTGAGAAAGAGATTGGAAAAGTAGATAACTATGATGGTATGAAGAAAGATTTATACGTTTATGAAAAAGATGGACAATATTATCTTTCCTATCTTGTAAAAGCCTCTGTTTCAAAACCAGCACCAGGCTACTGGTATTATTTTATTGATGCAACAAATGGAAATGTGATCAATAAATATAATGCGGTCGATCATATTACTGGTTTTGGATATGGTGTTTTAGGAAACAGACAATCATTTGAAATTGTTCAAAATGAAAAAACAGGTGCATTCCATTTATTTGATGGTAAACGTGGAAACGGTGTTTATACGTTTGATTGGAGAAATTTGTTGAAACAATCCTATAATTCAACATCAAAAGGACTGGGATATACAGGTTATGAAATTGAAAGTAAATCCAAGTTCTTTGAAGATAAAGCAGGTGTTGATGCACATGCAAATGCAGAAAAAGTATATGACTATTATAAGAAAACATTTAATCGTAATTCCTATGATAACAAAGGAGCGAAGTTACGTTCTGTTGTTCACGTAGGAGAAAACTGGAATAACGCTAGTTGGAACGGTGTGTATATGGCGTATGGTGATGGTGATGGAAAACTGTTTATTCCATTTTCAGCGAGCTTAGATGTAGTTGCCCATGAGTTAACACATGCTGTAACAGAGTATACAGCAAATTTAGAGTATCAAGATGAGTCTGGTGCATTAAACGAGTCATTTTCGGATATTTTCGGTGCGATGGTAGACCGTGATGATTGGGAGGCAGGAGAAGATATTTATACACCGGATATAGCAGGGGATGCGATGCGATCCTTAAGTCATCCTGCTTCTATTCCTAATCCATTAGAACCCACTCAAGGTTATCCAGATCATTATAGAAAATATTATCCTGGACCATATGATAATGGCGGTGTTCATATTAACAGTAGTATCAATAATAAAGCAGCATATTTATTGTCGGAAGGTGGCTGGCATTACGGTGTGGAAGTAAGTGGCGTTGGCCGCGAAGCTACAGAAAAAATTTACTATCGTGCTCTTACAAAATATTTAACGGCAAAATCTGATTTTAAAATGATGCGCCAAGCTGCACTTCAAGCCGCAGAAGATTTATATGGTAAAAATTCAAAAGAAATACAAGCTGTAGCGAAGGCCTATGATGCAGTTGGTATAGAATAAGACCTGAAAAAGACCTGATATATAACGTCAGGTCTTTTTTTACTGAGTAATCAAGAATGATTTTCGCTACGCCTTTATAGACCTATAAAATATTCATTAAATGAGAATGTAAACCTCATAACTCGATAAATATAATGTTAACGCTTTTATTCTTCTGTTTAAGATAAGAAGAATACAATTTTGCAACAACAATGTCTTTTTCACGTTTCCTTGTACGCTAAGGGTCTATGTATATTAAAAAATTTCAACTTGAGCTACAGTATCTGTTGTAGCATTTGCACCTCCTGTCGTTACTTTTAGTGACATACGATCACCTGCTAGAAATGTCACCGAAATATCATTATTTACATTGGAAGTTTGAGTACCAGTTAGCGAAACAGTAAAGCATATAAATTTCGTATCTATCCAAATAAAGCACAAGCGATTCTAATCAATAAAACGATTGGCTGTTCTCGTTTTGTATTCAATCATTTCCTATCTCTATGGAATCATGCATACAAAGAAACAGGAAAAGGTTTGACATATGGTACATGCTCTGCCAAACTTCCTGCCATGAAGAAAGAGTTT